>CAYXQB010000222.1:0-5640 GCA_964466435.1 uncultured Flavobacteriaceae bacterium | reverse complement strand
CGGGTCGAGGAGATTTTCGCTTGCGGGCCCGCGCCGACCAGATCGAACGTCGAGACGGCGAAACCCTGTTCGCGGCCGCGCGTCTTCAAGAACTCGATGTTGCCGGCCCTGCCCTTGCCGAATTGGAAATCTTGACCGACCACGATGTGCTTCACGCCAAGGCCTTGCGCGAGGACTTTTGTGACGAAATCTTCGGCGCTCAATGCGGCGAAAGCGGCGTCGAAGTGGAGCGCATAGAGCGCATCTACGCCGAACCGTTCGAGCAGTCTTGCCTTGGCGCGGAACGGGGTTAGGCGGAAGCGCTCGCCACCCGGCTTGAAGAATTCCTGCGGATGCGGCTCGAACACGAGGACGCCGAGCTTGTCGCTCAGCGTTTTCGCGTGTTTCAGCAGTGCTTGGTGGCCCAGGTGGACGCCATCGAAATTGCCGATCGCAACGGTCGCGCCGCGGGCGGCCGTGGGCAGGTTCTCGTAGTGGCGGAAAATCTGCATGCGGCCGGCGCTTCGATCTCTTACTTGCCGCGTGAGGGGACCATGATGAGAGCGTCGCCCTCGATCACGACCGTTTCGCCGACTTTGCAAATCGTCGAGAGCACGATGCGGCGCTTCTCAGCGATGATCTCCGTGATCGTGCAGGTCGTCTGCACCGTGTCGCCGATTTTCACCGGCGCTTTGAAGCGCAGATTTTGGCTCATGTAGATCGCGCCGGGGCCCGGCAGTTTCGTGCCGATGACCGTCGAGATGAAGCTTGCCGACAGCATGCCGTGCGCAATGCGCGCCTTGAACGGCGTCTTGGCCGCGAACTCTTGGTCGAGGTGGACGGGGTTGGTGTCGCCGGAAACGCCCGCGAACAGCACGATGTCGGCGTCGGTGATCGTCTTGCCGTAGGAGGCGGACATGCCCGTCTTCAGGTCTTCGATGAAGTAGCCGTTTGTCATGGCGGCGTTGTCCTTCTTGTGCGGGGAGATTGAGTTCGCGCGCAATCTATGCGGGGCGGCGTTACCAGAGCAAGCGCCGCATGGCCGCTACGGACTTCAGGTTCTGACTCGCGAAAACGCGTTCGATCTTCGCAGGATCGGGCGTGCCGTCGTCGTGGGCGAGTTCGGTTTCGTGGATGCCGCCGGTGATGAGCAGCGAATCGATGCCGGCGCGGGTTGCGCCGAGGATATCGGTCTTAAGACCGTCGCCGACGGCGAGCCACTTTTCGCGCGGGATATCGCGCCCAACGCCTTCGCGAAGCCGTTCGGCGACGAGCGCGTAAGCAGGCGCGTGCGGCTTACCGAGATAGAGCACCTCGCCGCCCAGACTTTCGTACTGCTGTGCAAGCGCGCCGGCACAGTAGATCATCTTGTCACCGCGCTGCACGACGAGATCGGGGTTCGCGCAGTAGAACGGAAGGCGGCGTGCGAGCGCATCGTGCCAGTATTCGCGGTAGTCGTCCGGGCCTTCATTCGTGTCGTCGAACGGGCCGGTGCAGACGATGGCGTCCGCGTCTTTCATAGCGACGAGGTGGACGGCCAGATTTTCGAACAGCGGCCCATCGCGGTCGGGGCCGACACGGTGGATCTTCAGCGGTGCGCGCGCAGCGAGCACGCGGCGCGTGAGGTCGCCGGAGGTGACGAGCTCGTCGTAGGCGTCCGCGCCGACCGAGAGGCTGGCCAACTGTTCGCGGATGGGTGCGTTCGGACGCGGCGCGTTCGAGAGCAAGAGAACGATGCCGTTCTTGCGGAAGCGGCGCAGTGTATCGACGACGCCGGGATAAGCTTGGCGCCCGTTGTGAATGACACCCCAGATATCGCAAACGAGCAGGTCGTAAGTCGATGCGAGTTCGCGCAGGCCGGAGATGATCTTCATGCGGTCTTGTCGTAGCCCCAGCGTCGCACCCATGGCGCGAGCGCGGGAATCGCGCTGCTCAGGTGGCGGTCGTAACTCTTCCATTGACCAGCGCCGGTCTCGTACAGGCCTTTCTTTACTTGCAGGCCGCTTGGCGTGGCAGAGAGGCGTGCGGTTTGCATGAAGTTCTTCATTTCGTCCGCCCAGTCGACGCCCATGACGGCGCAGAGGCGGCGGGCTTCGCCTTCCAGGTTGGCGACCACGTCTTCGTAGCGCACATAGGTCACGTCAAGGGCGAGCTTGGTCGTGTAGGTTTCGAAGAGGTCCATCACGGCGCCGTAGAAGCGGGTTGCGCCTTCGAGCGTCAGCAGTTCAAACATCGACGGGTTCTGCCCCAAGCGGCGCCGAAAGCAACTCAGCACCACGTCGCGCGGGTCGCGGAGCGCGAAGACGATTTTGGCGTTCGGAAAGAGGCGGCGGATCAGCGGCAGCTTAATCGTGTTCAACGGCAGCTTGTCGAGGAACACACGGCCGGCGACGTTCGCGCCGCAGCCCGCCACGCTTTCCCAGTAGGCGCGGCGGAAGCGGCCGGCGTCGACTTCGGACATGCGGCCGAACTTCGCGATGACGCCCGGGCCTTCAAGGAGACTCGACGCCTCGCCGAGGTGATCGCGCTCCTCGGTCGAGACGACGCGCGGGTTGGCAGTCAGGATCGCCTCAAGCAGCGTCGTGCCGGAGCGCGGAAAGCCAACCAGAAAGGTGTGGCCCGTTTCGCCGTTCGTCGATGCGGGCGCAGGTGCGCCCATCGGAAATGCCGTCATTGCCGCAAACTCGGCGCGCAACTCGCTCACCTGCTCGTAGGCGCTTTGGCGGTTGGCGAATTGGGGCGTGTAGGCCTGAACGAAGAGTGCGCCAGCGTTCGTGTAAGCGTCGAACGCCGCGCCGAAGTCGCCTTGTTCGTCGAGAGCGTCGCCCAGAATGCTCGCCGCGTTGGCGCGGACTTCGGGCGGTGCGCCTGCATCCGTTGCGATCGGACGCAGGCGCTCGATTGCCTGCGCCGTTTTGCCTTCGCCGAAATCCGCACCGGCGAGCACGAGCGCCGCGTCGAAGTCCTGTGGATTGCGGGCAAGCGCCAGGTCCGCATAGCGGCGTGCGTCATCCCACGCGCCTTGGCGGGCGGCGAGCGAGGCGATGCGGGCGAGCGTTTGCGAGCGACCGGGCTCCATCGCGTCGGCGCGTTTGAAGCACGCATCGGCGCGCGCGAGATCGCCCAACACTTCGTGCGCAAGACCTAAACAGAAATGCCCGTGCGCATAGTCGGGCGCGATTTCGACAATGCGCTGGAACGCGTCGCGTGCGCCAACGGGTTGTACGACGCGCAAACGCAGGAGGCCGAGCGCTTCGAGCACGCCGGTGTTGCGCGGCTCGAGCGCGTGGGCGGCTTCGAGGTCGGCCATCGCTTCGCGATTGCGACCGTGCAGCTCGAAAAGCTGCGCGCGAAGGTTTAGGTAGAGCGCGTCTTTCTGGCCTTGCTCCAGCGCGTCGAGCGCGAGTTCGGTCGCGCGCTTCATGTCGCCTTGGCGGAGCGCTGCCATGACGCTCGTCTTCATCGTCAGATCGATCATGGCGCCAAGACTAAGGGGCGCGCGCTCTCTCTACAATGCGCTGTTCAGGCGCGTTTGACCGCGCGCAGACGTTGCGGCGGCGGGGCGATTTGGGGCACGTGGCGTTGCTGGCGCTGGCCCAGAAGCGTGTCACGGATTTGTTGCGGCTCGCCGAAGAGGAAGCCTTGACCGTAGTCGACGTCGTGGTCGAGCAGGCGGATCACGTCGCGCTCGTGCTCGACGCGCTCGGCGATGAGGTTCAGGCCGAAGCGGGCCAGGAGTTCTTTGAGGTCTCCCGGGTGGACGCGCGCGCCGGACTTTGCGGGATCCGCCAGCAGCAGGCTTGCCGGGACTTTGAAGTGGCGCACTTGACGCGCGCGGGCGCTGGCGAAGTCGATGTCGAGCGTGGTGACCTTGTCCATCGAGAACGTGAAGCCGAGGTCGGCAAGTTGACTGAGGTTCGCGATTTCGGCGGGCGTGCCCTGCTCCAGCGTCTCTTGCGAGATTTCGAAGATGAGTGTCCCACCAAGTTCCTTGTGCTGCTGCATGAACTCGATGAAGTGGGCGAAGAAGATCTGATCCTGCAGCGTCTCGCGCGACAGGTTGCAGAAGACGCCGATGTCTTGTGCCTTGTTCGAGAGGCTGCGCAGGATTTGGATGCAGCGGAACAGCAGCACATTGTCCACCACCGACATCAGACCTGCGGGCTCGGCAACCTGCATGTACTGCGAGGGCATGATGATCGTGCCGTCGGCGGCGCGCAGGCGCGTCAATGCTTCGTAGAAGCGAACCTTGCGCTGGGGCAGGCTCACCACCGGCTGCAGGTAGATGTCGATCCGGTTCTCTTCCAGCGAGCGGCGGACCGTGTCGAGCATGATGTCGGCTGGCGCGTCGGTTGGGGTGCGCGCGGCAACGGTTGCGGTTTCGCCCGCTGCCGGGGTGACTTGCTTCGAGCGACCGGCGATACCTTCGGCGAGGTTGCGCACAAGCGACTCAAGCACTTTCACTTCGCTCGCCATACGCTCGCCCTTGAGCGCGATGCTCGCATCCATATGCTGCTTCAACTCGATAACGGCGCGGCGCGTGAGATCGGCATCGACGCGCATATGGTCGATCGTCGATTGGGTGCGCGCGCGTTCGCTCGTGCGATCGAGGATTAGGTCGCAATAGGAGGCCACGACGGCAATGAAGCCAGCGACCAGCATCGCGCCGACAGCGTCGGTGACGCCCAAGCGGTAAAGGACCGCGCCGATTACTATTCCGGCCAGGAGCGCTACTCCCGGCACGACGATGAGGTCCAGACGCGGCATATTTTCCCCGATTCTCCCTTGTTTTGAGTGTCGGCGCCCAAGTGTTTACAACTCGTTAACCCACCCGTTCAGGAGGCCTCGATGAGCAATGCCCATGCCTTTTCCTTCACCTCTATTGAAGGCAAGCCACTCCCGATGACCACGTTCAAAGGCAAAGCCGTGCTGCTCGTGAACACGGCAAGCGCTTGCGGGCTGACGCCGCAGTACAAGGGGCTCGAAGCTCTGTGGCAAGCTTATCGCGACAAGGGACTTGTCGTGCTGGGCGTGCCGTCGAACGATTTCGGGGCGCAGGAGCCGGGCTCGGAGAGCGAGATCAAGACGTTCTGCGAGGTGCGCTACGGCGTCGACTTTCCGCTGACGAAGAAGGAGCACGTCGTCGGTGCGGCGGCGCATCCGCTCTATCAGTGGATCGCGAAGGAACTCGGTGAGGCAGCGGTGCCGCGCTGGAACTTTCACAAGTACCTGATCGGCAAGGACGGCAACCTTGCGGGCACTTTCGGCTCGCGCACCGAACCGCAGGCGGCGGAGTTGAGCCAAGCTATTGAGGCTGCCTTGAAATAGAAGCGCCGCCGGGGTGAGCCGGCGGCGTTGATGCGTATGCTCGTTCTTTACGACGTGTAGGGAACGATTTGGATTTCGACGCGGCGGTTCTTCGCGCGGCCGGCAGCATTTGCGTTCGAGGCGACAGGCCGCGTTTCGCCAAGGCCGATAACGTACATGCGCTGCGGCATCACGCCGTTCTGCGCGAGGACATAGGCGACCGCGTTGGCGCGGCGCTGCGAGAGGTCCTGGTTGTACTGGTTCGCGCCGGTCGAGTCCGTGTGGCCGGACACTTCGATCGTCGTCTTGTTGTATTCCGCCAGCACTTCGCCGACCGCGGCCAGCGTCTGGTAG
>CAYXQB010000221.1:0-5740 GCA_964466435.1 uncultured Flavobacteriaceae bacterium | reverse complement strand
CCACCACTCATCTGGTCTCGCGAACCGGGTTCTCACAGCGATTTCGCAAGTTGCTGAATTCTGGGCTCGTTCACGCGCGACGACCAAACAGAGACGCGCGCTTGCGGGCCAATCTGCCGCCACACGCGCGCCTGGCCGCGGGTTGTCTCTGGCCGTGCAGAAATAGTTAGCTCTGTGTTGGATGGACGATCAGACGAACGCCGCAAACCGCGCGCGTTGCCCAGCCCAATCGAGCCTCACGAATTGCCTTGCTCTTGGCGGCGGTAGCTGGTTTGGAGCGAGAATGATGATCACCTCACGCGCGCTTTGGATTTCGATCGTCTTCGTCGCGCTCGCAGGCGCACTGCCTGCCTGTGCGACGAGGGATGAGCGACCTGCCGCCCCTGCCGCGGTGGCGCAATGCTACTGGCTCTCTAACCAAGGCGCCGGCTGGGTGGAGCGCCCCGATCTGGCAGACGCCGAACTTTGCTTCGAGATGGATAGCTGCTCGGGTGGCGTCGGGCTCTCGGGCGGCGGCTGCTACAAATGGGCGATTGCCCCGAATGCACCTGCCTCGGCCTGGACCGATCTCGGCTTCACGCCGCTTTCACGCGAAGCGCCCGCGCCAGTTCCAGAAACCACTGGCGCAGCCTGCTACGTCCAAGACGGCCGAAGCTGGCGGCCGCTGGATGCGGTCGAACACGAGGTGCAGTGCTTTTTGAGAGATCCTTGCTCGGGCGGCATGGGAGTCGTAGCGGGCGGACCTTGTCTCAAATGGGCGATGAGGCCAGACGCGCGCGCTTTGCCCTGGAGCGCCGCGCTCACCAACCCACCGCTCGCCGCCGACATCCCGCCCCCTGAAGATATCTATGCAGGCAGCTACGAAATGACGAGCGACTGTCATGAGCTAGGCTGCGCCTACGGCCCCGCGCGCTTCTCGTTCGACACGCCGCTCTATGCGAGTGAGGATACGCGCGCGCCAATCGTCGCGACGATTTCGACTGCCGAATGCGTGCTCAAGACTGGCCGCGATGCGCTGCTCTCGGCGCCGCAACGCGGCGTGGTGCTCCAGACGTTCGACCGGTACGCGGCCGGCGACGTGATCTACGTCACGAACTATGATGGAGAAGGATACTCCACGGTGTGGCGGCGAGGCGAGTATCTTTCCGAGTTTCAGGGCGGGCCGATCCGATGGGATCCCGCGTCAAACGATCCGCGAGAGGGTTATTGGGTCGAAGTCACGCGCGCCGACGGCCAAAGCGGCTGGGTGAGAAATCCAGAGATCAGCGAACGCGACTGCGAATTCGCGCGCCGGTGAGGCGAACGAGAAGGTCAGAATGATTTCATCGTACTGACGTATCGAACTATCGAGCGTGAGCGGACTGATTGGCTTGAATCGAGCGAGCGTTCGAGAAGTATGCCGCTAGAGCGGGGTAGACGGTTCGCCGTGGTCGTCAGCTGTGGCGGTTGTGCTCAATCAGGACATTGAGCGGTTGGCCGGAGCGTGCGAGTCTCACCCCCACGGAAAAGAAGCTCGCTGAGCTGCCAATGAAGCACGCGAGCTCTGTGGGCCATTAAGATTGGAGGTGCTTAGATGGGCAGACTGAGCGGCTCTTGCCACTGCGGCGCTGTCCGCTTCGAGGCGGAGGAGCCCGAGTGGGTGCTTGACTGCAATTGCTCGCACTGCCGGCTCTATGGCGGCCTTTGGGCCTATTATCCGCAGCGGGACGTGCGCTTTGCCGTTCCGCCCGACACGTTCGTCTATATGTGGGGCGATCGCGCGTTGGAGTTTCACCATTGCCGCACCTGCGGATGCGCCACCCACTCCACCGAGGTTGGAAACGACGACGCCGAGCGAATCGCGGTCAATGCGCGGCTGATGCGCGGGCTTGACCCAAAGCGCGTGCGGCTTGTGCAAAAGAACAACGGCAACGACGGCGTGTTTTGGACTAAATCCGACGCGCCGGTCCTGCCCAGTCACGATACCTAAATTCGGAAACGCGCCGGCAACTAGTGACCGCTGCCGGCGAGATCACGCCCTAACTGTGGGACGGCGTCAACGACCCGATTGGATCGCACCGGTCGTTTCGCCATAATCGATCGATGGCGCCGCTTGGCCCATTGATGCGGGGTGGATCGCGACATGACGATATTCGAGTTCGTCCTGATGCTTACATCGATCATCACGTCTTTGGCGCTCACGCACATCGTCGTCGGCATGGTCAACCTCATCCGAAATGCCGCTCGCGTCCGGTTCTCTCTTGTGCATGCGCTCTGGGTGTGGGTGGGCTTTGCGCTAACTATCGGCAACTGGGCGTCGAACTGGGAGTTGAGGCTACTCCCCGCGTGGCCCACCTGGGCGGTGCTCCTGATGATCGCAACGACAATCGCACAGTATGTGTACTGCGCCTTCGTCACGCCCGACACGCCAGAAGGCGAAATAGACCTAGCTACATTTCACGAAAGCGCGCGCCGCGGCTACCTCTCGGCGCTGGTGTTGCTTGCCTTACTCGCCCTTGCGTTCAACTTCACGTTCGGCGGCGCCAATTTTTATAGCCACTGGTTCCGCGATTCTGTCGTCAGTCTTGTTGCGCTCGCGGCGACGCTGCTGGGATTATTCGTGAGCGCGCGCTGGGCGCAGGTGTCTTCAGCACTGATAGTCGCTGGCCTTGCTACGTATTTTCTGGTCGCAACCACTGCGATTGCCGCGAACTGACGGCCCGTGTCAGGTGCAGCCTTTAGCAGGCCCCCTAGCGTCATTGACGAACACTTGCGGCGCTTCGGGAATAAACCGGCTTGGCCCCGGTATTTCGTTCCAGTCGGGCGCTGCGCCCAGCGCGCTGACGCAGGGTTCACCTGCAAGGGGAAGTGGAATGAAGCGTCATAGAAACTACGTGCTGGCAGTCTTGGCGCATGTGATCGGTTTGACCGCCGGCGGCATCGCGTTGAACGTTTCGTTCGCCGACATCGCATCGGCGCAGAGCTCCGATGACATCGTCAATGGTGTGAAGCTGCGTGGCGACGGGACTGTCGATGACAACGGCGCAGATCATCAGCGCGGGCGCGGCCAGCGTGGCGGTGACGACGGCGCAGGGCACGACGCCAATGACGATCATGGGCGCGGCGGCCACGGCGCCGACGATGGCCCCGGTCATGACGCGAACGATGATCGCGGCGGTGGCGGTCGCGGTGCTGACGATGATGCGGGCCATGATGACGACGATGATCATGGCGGTGTCAATAACGGCGCCGACGACGGACCTGATCACGACGCCAACGATGATCACGGCGGGCACGGCGCCGACGATGCGCCAGATACCGACGAAGACATCGGCGGGGGCGTCGACGATGCGACCGACAATGAAGATATCGGCGGCGGCGTGGACGATGCGACGGACAACGAGGACATCGGCGGCGGCGTCGACGATGCGACTGACAACGAAGATATTGGCGGCGGCGTTGACGACGCCACCGACAACGAAGATGTCGGCGATGACCACGGCGGCAACAGCGGTCCGGGTTAAGAGCTCAATGGTTGAATTCAAGTGACATACGGGCCCGGGGAACTAGTCCTCGGGCTCGTTCTTTTTCCGGGGAAGTTATATGAGGGGAATTCACAAGGCGCTGCTCGCCTCCGCCGCTATCGCGTTCAGTGTCGGCGCCGCGCACGCAGAGACAACCTACAGCGTGGCAAGCGGAGTCGATTTTTCGTCGGGTGACTACGGCGGCGCGAGCGATACCGAAGTGATCTCGGTTCCTCTGGTGTTTCGCGTAACCAATGGCAAGTGGGCTTTCCGCGCCTCGACGTCCTATCTGCAAATCGATGGACCTGCTGATGTTGCCGACGTTGATGCGGGCGCGGGTGATGGCACAGGCGGAACGGGTGGAAGCGGCGGCACTCCAGTTCGCAGCGGCGCCGAACGCGGCATCGGCGATACGAACCTTTCGCTGAGTCGGACCTTTCGCCATGTCGGGGGTTCCGATGCCTACATTGAGACCACGGCGCGCGTGCGACTGCCAACTGGCGACGAGGATTCGGGTCTTGGCGTCGGCACGACCGACTATCAACTCGCCGGCGAAGTCGGCGTGAGCAAACGCGGCGGCGGCGGTTCTGTTGAAGTCGCCCGGCGCTTTCTTGGCGATCGCGCCGGTGTGGAGCGTGAAGACGGCTGGCAAGTTTCCGCGAACACCTGGATTCGCACCGGCGAGCGGACTCAGATCGGCGCGTTCGGATCATGGCGCGAGGCCGCCATTGCGGGCCGCGATGACCCTGCGCAGATCGGCGCGTTCGTTTCGCACCAAATATCGGGCAACGTGCGTATGTCGGTGAACTTATCGGGCGGCCTTTCAGACGGCAGCCCCGACTTCGCCACCGGTATCCGCTTCTCGTGGCGCCCGTCCAACGATTGACGCGCTGGAGCACGACTTCTCTGGGGCGGAGATGGGAAGCTGTCTCGGCCCTCTCGACGTTTGCATCGACCGAACCAGGGCTCCCCGCTGGCAAAGTTCGTCCACACAGCGGCGGCGCCTTTTCACAATACATCACGGCGTTGAAATTATTCCCGCGTGCTTGATTAAGCTGCTAAGCTCTACGTGCAGACTTTCGGGGGAAACCAATTGAGAGCGCTGTACCGTTCGTTGATCTTGACCGCTGCTCTGCTTGCGGCGGGCGCCGGCGTGCAAGCGATAGCCGGTCCGGGTTCAGACGATTTCATCGAACCCGATGCCGTCGACGCCTTGGACGACGACCCAGTCGACGTCGATGTTCCAGAGGTCGACGTCTCTGCGGATGACAGCTCAGAATTTGACGCGCCCGAGACCGAGCTGGCCGATGCGGGCGGATCGGACGGTGGCGCGCCGGAGGTGGCGGAAGATCACTCCGGTTCGTCCAGCGATGGTGACGCGATTGACGATGGCGGTTCATCCGAAAGCGGCGGATCAGGCGACTCCGGAAGCGATGATCAGATCCAAGAGGATCACGGCGGTTCTGGAAGTGACGGTGGCGTCGATGCAAGCGACGACAGCGGGAGCGGTTCGTCGGGTAGCGGATCGAGCGGTTCTGGCGACGACGAAGAGGCGCAACACGATCACAGCGGTTCAGGACACGGCGGCGGTGATGACAATGGCGACGATAACAGCGGCTCGAGTAGCGGCAGTGGTCATGGCTCGTCGAATTCTGGCTCGTCCTCAGGATCGTCGGGCGGTTCTGGGCACGCCGGAAATTCTTCAAGTCACGGCTCTTCAGGGCAAAGCGGGAGCGGATCGGCGGACGCGCAGGACATCATTCAACGCCACCTGAGCGGCCCGATTGAAATCACGCGCGACGAGCTGGGACGCGAGTACTTGGCTGGTGAAGTGTTGATGTCTGGCGCCGCCAGCGATGTCGCAAGGGCGATGGAGAGCGGTTACCTTGTTATATCCGAGCAGCGCCTCGGGTCGCAGGATCGTTTCATTGCGCGACTGCTGGCGCCTGCGACGGTCAGTGTCGAGCAAGCAGTCACGGACCTGCGGACGCTTGCGCCATCGGCGATCGTCACCATCAACACCGCCTATCGAACCACGCAAGCTGGGCGCTTCACGCCGGTTGCGGCATCGCCCGCCAGCCGGCCAACGGGCCTGAGCGTGCTTGGTGTGATCGATACGGGCGCTGATCCAGCAACCTTTGGCGCATCAAGCGCTTTGGTTGCGTCGCGTGGATTTGGGCCATCGGGTTATTTGGCCCGTGAGCACGGATCGGCCGTCGCCTCGATCGCGGCTGACC
>CAYXQB010000220.1:0-5760 GCA_964466435.1 uncultured Flavobacteriaceae bacterium | reverse complement strand
TTGCCCGAGCCGGATTCGCCCACGATCCCGACGCTCTCGCCTTGCAGTACGGCGAGATTGACGCCGCTCACCGCCGAAACGGCGCCCTCCGGCGTTGCAAACCGGACGCTCAGGTCCTTGACGGAAAGAAGTGCGGTCATCGGCTTCCTAGCGATCCTTGGGGTCGAGCGCGTCGCGCAACCCGTCACCGATGAAGTTGAAGCAGAACAGCGTGATCGTCATGAACACGGCGGGGAAAATCAGCATCCAGGGATAAGATTCCATCTGGTCCTTACCGTCGGAAATCAACACGCCCCAAGACGTGAACGGTTCCTGCACGCCAAGCCCGAGGAAGCTCAGGAAACTCTCCACCAGAATGACTGCAGGCACTGTCAACGTGACGTAGACGATGACGGGGCCTACGACGTTCGGCAGGATATGCCGGCGGATGATCGACCAGTTCGACACGCCGGCCGCCTCAGCCGCCTCGATGAACTCCTTGCGTCGGATCGACAAAGTCTGCCCGCGTACGATGCGCGCCATGGTGAGCCATTCGACTGCGCCGATCGCGACGAACATGAGGATGAAGTTGCGGCCGAAAACGACCATCAAGATGATGACGAAGAAGATAAAGGGCAGGGCGTAGAGAATATCGACGAACCGCATCATGAAGTTGTCGATTCGTCCGCCCAAGAACCCCGCCGTCGCCCCATAGAGAACGCCGATCATCAGCGCCACGAACGTTGCCACGAACCCGATCGCAAGCGACACGCGCCCGCCCATCATCACCCGAATGAAGAGATCGCGCCCATTCGCGTCGGTCCCGAAAATATGCCCCTTGCCGACCGCCTCGGGGCAGACTTCTTCCTGATCGCCGAACAGCCAAGACATACCGAGATAATTGGGCGGCGGGCATGATACGCGCGCGCTGTTGAACGTGTCGTCGAACGAGTGCGGCCACACCATCGGCATGAAGATCGAGAAGCCCGTGACGAGAGCCAAGACGAACATCGATGCGACGGCCGCCTTGTTCGCGAACAAGCGCCGCCGCGCATCCTGCCAAAGGCTACGGCCCTTGATCTCGCCTTGCGTGGGGAGGGTGACGCTCGCCATCAGTCGTACCTCACCTTCGGATCGAGCAGGCCGTAGAGCACGTCTGCGACCAGGTTCAGCACGATCACGAGCGACGCGTAGAGAATAACGACCCCCATCACGAGCGTGTAATCGCGTTGCAGCGCGCCATTGATGAAGTACTTGCCGATCCCCGGCAGTCCGAAAATCTGTTCGATGACGAGCGAGCCCGTCACGATGCCGGCAGTTGCGGGCCCAAGATAGCTGACCAGAGGCAGCAGCGCGGCGCGCATGGCGTGGCGGGTGATCACCAAACGCTCAGGCAGCCCCTTCGCTCGTGCCGTGCGCACATAGTTCGACCGCAGCACCTCGATCATCCCGCCGCGCGTCAAGCGGGCGATGACCGCGACCTGCAGCAAGGAAAGGCTGATCACCGGCAACACCATGTTGCGCAAGGCGCCGTCGTTCCAGCCGCCGACCGGAAACCAGCCCAGGTAGTTGCCGAAGATCAGTGTCAAGATTGGCGCCATGACGAAGCTTGGCACCGTCACGCCCACCATCGCGAGCGTCATAATCGAGTAGTCGCCTAGGCCGTTTTGCCGAAGCGCCGCAAACGTGCCAAGCGTCATGCCGATAGCGGTCGCAAGCAGAATCGCCGAAATACCGAGCGCCGCGCTGACCGGCGCGCCGTCCGCGATCAACTCGGCAACCGTGAAGTCTTTGATCTTATATGAAGGTCCAAGATCGCCGCTGAGCAGTTTGCCCAGATACCCGCCGAGGCAGCGTATTTGACGGTCGCCGGCATCGAAGTACTTACCGTCCCTAAACGTCAGCGCGCGCGACTTCAGGGTCCCTTCATCGAGCGGTACGCCGGAGATCTGCGCGCCGCACACCGTGGTGTCGATATCCAAGAACTGCCGGTGAATCGGCTTGTCCAAGTCGTAGGCCGCAAGAATGTTGCGCTCGATCTCGGGCGGCAGGCTGCGCTCCTGATCGAACGGACCGCCGGGAGCCGCACGCATGATAAAGAACGCCATCGCGATGATGATAAAGAGCGTGGGGATCGCCCCAAGGAGCCGGAGGACGATGAAACGCAACATGTGTTGGCTGCCGAATCCCCGGTCGAATCGCTATCGTGCTCAGTCTGCCGAAAGGCAGCGCGCGTCCCTATAGGCCTAGCTTCAACACGCTGTTCTCAATGTCAATGTGGCTCTTCCGTCAGTAACCACGAATTGATGAATGAGATCAAAGCTTTGGAGATCGTATCGCCGGTTACTTGGCGGCAAGCGCGCGCATCCGGCTTCGATCCGGTGCCAAAGCCTCGAAGTGGCTGAACGCCTTGCCGGCTTCGGCGACATCGGACAACGGCACGAAGTCGGCGACGGCTGCGAGCTTCTTCCAGATGGCACGGACCGGTGCATGGCGGTGTGCGCGATCGGCAGCCTTCGCCGACGCCCACTCGAAGATCTCAAGCAGCGTTCCATCGGATCGCGCGCGCAAGATGAGAGGCTGGCGCGAGGTGACAAGCTGTGCATCCGTCAAAGAGCGGCGATGCTCGCGGATAAGGTCGCGCAGTTCTCGCTCTTTGCCGGGCTTGGGCCGATACGCTGCGATAACGGTTTCGGCTCCTTCGCGTGTACGCGCCACTGATGTCCTCTTGACCAACCGGGGCCCAGGGCACCTAACCATCGCCCGCCCGCCCGCACCACCTGCCTATTGTTGTGGGCGACCCGCCGGTCCACGTTCAGTTGCGACAGATCGATGACATCCACAGATATGAGGCGCTTGCCCATGCTTAATCGTGGCAGTTGCGCAAAAGATGTACCCCACCGGACAATCCGGTGACACCTCAACTCGGCTCGACCCGATGGTGGTAGCTGTAAGCGCTACGGAATCCTAAACCGTGGTACAACGGCAAGGCGGCTGAATTGGCCTGCGCCACTTGCAGCCAAGCGCGACGCGCACCACGAGCGTGAGAAAAGCCAAGCAGAGCCTCGCTGAGCTTGCGCGCAAGGCCCTGGCGCCGCGCGTCCTTCGAGACATGAATTCCGTGTAATCCAGCCCATTCGCGTTCGATCGCGGCGACGCCGACGGCGACAGGGCGTCCATTCATCCCGATAAGCGCCCGCGCACTGTTGATTGCGACAGCCCGATGCTGCGCCGCAAAGACTGCAGCGTCGTGTCCCGTTAGCCCGCGAACGCAGATCGCAGCGTCGATCCACGTGTCGTCAGCATCACTGAAGATTTGGATGTCGCGGTCTATCGGTGCGGCCTCGATCTCAGCAAGTTGCACGAAGGTCGGCTCTTCGATCATGAGGCCGCGTTGCTCGAGCAACCGATCGAGGCCTTCGTCGGCAAGCGGCGTCATTCGAAACACCAGACGCTGCCGCCGCCGCGCATAGAGCGCCGCTGCGCCATCAATTTTCTCGCTGAGAGCAATCGTGCTCGTGCTGACGCAGTTGACGGAGTTGGGGCGGCGCGAAGCGCCGCCCGTGAACCTCAGCAACCAACCGTCGTAGTGCACGGTCTTGAGCGCCGGCCACGCGTTGAAGTTCATCTCCTCAAGGCGCAATACCTCGTCCCGCGTCACGCAGCGACCTCGCCAAGCGCTACGGCCCGCTTCTCTTTTGCCGAAATCTCCGCCGCCATTCCCATCACCACCGCCCAGTACCCATCCTCGGCAGTGACCTCGACCGGACCTCCGTGGAGGACGGCACGAAGAAACGCCTGATGCTGAAAGTAGCTCGCGCCATGGTGCGTGCCTGCGCGCAGGGCTGTCTCGTCGACCGCCACATGCGTCGTCACCGGCCTTCTGGGCGAGCGCGGGCTGAACACCAAATCGCCGTCTGGTATGAACACCTCGAGCTTTCCGGTGTCGCCGACCGCCGCGATCTCTTCTTGGTTCTTAGACCCTTCCGCGAACATGCACAGATCGAGCATCGCCCTGACGCCATTGTCGAAGTCGACGACCGTGTAGGAGTTGTCGATGATGTCCGGCATCTTGCCGTCGTACCGCTCGTCGAGGTGGTTTACATCCATCGCACCCGAGCAATACACGCGCGTGGGCTTAGCTTTCACGATCAGCCGCATGAGATCGAAGAAGTGACAACACTTCTCCACCATCGTCCCGCCCGTGTTCGCCGAAAACCGGTTCCAATCGCCCACCTTCTTGAGGAACGGAAACCGGTGCTCGCGAATAGCCAGCATCTGAAGCTTGCCGATCTTGCCGGCGTGGATCTCTTCGATGAAGCGCGCGGCCGGCGGCATGTAGCGATATTCCATACCGACCCAGAACACGCCCCTATGCTGCTTGGCTAACGCGCGGATCTCCCGCACATCCTCAAGCGTCGTGGCAAGCGGCTTTTCGCACAGCACGTGCTTCCCCGATTTCACGACATCGCGCAGAACGTCCGCATGCGTGAAGTTCGGCGATGAAATCAGCACCGCATCGATCTTCGGATCGGCGAGCATCGCGTGCCGGTCCGGATAGACCGTGACGCGCTCCTTGAGCCCATCTCCCAAAAACGCATGCGCGAGTTGAATGGACTGCGGCGCCGGATCGGTGATCCCCGCAATCTCCGCTTCCGGCATGAGCTTCAGATTGTTGATGTGCTCGTAGCCCATCATCCCCGTTCCGATGAGCCCATACCGTAGCTTCGCCACGTCGCGTTCCTCTAGCTGCCGAGCCGACCATTGCCATGCGTAAGGCCCCTTGTGAAGCACGATGATGTTGCTTCAAATGCCGAAAGGATGAGCACGAACAAACGCACCCGCCGCCTCGGCCAAACAAATCTCGAAGTCGGCCCCATCGCCTACGGCCTCTGGCGCTTCGTCGGCAACGACGTGAAGGCCGCGCGCGCCCGCATCGAAGCGGCCCTCGACGCCGGCATGACGCTGATCGACGCCGCTGCCGTTTACGGCCTCGACTGGGGCGGCAGCTCGTTTGGCGAATCCGAAGCCCTTCTGGGCAAGGTTCTGGCCGATGCGCCGGCGTTGCGCAGCCGCATGGTGCTCGCGACGAAGTTCGGCATCATCCCGGGTATCCCATATGACTCCGGTGCCCCCGCCGTCATCCGCTCCTGCGAGGAGTCGCTCTGGCGCCTCGGCGTCGATCGCATCGACCTCTTCCAAGTGCACCGCCCCGATGTCTTGACCCACCCGGCAGAACTCGCAGAGGCGCTCACGAAGCTGCGTGCCCAAGGCAAGATTCGCGAAGCGGGCGTCTCGAACTACAACGCCCGCCAAACGCTGCTGCTCCAGCAGTTCCTCGACTTCCCGCTCGCGACCATGCAGCCGGAGTTCTCGGCGCTCGCGCCCGAAGCGGCGTTCGACGGCGTTCTCGACTTCGCGATCTCGCGCGGCATGACACCGCTCGCGTGGTCGCCGCTCGCCGGAGGCAAGGTGCTCGAAGAAAGTCCCGGCGATCCGGCCGCCCAACGTGTCGCCAAGAAGCTCGACGAACTCGTCCGCCTTTACGGCACGAGCCGCACGGCGATCGCGCTCGCCTTCGTGATGCGCCACCCGTCGAACCCGATCCCGATCGTGGGCACCCAGAACCCCGCCCGCATCGCCGCGGCGACCGATGCGCTGAGCGTCAATTTGAGCCGCACTGATTGGTACAGCCTCGTCGTCGCCGCCCAAGGAAAACCGCTGCCATGAAACCGTGCGAAGTCTCCTGGTTCTCCGCGCTTTGCGATGACGACTACGAAT
>CAYXQB010000219.1:0-5760 GCA_964466435.1 uncultured Flavobacteriaceae bacterium | reverse complement strand
CTGGGTGGCCGGGTCAAGCCCGGCCATGACGACTTTTGTTGTGCGCGGGCGTAATGTGGGACGTTCGCATTAATCGACGCGGGAGGTTAGCGCATGAGCAGCGAACCGGTGCGGCGGCGGGATTGGTTGGTGACGGCGGCGTTCGGCATGGCTGGCGTCGGCGGCGTGGTTGCGCTGTGGCCGTTCGTGGCGGCGCTTGGGCCCGATCAAGAGACGCTCGCGCGGCGCGCAACCTTCGACACGAAGCTCCTGAACGGTACCAAGCGGGTGGTGCTCGCCGTCCATGAGCGGCCCATCGCCATCTTCCGTAGAAGCGATGAGGAGCTTGCGTGGCTTCGCGATTCGGATCGCTACGCTACCCTAGCATTTCGCGATCGTGCGTCTGTGGAGTCAAGACAACCGGCGTGGGCGAAGAACTGGCACCGCTCTCTTCGACCGGAGATCATGATCTGCGAGGTCAGGTGTACTCGGGGCGATTGCGTGGTGTCGGAAATGTTTCGGGAAGATCTTCTTATGATCTGCCCGTGCTGCGGCTCGCGCTACGATCTGGCGGGGCGGGCAGTTATGGGGCCTGCACCAAGCAATCTTCGCGTGCCGCCTTATCGGTTCGTCGATGAGACGACGATCGAGTTCCCGATAAACGAAGTTCTCGGATGAAGGCCAGACCTTGATCGCCCGAAGCGCCAATCTCGCTGTCGTAGCGCTCTTGCTCGCCGTTGCGACTGAGCCGGCGCTCTCGTGCTCGTTTGTCAATCACGAAGCTGCAATCGCCGACGCGGCTCGGACCGCGTTGAGCTACTACGTCGTGACCGCAGTCTGCGGTGCGCTTCTAATTGCCCTTGAGCAATACAGAAGACGGACGTCGGCTCTTTCCGCTCTATCGGTCATACTGCTCGTGTTTCACCCTTATTGTTGGTACTCGATGGGTTACTCGACGTACTGCAGCTTTCCGATCGTTGCCGACTCGCAAGTGGTGTTTGCAGTGATAGCCGTGATGCTGGCAGCCAGGATATTGAGGCTTAGATCGGCTTAGCACGGAAGTCCTGCACGATGTCGCCGTAGCGTAGCGGGCTGTCGTCGTGTTCGTCGCGCATCGTTTCCTTCAGGCCCGCTTCGTACCATTCGCGCATCGGCGGGAGATCGAGCAGGCGCTGCGCGTAGGCTTGTGCGGTCGGGTCGAGCTTTAGGCCATAGGTTTGGATACGGAAGGCGACCGGGGCAAAGAAAGCGTCGGCGTTCGTGAACGCCTTGCCGGTGAGGAACGGGCCGCCGAAGCGCGTGAGGCCTTCGTTCCAGAGTTCGCCGAGGCGCGCGATGTCTTTCACGAGCGCGTCCGGCATTTCGCGCAACTTCACGCGCACGCCGCACACCATCGAGCAACGGTCGCGCAGCACGGCGAAGCCCGAATGCATTTCCGCGGCGGCGGAGCGCGCCCACGCGCGCGCCTCAGCTTCCTTCGGCCAGACGCCGTCGTAGCGCTCGGCCAGGTACTCCGCAATCGCGAGCGAGTCCCACACGACGGTCTTGCCGTCGACCAAGGTCGGCACCTTGCCCGTGGGCGAGAACGCCTTGAACCGCGCGTAGCTGCCGCCCGGCGTGAACGCGTGGAGGCGCTCCTCGAACGGGATCTTCAGCTCGTGCATCAACACCCAGGGGCGGAGCGACCAGGAGGAGTAGCTCTTGTTGGCTATGTAGAGTTGGTACATTGGGGCTTCCTTTGCACGAGCGGCGCCACCCTACTCGACTACTCTCCCCTTGTGGGAGAGTGCATTTTTCGCGCCCCGCGAAAAATGGTGAGGGGTCCGCAAAAATGGGCTCTCCCCCAAGGGGAGAGCCGTGTTTCCCTCTCCCACTGACGAAAGCCGTGTCTTAGGATAGCCCCCATGCCGCAGTACAATGGTCCCGCTTATTTCTTCGTCGAGGTGTTGGTGCACGTTGTGCGCAACTACCTTGCTTGGTTCATCCTGTTCGCGATCCTCGTACCCGCGCCGTTTGCGATTTCGACGATGTTGAGCGGCGGGTTCGAGGAGGCGATCGAGTCTTGGCTGCCCGTGCGGATGTGGTCGCTGAGTTCCTGGATCAGCTTTGCGCATGTGATGACGTTCTTCCTGTTTCCGATCTATTTCGTGCCGCGCTTTGCGTACATGTCGCCGTATTTGACGTTCGCGCAGGCGGCGGTGATCGGGTCGCTGCTTCTGGCGGTCAATTGGACGTTGAGCACCGGGGCGTGGGCCGGCGACACGCTGCTCAATCGCTTTCTTTGGGCGGCGGCGGTTACCGTCGGCATTGCCGCCGCAGGTTCGCTGACGTTCGGACTTTTGGGCACCGGCATCTTCCGCTGGGGGCCGGGGCGCTGGCTCGGCTGGTTCATCGTCGGGCGCGCTCCGTATGACGCTTTCGCCGCGAAGCCGACGCCACTTCTCAAGATTTGACCTTCACCGGCACGAAGAGTTCGAGCAGACCTTCGCCGCGCATCGGGTCGAAGTCGTCGCCGTAACGTTCGAAGTCGGGCGCTTGCGCGAGTTCGTAGCCGGACGACGGGAGCCAGCCGTTTAGCGCCGCATGCCACATGCGCTTGATCTGCGTGACATGGCCCCTGTGCGTGAAGTGCGCATAGAGGTGCTCGGCGATACTGAGGCGGATGAGTTCGCTCGGAGCGTCGTTGAAGCGCGGCACTTCAATTGCGCACATATAGTCCATGCCCGTGTCATCGGTGTTCGTGCAGATGCCGTAAGTGGTTTGACGCGGATTGTTGCCGATCAGGGCGAGCATATGCGGCACGAAACGCTGCCACTGGGCGGGAATGCCCGCCAAATCGTTCATCGCGTAGCGCTCACTCAAGCCCACGACGCGGAACGCGTGGTGGGTTTGAAGAACCGGTGGGGCGAGGCGCAAGTCGGTGGTGTCGTCCATGCGAAGCGGCTCCTGAAGGTGGAGATCGGCGAAGCCTCGGGCGCGCACGGTCTCGGGTGTACGGCCGAAGTGATCGCGGAAGGCGCGGGTGAAGGCTTCGTGCGAGCCGTAGCCGGTCTCGAGCGCGACGGTGAGAATGTCGCTGGTTCCGCCACCGAGGGTGCGCGCTGCTTCGCTCAAGCGGCGGCCGCGCACGTAGCGCATCAGCGACTGGCCCATGGTCGCCGGGAATGCGCGCGAGAGGTGGTAGCGGGAAACGCCCGCCGCTCCCGCAACGTCGTCGAGCGTCAGTTCTTCGCGGAAGTGCGATTCGATGTACCAGAGTGCTTTGCCGATCGGGTTCATGGGGCCGGAGCATGCCCGATCCCGGTCCGTTGTGCTTGATCGGGATTGTGGCGGACATGGCGCGACTCGGCTTATCAAAGCGCATGGATGTCGCGCTGGCCGTTTTGTCGTTGCTTGGGACCGCCGTGTTTGCGGCGTCGGGCGCTTTGGTTGCGGCGGAGAAAGGGTTCGATCTGGTCGGCGCCGTGTTTCTCTCCGTTGCGGCGGGGCTTGGCGGGGGGACGATCGCGGACTTGCTGATCGGCGGCGGCGTGCGATGGCTGACAGCGCCGGAGCCGTTGTGGGCGGCGTTGGTTTCGGCCGTCGTGGTTTTCGAGGCCGTGCGGTTCGGGGCGCCGCCGGAGAAGACGCTCGTGTGGGCGGACGCGGTGGGCTTGGCACTTTTCACGGCGACGGGGATGCAGCGGCTCGCGGGGCTCGCGCTCGATCCGTTCGTGACCGTGTTTCTGGCCGCGATTGCGGCGTCCGGCGGCGGCATCGTGCGCGACGTGCTGGCGAACCGCGCACCGCTGGTGTTTATGGGCGAAATCTACGTGACTGCTTCGGTGTTGGGGGCACTCAGTTACTACGGTGCGAAGGCACTGGCGCTTGGCGACGGATGGGCGCTGGGCGCGGCGCTCGGCGTGACGCTCCTGGTGCGCGCGGCGGGCATTCGCTTCGCGATCCGTTTGCTGCCCGGGCGGCTCGCCCGATAGGCGGGCTGCCTTCGGTTTGGTATGGTCGTGCTTCAGGGGGTACCCATGCCGTTCGTTCGTATCGCCGCTGTGCTTCTCTCGCTTGCCGCCGTCCTTGCGCTTGGCGCGCGGGCGCAGCCGATGCCGGCTTTGCCGGAGGCCGGGCGAGATGCGGCTGCGGGGCCGTCGCTACCGGACATGCGGGGCAGCGGCGAAGGGCCAGGCGGCGTCGCGCCGGCGCGGATCGAGGAAACGCTAAGGCGCACCGCAACCGGGGCGCCGCCCGTGTTGCGCGGGCCGGCCGAGCAGGCGCTGTTCAACCGGTTCGCACGTTCGGTGGTCTTGATCGTGACGAAGGAAAGGCTCGGCTCCGGCGCCGTCGTGCGGCCGGACGGGACGATCCTCACCAGTGCGCATATCGTGGGCGATGCGAAGAGCGTCGGCATCATCTTCAAGCCGCTCGCGGCCGGCGCGGTGCCGCGGGAGTCGGATGCGGTGAAGGGCGTGGTCGTTCGCGTCGACGAGATGGCAGATTTGGCGCTCGTGCGCGTTGCGCGGCTTCCCGGCGACGTCAGGCCGCTTGCGATGGGGGCGATGGATCGGGTGCGCATGGGACAGCCGGTGCATGCGATCGGGCATCCGTTCGGCGAGGTTTGGTCGTATGCCAAAGGTGTCGTCGCGCAGGTGCTGCGCAACTTCGCTTGGACGAACAACGGTGCCGCTTACCGCGCGGATGTCGTGCAGGCGCAGATGCCGATGAGCCCCGGCAATGCGGGGGCGCCGCTGTTCGACGACGCGGGGCAGCTGATCGGGGTCAGCACGTCCGGGCCGCCGGAAGCGAGCGTTGCCGTCGCTGCATCGGAGGCGCTGCGCGTGCTCGCCATGACGGCCGACCGTCGCGTCCAGCGTGCTCATACGACCGGCTTCGCCAAGCGGCCGTCTTGCGCGCCGATCCGCATGTCGGCAAAGCGCACGCGCAAGGACGACGGAACGCTTGTGATCTTCGACGGCGACTGCAACGGGCGGGCGGACACGACCTTGGTCCTTCCCGATAGCCGGGCGCAGCCGACGCTGATGATGGTCGACCGGAACGAGAACGGGAAGACGGACGTCGTCTATGTGGACAAGGACGGCGATATGCGGTTCGACGAGGCGCTCTACGATACGAACGAGGACGGCCGGACCGACCTGATCGGGTACGATCTGGACGACGGGCTCGAACCGGGGCGGATCGTGCTCGCGCGCGCCTGAGGCCCCAGTTGATTCCTTGCGCCGTTTGGCGTTGTCTCGCCGCATGACGCCGACCTTTCCCGATGCGTTCAACATGGCCGACGCCTTCGTGTTTTCGAACATCGAGGCGGGGCGCGGGGCCAAGACTGCGATCCTGTTCGAGGGGCGCTCGATCAGCTACGGCGAGGTCGCGGACGCCGTGATGCGCGTTGCGCGCAACCTGGTCGCGGGCGGGTTATTGCCGGAGCAGCGCGTGCTCGTGTGCAGCCAAGACCGGCCCGAGTTCGTTTACGCCTGGTTCGGGGCGCTCAAAGCGGGCGCTGTGGTCACGCAGGTGAACCCGCATCTGCCCGCCGCCGACTACGCGTACTATCTCGACTACGTGAAGCCGCAGTTTGCGTTCGTCGATGAGGCGAGCGAAGCGGCGTTCGGCGAGGCTGCCGCCAAGAGCCGGTTTCCGCAGCGCGTTATCACCATCGGCCGCGACTTCGACCGGTGGCTTGCGGAGGAGCACCCTGAGGCGCAGCCTTGGCCGACGCGGCGGGACGATCCGGCGGTGTGGCTGTTCACGTCCGGGACGACGGGGCAGAGCAAGGGC
>CAYXQB010000218.1:0-5795 GCA_964466435.1 uncultured Flavobacteriaceae bacterium | reverse complement strand
GAAATCAAGAAAGAGCATCCCGATTTGCCGGTCCTGGTGATCAGCGGCCACGGCAACATCGAGACCGCCGTCACTGCCATCAAGAAGGGCGCTTACGACTTTGTCGAAAAGCCCTTCAAAGCGGACCGCATCTTGCTGACGGTCGAACGCGCCCTGGAGGCGCAACGTCTTCGACGGGAAAACGAATCCCTGAAAGAACGTCTGTGGGACGACTTCGATCTCGTGGGGCAGAGCCACGCGATCGGCCAGCTGCGCCAGCTGATCGAACGCGTAGCGCCCACAAACAGCCGCGTGATGATCACGGGCGGGCCCGGCTCCGGCAAAGAGGTCGTCGCGCGCCTGCTGCACGCGAAATCGCGCCGGCAGAAGAGTCCGTTCATCGCCATCAACTGCGCGACCATCGCGCCGGAGCGCATGGAGATCGAACTCTTCGGCGTCGAAGGCGCGGGCGACGGCGGCCGCAAGGTCGGCCTGTTCGAACAATCGCACGGCGGGACGCTGTTCCTCGACGAAGTCCCGGACATGCCGCTCGAAACGCAGGGCAAGATCCTGCGCGTGTTGGTCGAGCAAAACTTCCAACGCGTCGGCGGAGGCCAGCGGGTGCAGGTCGACGTGCGCGTGATCTCCTCATGTTCGAGCGACGCCAGGACGGAGATACAGGACGGCCGCTTGCGCGAAGATCTGTTCCACCGCCTCAACGTCGTCGGTATTCGCGTCCCGCCGCTTGTCGAGCGGCGTGAGGATATCCCGGCGCTGATCGAGCACTTCATGAGCCGCATCGCAAACGCCACCGGCTTGCAGCCGAAGAAGGTCGGCGACGACGCGATGGCGGCCCTTCAAGCGCACAATTGGCCGGGCAATATCCGCCAGCTGCGCAACAACGTCGAACGGTTGATGATCCTCGCCGCCGACGCACCGGATGGTGTCATTACGGCCGAGCTGCTGCCGGCCGACGTCGGCAACTCGACACCGGCGGTGAGCCAAGGTGCCGGCAGTGAGCGCATCATCGCGCTCCCGCTGCGCGACGCCCGCGAAATGTTCGAGAAGGAATACCTGCTTGCCCAGATCAACCGCTTCGGCGGCAACATCTCGCGCACGGCAGCCTTCATCGGCATGGAGCGTTCGGCCCTACACCGCAAGCTGAAGTCGCTCGGCATCAACACCGGCGGCCGCGGCGACGATTTGATCGGATAGCGCGTTTCCCGAGGGCCTGCACGATGTCCCGCATAGCCTACGTCAACGGCCGCTATCTGCCGTTCGCGCACGCCATGGTCGGCGTCGAGGATCGTGGGTTTCAGTTCGCGGACGGCGTGTACGAAGTCTGCGCGGTCCGCGCCGGCCAGCTGATTGACGAGGCGCCTCACCTGGCACGGCTGGAGCGCTCGCTCGGCG
The DNA here is from genome assembly GCA_964466435.1 of uncultured Flavobacteriaceae bacterium. Lineage (GTDB taxonomy): Bacteria > Pseudomonadota > Alphaproteobacteria > Micropepsales > Micropepsaceae > SZUA-430. The sequence continues at coordinate 4,403 of CAYXQB010000218.1, read as the reverse complement.
AGCTCAAGCTGCGTGCACCGGTCGGCATGCGTCAGCTCGCGCACATCCTGCGCGAAACAGTCAGGCTCAATCGAGTTCGGGATGGCCTGGTCTACCTGCAGATATCGCGCGGCGTCGCACGGCGCGATCACAGCTTTCCGGCCGCGCATGTAAAGCCCACGCTGGTGGTGACGGCGCGTAGCCTGGATGTCGCGCGTTACGCGGCGTTGGCCGACAAGGGCATCGCCGTCGTGACCAAACCCGACACACGCTGGGCACGCTGCGATATCAAATCAACGGGCCTTCTCGCCAACGTGCTTGCCAAACAAGCCGCGCGCGAGGCCGGCGCATTCGAGGCTTGGCTTGTTGGCGACGATGGGTGCGTGACCGAAGGTGCGTCGACGACTGCATGGATCGTGGACGAGAAAGGTGTCCTGCGCACCCGCGCGCTCAGCAACGCGATCCTACCCGGCGTGACGCGCGCTGAACTAATTCCTTTTTGCCGTCAGTTGGGTGTGGAATTGGAGCAGCGTGCATTCAGCGTCAGCGAAGCAATGCGCGCGCGAGAAGCGTTCATCTCCGCAGCCTCGTTCGGTGTGCTTCCCGTCACAAAAATCGATGGCCAAACCGTCGGCGACGGAAAACCAGGGCTTATTGCTGCCGGAATAGGCAAGGCATACTGGGCGTCTCGTTAGTTAACGCCGCATCCTAGCGGGGTTCGCACTTGCCCCGACGCCACGGCTCGTCCATTTTCTCGCAACAGGCGTGTACGAGGGAGTGAGTCGCGTCGTCGTACACCTGTCAGACGAGGCTAAGACCAGCGACTTAAATCGAGCCCGCGAGTTTCGGGCGGAGCAGTGAAAAATGGGGCCAACCCATGAGTGATCGACAAGCAAATCTTCAAGACACGTTCCTGAATGCCTGTCGCAAGAACAAAGCGCCCCTGACCATTTTTCTGGTCAACGGGGTGAAGCTCCAGGGCATCATCACCTGGTTCGACAATTTCTGCGTTCTTCTGCGCCGGGATGGGCACTCGCAGCTAGTCTACAAGCACGCTATATCGACTGTGATGCCGTCGGTACCGGTTCCGCTGTTTGAGCAGGAAACGCCGGAAGCGGCCGAAGCGGCGCACTAGGGCTTACGTAGAAAACCGATTTGACCGAACCGTCACGCGGACGTTCGTTCGGCGACTGGAACCAAGGTTCCCGTCGCGCGATCGTCGTGCATCCTTATCTGAAGCGCTCGGACGAGCCGCGCTCGCTCGAGGCTCGCCTCGAGGAGGCGACGGGCCTCGCGCGCGCGATCGATCTCGACGTGATCGCGACCCTGCCCGCACCTCTCGCCGAACCACGCCCCGCCACACTGATCGGGAAGGGCAAGGTCGATGAACTCAAGGCGCTGTGCGAGGCGGAGAAACCCGAACTCGTCATCTGCGACGGGCAACTCACGCCCGTGCAACAGCGCAACCTCGAGAAAGCGTGGAACACGAAGGTCCTCGACCGCACCGGGCTGATCCTCGAGATCTTCGGCGAGCGCGCACGCACAGCGGAAGGTCGACTGCAGGTCGAACTCGCGCATCTGAGCTACCAAAAGGGCCGCCTCGTGCGGTCATGGACCCACTTGGAACGCCAACGCGGCGGTTTCGGCTTCCTGGGCGGTCCAGGTGAAACGCAGATCGAGGCCGACCGCCGTGCCATCGGCGATCGCATTGCCAAGCTGAAGCGCGAACTCGAAGACGTGAAACGCACGCGCCAGCTGCACCGCGACGCGCGCAAGCGCGTGCCGTTCCCCGTCGTCGCATTGGTCGGCTACACGAACGCCGGCAAGAGCACGCTGTTCAACCGCCTGACGAGTGCCGACGTGCTCGCCAAGGACCAACTATTCGCAACGCTTGACCCGACGATGCGCGGCCTGGTGCTGCCATCCAAGCGGCGGATCATTCTCTCCGACACCGTGGGGTTCATCTCCGACCTGCCGACGCAGCTCGTGGCAGCGTTCCGCGCGACGCTGGAGGAAGTTCTTGAAGCCGACCTGCTGCTGCATGTCCGCGACATCAGCCATCCGGACGCCCAGGCGCAGAAGGACGACGTGCTCGACGTGTTGAGTGAGCTGGGCGTCGGCGGCGCGGCGCAAAACGCAATGATCGAAGTCTGGAACAAGATCGACCTGATCCCGCCCGCCGAACGTCCGACCGCCGTCAACGTCAAACGCGAACCGCGCAGCGTTTCGCTCTCGGCATTGACGGGCGAGGGCTTCGATAAGCTGCTTTCCATGATCGACACGACACTTGCCGCAAGTGCGATAGAGGCAGAGCTGCGTCTTGAGCCGGACGCCGGCGCCGACTTGGCGTGGGCCTATGAAAACGGCGACGTCCTCAAGCGCACAAGCGATGCCAAAGGCCGTGTCAAACTTCGCGTCGCCATCGTAGCCGGCGCGCTCCCGAAGTTCGAGCGCCGCTTCGGCTCAAGGCTTGTGCGGCACTGAAGCAACCCGCTCGAGCTCCTTCGCTTCGTCCCAGAGCTTGTCCATCGCCTCCAGCGACACCGCGCCCAACGTTTGGCCGCGTCCCTTGACCGACTGCTCGATGTGCTTGAAGCGACGCACGACTTTCGCGTTCGTACCGCGTAGCGCGTCCTCGGGGTCGACGCCCAAATGGCGCGCGAGGTTCACGCACACGAACAGGATATCGCCCAGTTCGTCGGCAAGCTTGGCCTTTGGGGCGCCGGCATCGATTTCGGCCGTGAGCTCGCCGATCTCTTCCTTCAACTTGTCGAGGATGGGCGCCCGCTCACGCCAATCGAAGCCGACGCTCGCCATTCGTTTCTGGAGTTTTAAAGCCCGAGTCAGGGCAGGGGAGGGCAGTGGTACGTCGTCGAGGATGCTCGCGCCGTTGTCGGGGCGCGCGGCGCGTTCACGCTTTTTATGCTCTTCCCATGCGATGGTTTGGGCTTCGGCCGTCTTGACGTCTGCCTCGCCAAACACGTGCGGGTGGCGGCGCAGCATCTTTTGCGAGATCGCTTCGACGACATCTGCGAACGTGAAGGCCTTCGCTTCGGCGGCCATCTGAGCGTGGAAGACGACCTGGAACAGTAAGTCGCCCAGTTCGTCTTTCAGGGCCGACATGTCGTTGCGCTCGATCGCGTCGGCGACCTCGTAGGCCTCTTCGATGGTGTAGGGGGCGATGGTGGCGAACGTCTGCTCCACGTCCCAGGGGCACCCACCCTGCGGCGCGCGCAGCCGGCCCATGATGGCGAGCAACGCGTCGATGCTTCTCGGACTCTCAGGCGTATCCATGGGCGGCTCGCGGGCTCTCTAGGGTGATATCAGCGGTCGTAGCGAAGCCCGCGGACTGGGAACAGCGCGCAGCGGGGCATGGCGATAGTTTTCGGCAGATATCCGCCATTCTGTGTGTATCTTTATCGCATAATATGTATTATGGGAAATACGAGATAGCGGTAGATCGAGTCTCTGCGGTTCCCGAGGCACCCGGTGCCTCACATCGCATCTCAGTGCTCCAAGTCACTCTTGGGGATCGTCGTCGACGGTCGCGGCTTCGAGTTCGGCTTGGACCGGCGTTTCATCGCGACGCGCGATCTTGGCGAGCCATTCCTTGCTCCATTTGTTGTGGGTGATTTCACGGAGCTGACGTTGCGCCTTCTCGACCGTTGGTGCCGTCCCCGTCCCTACTTTGGTGGCAAGCGCCGCCACGCCGACCGAGAGGCCCTTGAAGGCCTGGTACTCGCGGTGCTCGGACGAGCTCCAGCCCAGAATGCGCTGCTTGACGATGGATTGCCGCAGCAGTTGGACGCCTTGGCGGAACAGGCCCAGCGTACGGATGTCGTCTTCTGTGAGCGTCAGTTCGGTTGCAACGCGCAGCAAGATGGCTTCGCCGTTCGCTTCGAGCGCGGCCGCGCGCCGCATAAGGTCCCAGAGCGTGTTGTCGTCGGTTTCGTGGTCGGCGTCGCGGAAGGCATAGTTGCAGAGCTTCCAGAGCGCGAAGAACTCGCCGTAGAGCCGGTAGAACTCGGCCACGCTGGCCAAACTGTTCTCCCGGCGGCGCTGGCGGAGCGCCCACTCGGAGCTGAGGCGGTTACCCACGAGCCAAGCGAGGCCTACGGCGACCACCGGGCCGACGAGCGCTTTGACGATCTCAAATCCGATGGCGTCGAACATGCTGGGCCTCCGGCACGGGTCGGCGACTGTGCGAATCGGGCCGACGCACGCAGGATGCCGTAACCGCTCACGGAGCTATAGCGCATAGCGTTGGCTGACGGTGGTCAGCGCATCAGGGCACCTGTGCTATAACGAGCATGAAGCTGACGCATGGAGTTATTGTGATCACTCGGCTTGATCGTAGCGAAATGCGATTGCGAAAGGCCTTGAGCGCGAACTTCGCGAATGAGGTGAAGCGCGCCTCAAAGGGA
>CAYXQB010000217.1:0-5846 GCA_964466435.1 uncultured Flavobacteriaceae bacterium | reverse complement strand
TATCTCGTCTTCGCGTCGATGACGCATCACTACGTGTTCGATTACCACGACGGCGACATCTACTGGTGCACGGCCGACGTGGGTTGGGTAACGGGGCACAGCTACATCGTCTATGGTCCGCTGGCGAACGGGGCGACGACGCTGATGTTCGAGGGTGTGCCGAACTACCCGACCGTGTCGCGGTTCTGGGAGGTGATCGACAAGCACAAGGTCAACATCTTCTACACGGCGCCGACCGCGATCCGCGCGTTGATGCGCGACGGCGAGGCGCCGGTGAAAAAGACGAGCCGGGCATCGCTTCGGTTGTTGGGCTCGGTCGGCGAGCCGATCAATCCGGAAGCTTGGCTTTGGTATCATCGCGTGGTCGGCGACAGCCGCTGCCCTATCGTCGACACCTGGTGGCAGACGGAGACGGGTGGGATTTTGATCACGCCGCTGCCGGGTGCGACGGCGCTGAAACCCGGGTCGGCAACGCGGCCGTTTTTTGGGATCGTGCCGCAGGTGGTCGACGCCGAAGGCAAGGTTCTTGAGGGCGAGACGACGGGGAACTTGGTGCTCGCCGACTCGTGGCCGGGGCAGATGCGCACCGTCTATGGCGATCATCAGCGCTTCGTCGATACGTACTTCAAGACCTATCCCGGCAAGTACTTCACGGGCGACGGCTGCCGGCGCGACAAGGACGGGTACTACTGGATCACGGGGCGCGTGGACGACGTCATCAACGTGTCGGGGCACCGGTTGGGCACGGCCGAGGTCGAGAGTGCGCTGGTCGCGCATCCGAAAGTCGCGGAGTCGGCCGTCGTGGGCTATCCGCACGACATCAAGGGCCAGGGCATCTATGCCTATGTGACGCTGGTTTCCGGTGAAGCGCCGACGGAGGAGCTACGCAAAGAGCTGATCGCGTGGGTTTCGAAGGAGATCGGCGCGATCGCCAAGCCCGACGTGATCCAATGGGCGCCGGGTTTGCCGAAGACACGGTCGGGCAAAATCATGCGGCGTATCCTTCGCAAGATTGCGGAGGGCGACACCTCAAATCTCGGCGATACGACGACGCTTGCCGACCCTGCGGTGGTGCAGGATTTGGTGGCGAACGCACGGCGGTAGGGGTAGAACGCTTCCCTTCGATCCGAGGGAGAGTTCAATGCCTGCCAAGACGCAGAAGCTCGTCGTGCCGTACATGACCGTCACCGGTGCGGTTGCCGCGATCGCTCACTACAAGAAGGCTTTCGGAGCGAAAGAGGTGATGCGTATGCTGGCCGACGACGGCAAGCGCTTGATGCATGCCGAGGTCGAGATCAACGGTCATTCGATCTATCTCTCCGACGACTTTCCCGAGTATGCGGGCGGGACCGCAAAAGCGCCCGACAAATCGCCCAGCTCGCCGGTGACGATGTTCGTGCAGCTGACGGTGCCGAAAGAGGTCGATCAGTGGATCGCCAAGGCGGTCAAGGCGGGCGCGAAAGTGACGATGCCCGCGGCCGATCAGTTCTGGGGCGACCGGTTCGGTGCGATCCGCGATCCGTTCGGGCATCATTGGGCTTTCGGCGCGCCGCTGCCCAAGCCGAAGAAGGCGCCGGCGAAGAAGAAAGCGAAGTAGCGGTTGCGCCGCTACGACCTGATCATTGTCGGCGGAAGTTTTGCGGGGCTTGCATGCGCGCGCACCGCGGCTCTGCGCGGCTTAAAGGTCGCCGTCGTGGAACGTAAGCGCGATCCGGGCGAGCGCGTGCGCACAACGGGCATCCTCGTCAAGGAAGCGGCGGAGGAGATGGATGTCCCCTCGCACCTGACGCGACTGGTGCGCGGCGTACGTCTCTATGCGCCGAACGGCAAGTTCACGGATCACTCGTCGGCGGGTTACTATTTCCTCACGACCGACACGCCGAATCTGCTGCGTTGGATGGCGGAGGAAGCAGGCCGTGCGGGTGCGGAGTTGATGCTGGGCGCGGCCTTCAAACGCGCGGAGCAGAGTGACGATGCGGTGACGCTTCCCGACCTTGGATTGTCCGCGCGTTTGCTCGTGGGCGCGGACGGCGCGACATCGGCGGTCGGACGGACTTTCGGGCTCGACGCGAACCGGCGGTTTCTCGGCGGCGTCGAGTTCGAATTGGAGCCGGAGCCCGAACTCGACGGGCGTTTCCTGCACTGCTTTCTCGATAGCGAGCTTGCGCCAGGTTACATCGCGTGGGCGGCGCCGAGCGTTGGCGTTACGCAGGTCGGGCTTGCCGCGCGGCATGGGGTCCGGCCGGATGCGCGGGCGTTTCTTGAGGTCTATCGCAAGCGGTTGAACCTGCCAGAGCGGCGCATTATCGCGCGGCGCAGCGGTCTCATCCCGGCGGGCGCGACCTTGGGGCGTACGCATGTGGGGCGCGTGATGCTGATTGGCGATGCGGCGGGGCATGTTTCACCCATGACCGGCGGGGGCATCGTGCAGACGCTGCGGCTTGGGCGGCGGACGGCGCAGCTTGCGGCGGATTGGATCAATGCGGGCGGTGAGCACCCTGCTCTGGCACTGACCCGCGAGGCCCCGCGGTTCCGGACGAAGCTTTGGCTCAGGCGCATGCTTGATCTTGCGCCACCGAACTGGGTTTGGAATTTGGCGGTCGGCATGGCGCCCTTCCAAGCCTTCGCGCAGAAGATCTATTTCCACCAGCGGGGTGGCGTATCGCTAGGGATGGAGGGGCAGGCGCAAACAAATGCCGCCCCGACCCAGGGAGTCGAGGCGGCGAAAGACCGTTGAGCGTAGACGCGCGGCTACAATTGCGAGGAAGACGGCGGCGACGTCTTATCGGCAATTTCGAAGACGGCGAGGCAAACTTCTGCTGCGATCCGCAGGCCCAGAACGCCGAAAATGACGAAAAGGATCGACGAGAGCATCAGCCAGAGACCTGCGCCGAAGTTCGAGAATAGCCACCCGAAGCCGTAAAAGAAGTAGAAGACGCCGATGATGGGTATCAGCAGCAGGCCGATCCAATAGAGCGGCTTGATAATCGTCGGCGCGATTCTCTTGTCGAAGCTGAAAAGATCGCCGAATTCCATTGGAACCTCGTTCTGTCTTGAAGCCTTGTGTGGCCCACCTATGCCCTCTAAAGCGTTTTCGGGTCGTAAACGCAATGCAGTCTTGCCCCAAGCGTGACTCGAAAGCCGCACCTGACGTGGTGTCCCCGCGCCTGCGGTAACAATGCCGCGCCTTGGAATCGTTACGAAATCGACTGGCGGGCGGCTTTGTGGCGCGGCTATAAGGTGGCGGCGTTCTTATCGGTCGCCGTCCTCACGAACCCCACGAGCCCGCCATGCTTCGCTCCTTCGGCCTGCGCGAGAGTTGTCTCAGACGCAACCTGACGTGTGCGGGCGAGGCTGTGGAGCCGATCGTGATACCGGCGGACTCGTTGTGGGTCGATTTATACGATCCTACGGCGCAGGAGCGTGAGGCCGTGAAGGCGATCTTCGGCTTCGATCCGCCGACACGCGACGACATGGACGAGATCGAGATCTCGAGCCGGCTCTACAACGAGGATGGCGCAACGTTCATGACGGCGCTGGTGCTTTCGAAAACCGAGACGTTGGACCCGGAGTGCCAGGGCGTCAGCTTCATCTTGGCTGGGGACCGCCTTTTGACCGTGCGCTATTCCGAGCCGCAACCGTTCAACACGTTCGCCAATCGGGCGGACAGGCAGGCACATCTGTGGCAGCGCGGGGATCTGATCCTGACCGGGTTGTTGGAGGTTGTCATCGACCGGACGGCAGACGTGCTCGAGAAGGTCGGTGCCGAGGTCGAGGGGCTGGCGAAGCAAGTGTTTCAGCAGAACGGCAATAGTCCGGCGCGAGACTATCAGAAGATTTTGGTCAATCTCGGCAACCGAAACGATCTAACGTCTAAGGCGCGCGAGAGTTTGATCAGCCTTGGGCGCATGCTCGCGTTCTTGACGCTGACCGTCGACGGAAAGGCGAGTAAGGATCTCAAGGCGCATCTGAAGACGATGACGCGAGACGTGCAGTCGCTCGCCGATCATACGACCTATCTCGCCAACAAGATAACGTTCTTGCTCGACGCCGTGCTCGGCATCGTCAATATCGACCAGAGCCGCATCATTCGCATTCTCTCGGTCGCAGCGACCGTGTTTCTCCCGCCGACCTTGTTCGCGAGCATCTGGGGTATGAACTTCAAGCATATGCCCGAGCTTGAGACGCAATACGGATACGCGTTTGCGCTGCTCACGATCGTGCTGTCCGCCATCTTGCCGATGTTGTTCTTCCGTTGGCGCAAGTGGCTGTGAAGGGACAGGCAGTCGATCTCACAACGTCATCCCGTCCGCTCCTTGGCATCGCGTTGAAGGTCGCGGCGACGCTTATTTTCATGTTCATGGCGGTGATCGCCCGCGGGTTCGGCGACACGTTTCCGGTCGGCCAGGTCGTATTCTTCCGTGCGGCGTTCGCTTTCGTGCCGATTGCCGCCGTGATGCTCTATTCGGGCATGCGATTGACCGATCTGCGCACGAATGTGCCGTGGTCGCACGCGCGGCGGGCGACAAGCGGCGTGCTCGCGATGTTCACGTATTTTTCGGCGCTCATGTACCTCCCGATCGCCGATGTGACCGCAATCAGCTTCACGTCGCCGTTGATCGTCGTGGTGCTGGCGGCGTTCATTCTTGGCGAGACGGTTCGGGCTTACCGCTGGAGTGCGGTCAGCGTGGGGTTCGCGGGCGTTCTCATCATGGTCTCGCCACACTTGGGAGAAGGGGTTTCGGCTTCCGGAGCTTCGACCGGCGTGCTGCTCGCCTTCGCGAACGCGGTTCTGGTGGCATTCACGATGATCTTCATTCGGCGGATGTCGGGATCCGAGCCCGCGCTCGTGATCGCGTTCTATTTTCAGCTGGCGTGCACCGTTGTGAGTGCCTGTACGCTGCCGTTCGCGTGGGCTACGCCGTCGGGGGGCGAGCTTGTGCTACTGGTGACGCTCGGCATCCTGGGCGGGGTGGGGCAACTTTTGATGACAAACTCCTACCGCTATGCAGAGGTCTCCACGCTCGCCAATTTCGACTACGCGGCGATGATTTGGGCAATCTTGCTCGGCTGGCTTTTCTTCGGCGAGTTGCCTGCGGTGGCGGTTTATGTGGGGGCCGTCGTCGTGATCGGATCGGGGCTGTTCATCGTTTGGCGCGAGCGCCAACTCGGACTGCGGCGCGCCGAGGAGACTGTCGAACCCGGCTAGAGCTTGCGCCCGAACAGCGCCTTGCCGTCGCCGTCACTGTAGAAGTCGACCAGCGTGCCCATGTGGGCAAAACCGAGCGCCTCGTAGAGCGCGCGGGCCGCCGCGTAGTCGGTGCGGGTCGAGGTGTCGATGAACATGTGCGTCGCGTCGAGGGCCCTGGCGGCAGCGACTGTTTCGGCGAGGAGCTTTTTGCCGAGGCCCTTGCCCTGCGCCTTGGGAGAGACTGCGATCCAGTAGAGGTCGAAGCGGTGGTCGGTGCCGTCGATCGGGCCGAAGCAGGTGAAGCCTTCGAGACCGTCCGGACCGTCGGCGAATAAGAAGTGGTAGCCGGCAACCTGGCCACGAGCGAGGGTGGTTTCGACAAGCTCGGCCGCCCAGCCGACTTCGGTGCCGGAGAAGACGCCCGTCGCGGTGACCAGCTCGCGGACGGCCTCAGCGTCATCCGGCGTCGGTTTGGATCGAAAGTGCGGCGCGGTCATCCCGCCAACAGTGCGGCGTCGGTGATCATGCGGATCGCCTCATGCGGGGCGATTTGAGCGCGGCCGGCGGCGGCCATGAAACCGGCATCGAGCGAAAGGTCCGGGTTCGCGTTGACGTCGATGACGAACGGGTTGTTCGCCGTGTCGATACGGAAGTC
>CAYXQB010000216.1:0-5857 GCA_964466435.1 uncultured Flavobacteriaceae bacterium | reverse complement strand
CGCTGCTCACCATGCCCGATTGGGTGATGTACAACACGAAGTGGGACTGGCGCGGGTTTCTCGACGCGACATTCGCGGAGATGAAGGACCGGCGGGCCACGGGCCTTATCGTCGATCTCAGAGAGAACGAGGGCGGGAACGATTGCGGCGATGAGATCATCGCGCGCTTGATCGACCGCGACTTGCCACTCGAAGCTTATGAGCGGCGTGTGCGTTACCGGCGCACACCGAGCGAGCTCGACGCCTATCTCGACACGTGGGATCCATCGTTCAAGACACTGGGCGAGAAGGCGGAAGATATCGGCGGAGGCTTCTTGCGCCTGCCGGTCAATCCCGAGACGCAGAACATGATCCGGCCGAAGGGTCCGCGTTTCGTGGGCAAGGTCGTCGTGCTGACCGGGCCGCAGAACAGTTCGGCGACGTTTCAGTTTGCGAGCACGATCAAGGCGAACCGGTTGGCGCGGCTGGTCGGCGAGGCGACCGGCGGCAACCAGCGGGGTATCAACGGCGGCGCGTACTTCTTCCTGCGCTTACCGGCGTCGGGCCTTGAGGCCGACTTGCCGCTGATCGGGTATTACCCGCGCGCGGCCAAGCCCGATGCGGGTATCGAGCCGGATGTCGCGGTGGCGCCAACACTTGCGGACTTCGTGGCACGGCGCGACACCGTGCTCACCGCAGCACTTCACTTGGTGGGGTGACGGTCGCATTTCATTTGATAGGTTCGCGTGATGCAAATCGCGCTCGAACATGTGACGACGCCAACCGACGACGTGCGGGCGCTGATCGGCGCCCTGAACACCGAGCTTGCCCAGGGCTACGAGCCGCATCAGCAGCACGGGCTTAGCCTCGACAAGCTGTTTCAACCAAACATCGCGTTCTTCATCGCGCGCGCCGGGGCTGAGGCCGTCGGCTGCGGCGGGGTAGCGTTCGACGACGGGTTTGCGGAAGTCAAACGCATGTATGTGCGCCCAACTGCGCGCGGCACCGGCGTTGCGCAGGCGGTTCTGGCGCGGCTCGAGCAAGAGGTGCGCGCGAAGGGCTATCGGCATCTGATGCTTGAGACCGGCGACGACCTTACCGCCGCGCACCGGCTTTACGAACGCGCGGGATTCCGGCGCTGCGAAGTCTTCGGCCCTTACCGCACAATGCGGCCGCATCAGATCGAACGCAGTTGGTTCTTCGAGAAGGTGCTCGACTGATCTCAGGCGCCGAACGCAGTGCGCGTGATGTGTTCGCGGATGTCTTTCGGCCAGGCTGACGTGAGCGATGCGAAGCGCCCGCGATCGTCGGCGAACAGCGCTCGCGTTGCTTCTTCGAAACCGGCACGGTCGCCCGCCATTGCGGACATGAAGTGGTAGGCCGCGTCGCGCGCGGCGCGCGCTTTCGCCTTCGGGCCGCGGCGCGCTTCGTCGACGAGTTTGCGCAGGGTGACGGACGCTCCGCCGGGTTGGGCGGCGAGCCACTCCCATTGGTTGGGCAGCAGCGTGACCTCGCGTGCGACGACGCCGAGCTTCGGCCGGCCGGGGCCGCGGTCCTCGTCCGGCTTTGCGGGGCTGCGCTTCAGGCGCGCCAGCATCTCATCGACCGTGCCGCGGATGTCGATGTCGAAAGCGCGGCCAGTTGCGTCGTCGAACAGGAAGACGCCGTCGCCGGCCTTCTCCACGGCGCGCTTGAAGTGCGGCGCAACCTCGGCAAGCGGGCCGGAGGCGAGGCGGCGGGTGCCGTCGAACACGGTGCAGGGTTTGGTCAGAATATCGCTCATTGCCGATTTTTACCCGGGCAATATTCCATTGTCAATATCACCCGGGTAAAATCTACTTTGTGACCGCAGCAGTCCATCGTATCGTTGCCTCGACAGGGGGGTGCCGTGCGCGGCTTACGTCTTGCGATCGCTGGGCTCTTGGCTTTTGCTTTGCTCGCTTTGCCTCACGGCGCGGCGGCGGAGAACGTTGAAGATACACAGGCGTTCAAGCGCTGCACGCTGGCGCTTACGCAGTTCACAACGGATCAGCGCATCGCCGCCTGCAGCGAACTATTGGCGCTGAAGACTCTACCCGACTTCGACCGCATCACGCTGCTGCGCGCACGCGCGCACCTCTACGAAAGCAATGGCGACTTTGTGCGCGCCATCGCGGACTACTCGCGCATGATCGAACTCGAGCCGCGCAATGCCGACTGGTACCGGCAGCGCAGCGCGGCGTACGTGCTCGCAGGCGACCTTTCGCGCGCGCTCGCCGATTGCGAGAAGCGCATCGAGATCTCGCCGAACGACCCGAACGCCTTTTTGGCGCGGGCGGAAATCCTCGACAAGCTTGGGCAACATGATCGCGCGATCGAAGACGCAACGCGCGCCATTGCGCTCGAACGCGGCTCGGCGAGGGCGTACATGCACCACCGGCGCGCCGCTTTCCACCGTCACAAGCGCGACTTTGCCCGCGCCATCGACGACAGCAACGCGGCGCTTGCGCTGATGCCGCGCGACCACGAGTTTTTGAACGATCGTGGCCTTGCGCATGAGGGCAGCGGCGACCTCGATCGCGCGCTTGCGGACTACAATGCCGCGCTCGCGATCGAGCCCCGCTATACGCCGGCGCTCGCCAATCGTGCGATCGTTCATTTGGAGCGGGGACGGACTGATCTGGCGCTTGCAGATATGGACCGGGCGCTCGCTTTGGAACCGGGCAATCCTGTGCTCTATCGCAATCGCGCGCTCGTTCATCTGTACGCCGAGAATTACGATCAGGCGGAAGCCGACGCGCGGCGGGCGCTCGCGCTCCTTACGGGCATCCCGTACGCGGAGGACATTCTGAACCAAGCCCGGACCGCGAAAGCCGGGATTGCGGCGCGCAAGGTGGCGCCCCCGACCAACGCGCGGATCGCGCTTGTCATCGGCAACAGCAAGTACCGTTACACCCCGCCGCTTCCGAACCCGGTCCACGACGCCGAGGACGTCGCGCGCGAGTTCTCGAAGATCGGTTACAAAGTCTACGGTTATCCGAAGACGGACTTCACGCGGACCGAGATGACCGCTGCGATCAACGCGTTCTTCGAAGCGGCGAAGGGGGCGGCGTCAGCGATCGTTTGGTATTCGGGCCATGGTCAAGAATTCGTCGAAGTCGACGGGGACTTCGGCCGAAACTACGTGATCCCTGTCGACGCGAAGATAACGTCCAGTTCGGGCATCCGCACGCAGGGGATTGCGCTCAGCGAACTTATGATCTCCACAATGCCCGCAAAGGGATTGCGCATGGTGATCGTCGATGCTTGCCGCAGCAACGACTTCGATCCGGCCCTCGCGATCCGCGGATTCGCGCGCGAGGGGCGGCTTGGCATGTTCGTCGTTTACTCGACGAAGCCCGGCACATATGCGGCGGACGGGAAAGGACGCAACTCGCCGTTCGCGGCGGCCTTCGTCGCCGAACTGCAGGCCGATCCGAAGGACGAGCTTCGCGCGTTGCTGGCGCGCGTGACGCGGCGCACCAGCGCCGACACCCAGCAGCAACAGGTTCCCGATGTCGTCGATCGTTACGAACCGATCGAGCGTCCGGTTCTTTCGAGATAGGAGAGCGGCCAAGATGACGAGGTTGTTGGTATTGGCCGTGCTCGGCGTTCTGGCGGGAGCCTCTGCCGCCGCCGCATCGGTTGCACCCGCGATCGTCGACAATTGCGTCAAGGGTTCTCCGCGCCAAACCGTGGACGACAGGCTCCGCGCGTGCACCTTCATCGTCGAGACGCCGGGCGCAGACCTCGACACCAAAGTGTTGGCGCTCCTCGCGCGCGGGGCGGCCTATAGCGACAACGGCGATCACGACAAGGCGATTGCGGATTTCAGCGCCGTCATCGCGCTGGAGCCCGAGAACGATGCGGCCTATGTCGCGCGCGCCGATGCCTACCGAGAGAAGGGCGATCTCGACAAGGCGCTGGCGGAGCTGAACGCGTATATCGCGCGCCGCCCGAACGACGCGTCGGCGTATTGCAGCCGGGGGTTCGTCTACGCCGCGAAGGGAGACTTTGCCCGCGCACTGGCCGAGTGCACGCGCGCGGTGGAGCTCGCGCCGAACGATCCGGCCGGCTGGCGGCAGCGCGCGGTGCTTCACAGCGACATGGGCAACGAGGAGCGCGCCTTGACCGATCTTGCGCGCGCGATCGATCTTGCGCCGGACGACACGCGCCTTCGCCATCTGCGCGGCGTGATCTTGATGCAGCGCAAGGACTACCGCGCTGCGATCGCCGACTTCGACCGGATCATCGCGATCTCGCCCGACGCGGAAGCGTATATGTGGCGCGGGGCGGCGCACTTCTATCTCGGCAACCACGACGCTGCGATCGCAGACGCGGAGCGTGCGATCAACCTCGATCCGAATGCAACGCTCGCGCAAACCGTGCTGCGCGAGGCGCAGGCGGCAAAAGCGCGAGCTCAGCAGCGCTAGGTGTTGCTCCGCTCGCGTGCGAGGTTCGTCATCGCCCAGACCGAGCCGATGGCGGCAAGTGTCTAACTCTCAGACGTGCGCGTGGCGAAACCGTGTCGGCGCGGCTCCGAAAACAGCGCGGAAGCGGTTGTTGAACGTCGAGAGGTCGCCGAAGCCGGCGTCGTAGGCGATGGCGGCGACTGAGTCCGTCGACGTTGCGAGGCGCACGGCGGCGCGGCGCATGCGCAGGCTCAAGACGAACTGATAGGGCGTCGTGCCGGTCACGCGGCGGAACGTGCGCAGGAAGTGGTACTTGCTCATGTTCGCGCGTGCCGCCAGCCGATCGAGGTCGAGCGGACCGTCGGCGTTCGCTTCTATGTGGCGCAGGACCGTGCCGATGCGGCGCTCGTCGCCGCGGCCGGGTTTCTTCGGTGCGAGCTTCGCGCCCGACATCGCTTCGCCGACCCGCTCGACCAGACGGACGACGAGCGAGCCCGCGGCGAGCGGACGCGCGGCCTCGGTCATCGCTTCGAGTTCGACCAGCGTGGGCAGGAGTTCCGGCATCGCGGGAAGCGAGGCGGCGGCGAAGCGGAAGCGGTGCGATCCAGCGGCGCTCGCCGCAACCTCGTCGAAGAGGTCCGGGTCGATGTGCACGGCGAGGCAGCGGTCGCCTTGCCCATGCTCGTGCCCGCATTCGAAACATGTCCCCGCATTGCCGAGGAGCAGCGCGCCCGGATAGAGCAGCGCTTCGCCGTGTTCGGCGCGATAGCGAAAGGCGCCGGCGACGACGGCCGAGATCGACATGCGGCTGTGGCGCTCTTCGTAGGGGCGGTCGTTCGGGCCGGCGCGGCAGACGATGTCGGCGATCTGCCAGTCGCGACCCTGGGCGATCGCGCGCGAGGCGATCGTCGCGCGACGCTCGCCGGGGGCAATGCTTAGATTTTCGGCCGGTGGTGCCATGGCTCTCAAGATAGCAATTTTGCCCAAGCGGTGCCAACGCCGCGCAGGGCAAGATCGACCACGTTCCTGTGAGGAGAGAACATGCTGAATCATGTGTCGATCGGCGTGCGCAACATCGCGCGCACCAAAGCGTTCTACGACGCGGCGCTGAAGCCGCTCGGCTACAAGTGCCTGAGCGACGGCGCAGAGTCGCTGGGCTACGGCGCTGACGCCGTCGTGCTTTGGATCAGCAAGACAGCAGCGCCCGTTCCCGCCGACAAGAACTCCGGCCTGCACTTCTGCTTCGACGCACCCACGCGCAAGAGCGTGGACGCATTCTACAAGGCGGCGCTTGGCGCGGGCGGCAAGGACAACGGCAAGCCGGGTTTGCGCATGGACTACGGCGAGAACTACTACGCCGCCTTCGTCGTCGATCCCGACGGTTATCGTCTCGAAGCGTATTGCGGGAAAAAGAGCTGACCGTTGCGCGTGACATGCGGCGAACGAGA
>CAYXQB010000215.1:0-5868 GCA_964466435.1 uncultured Flavobacteriaceae bacterium | reverse complement strand
ATGTGAGACTTCATGGGCGTGCAGCAACGCGAAGTAGCGCTTCTGTTGAATCGACGCGCTGTCGTCGAGCAGGATGCCGCGTTCGGTGTAAGTGATTGCGCCGGCGTTCTCCATGCCGCCCGCGGTGAAATTCGGCGGGGCGATCAGGTCGAGCTTCGAGTAGGGATAGGGCGTCGCGAAGTAGTCTTCGAGATAGCGCATTAGCGGTGGCGTTTCCATCAGCGCGTAGCGCGAGCGCTCGCCCTTGCCCTTGACGGTCACGCCGCGGATCGCGATCGGCGTTTGGCGCGCGCGGAACGCCGGCAGCGTCGGGCCGTCTTCGATGTCGTAGGGGCCGACGATGAGTGCCACGAGGTAGGTCGGTAGCGGCTTCGTCGGCGCGAAGGTTGTCTTTTGGAGGCCTTCGGAAACAGGTTCTTCCTTGATTGCGTGCGCGTTGGTGACGACGCTGTGGGTCTTGCGGGCGGTGATCGCGATATCGAACGGTGTCTTGAAGCGAGGCTCGTCGAAGCCCGGGAAGGCGCGGCGCGCGGAGATTTCCTGAAACTGCGTCCACGCGTATTTCTCGCCGCTGTCGGCGACCGACGTCAGTGCGTCGGGCGTGGATTCGAAAGCTGCGTTGTAGACGAAGTGCAAAGTGGCTTCGCCCTTCGGCAATTCGTTCTCGAATGTGAGCTTTGCGATGCCGGTGTCGTGGACCTGCTCGTAGGTGCCCGTCACGCTGGTTCCATCGGCCATGCGCGCCGTGATCTGCTCCACCGTAAGGTCGCGGCCGTGGAGGTAGATGATGCGCGACGGAGTTTTCAGCGTCACGTCGATTTCCACAATGCCGCTAAAGCGCGGCTTGTCAGGTTCGATCGTCAGGTCAAGGCGGTAGCGCGCGGGCTCGACGGTATCCGGCAACTGGCCAAGGGGGATTTGTTCTTGCGACTGGCCGCCGCCACGGGTCGGCGGGCTGCAAGCGGCGACGAGGAGGGTCAACAGACACGCTACGGCAATACGGAATGTTAGATGCATTCGAAACTCGGACCTGGCCCTAGAAATAGGGCGCGACAATAAGGGGTCAGGGCGCCTTTGGGTACCGGGTGGACGCGTGACCCCTTGCGCGTTACATCCTCGGATGATCGTCCCTTTCAAGGTACCACCCAAGGTTCGTCATGGTTCAACTTTCGTTGCCGCAGAACAGCAAGGTCAAACCCGGCAAGACTTGGCCGGGGCCGTCCGGTGCGAAGCGGCCGAAGACGTTCAAGGTCTATCGCTGGAGCCCCGAGGATGGGGAAAACCCGCGGCTCGACACGTATGAGGTCGATCTCGACGCGTGCGGCCCTATGGTTTTGGACGCACTGATCAAGATCAAGAATGAGATCGATCCGACACTGACGTTCCGCCGTTCGTGCCGCGAGGGTGTGTGCGGGTCATGCGCGATGAACGTCGACGGGTCGAACACGCTCGCGTGCACGAAGGCGATCGACGATATCAAGGGGCCGATTGCGGTCTATCCGCTGCCTGCGATGAGCATCATCAAGGACCTGGTTCCGGACATGACGCATTTCTATGCGCAGTACGCGTCGATCGAGCCATGGCTGCAGACGAAGACGCCGACGCCGGAGAAGGAGTGGAAGTAGTCGCCGGAAGACCGTCAGAAGCTCGACGGGCTTTACGAGTGCATTCTGTGCGCATGCTGTTCGACGTCGTGCCCGAGCTATTGGTGGAACCAGGAGCGGTATTTGGGCCCGGCCATCCTACTGCAATCCTATCGCTGGCTGGCGGACAGCCGCGACGAGGCGAAGGGCGAACGGCTCGACAATCTTGAAGATCCGTTCCGGCTCTATCGCTGCCACACGATCATGAATTGCGCGTCGACGTGCCCGAAAGGGTTGAACCCAGCGCAAGCGATCGGCGAGATCAAGCAGATGATGGTGAAGCGCTCGGTCTGACATGGGTGCGCGCTACGAGATCGAGTATCGCTCGGCGCGGGCGCAGTTTCGACTTCTGGCGCAGAAGGCTGGCGCAAGCGTTGAGCGGCATGAGAACGGTGCAGGGCGCGGCCCCTTCGGTGAGGCGCTCGTTACCGATGTAGCGTGGTTAGGGCCGAAAGACTCATCGCGCGTTTTTCTTTGCACCTCGGGTATGCATGGGCTCGAGGGTTCGGCCGGTTCGGCGGCGCAGTGCGCTTGGTTGGCGGCGCAGCCCGAACTGCCCGACGGTGTCGCCGTTTGTTTGGTTCACGCGCTGAACGCGTGGGGCTTTGCGCACTTAGCGCGCTGCACCGAGAACAACGTCGACCTCAACCGCAACTTCATGGACTTCGGCAACGCTCTGCCAGCCAATCCGCACTACCACCACATTCGCGACGTGATCCGGATGAGGGATGTGGGTCCGCAGTCGTTCGGCGCGCTGATGGCGGATCATCAGCGGCTGGTGGGCACGATTGGAGCGGCGGCGCTCGCCTACGCGGTGAATGCGGGACAGTATGAGGATCCTGAGGGTTTGGCTTACGGTGGAAGCGGGGCTGAATTCGGGCATCGCGTGATGCGCGATCATGTGTTGCCTAGGCTGAGGCACGCGACACATGTCGGGTTGATCGACTGGCACACGGGCGTCGGCGCCTATGGAGAGGTTGCGTTCTTGCCAACGACGGGCCAAGGAACGCCAGCTTGGGAGCGGGCCGCTGATTGGTGGGGGCGTAGTCGCGTCGCGGGATGGAAACGCACTTCCATGGAAGCGGAGATCGAGGCGGACGAGGCGCAGAGCGGGCTCACGGTGCACAAGGACGGTCAGCTGCGGTTTGCGCTGGCGCGCCTCTTACCGCGCGCGGAGGTGACCGGCGCGGTCATCGAATTCGGCACCGAGAAGGAAGGCGATTTCGCAAAGCTCGCGCTCATGACGATGTACGAGCGGTGGCTCCGCTTCGTCGATCGCGGCGACCGGCACATGCCGCAACATCGGGCGCATCTAGAAACGGCGCTGTCGTGCTTTGCACCCGACGATCCGGCGTGGCGCCAGCTTGTGCTCCGCGAAGGTCCACGGTTGATGGACCAGGCGATTGCGGGCTTGGCGGCCGCCTAGATATCCATCGGGCGGATGCCGAGCTTCGCCCAGAGGGCGTCATCTTTTGCCTTGGCCGGGTTCGCGGTCGTCAGAAGCTTCGGGCCGATGAAGATCGAGTTCGCGCCGGCGAGGAAGCAGAGCGATTGCAGTTCTTCGCTCATGTTCTCGCGGCCGGCGGAGAGGCGCACGACCGATGTGGGCATCATGATGCGTGCGGCGGCGATCGTGCGGACGAACTCGAAATTGTCGATGGAGGCGCTGTCGCCCAAGGGCGTGCCTTTGATCTTCATTAGCGCGTTGATGGGCACCGATTCCGGCGGGGTCGGGAGGTTGGCCAGCGTCATCAGCATGCCGATTCGATCTTCGCGGGCTTCGCCCATGCCGATGATGCCGCCGCAGCAGACGGCCATGCCAGCTTCGCGCACGTTTTCGAGCGTGTCGAGGCGGTCTTGCAGCGTGCGGGTGGTGATGACCTTGCCGTAGTACTCAGGGCCGGTGTCGATGTTGTGGTTGTAGTATTCGAGGCCGGCATCGGCGAGGCGGTTTGCTTGATCCCGGGTGAGCATGCCCAGCGTCATGCAGCTTTCGAGGCCCAGGGCTTTCACCTCTTTGATCATCTCGCAAAGCGTGTCGATGTCGCGATCTTTCGGCTCGCGCCAGGCGGCGCCCATGCAGAAGCGAGAAGCGCCGCCTGCCTTTGCTTGCTCGGCGGCTTTGCGGACTTCTTCAAGCGGCATCAACTTCGACGCTTTCAGACCGGTTTCGAAATGGGCCGACTGGCTGCAATAGCCGCAGTCTTCGGGGCAGCCACCGGTCTTGATCGAGAGCAGCGTCGACATCTGCACTTCGTTCGGATCGAAGTGCATCCGGTGAACGGACTGAGCGCGGAAGATCAGATCGGCGAACGGGAGGTCATAGAGCGCGCGCGCTTCAGCCATGGTCCAGGTATGCTTCGGCGCAGCCGTCTTGGCGCGGCGGTCGAGTGTCGTCGTGGTGGTCATCGGTCCCGTTCGTTCTTTGGAAGCGGGGCGCAGCATAGGTGCCGGGGCTCAAGGGTCAAGCGCGCCTTAGGGTTTGATGACGATCGGGGTTCCGACGCGCACTTTCTTGTAGATTTCCTCGATTTCCGCATTCGAAACGGCGATGCAGCCAAGGGTCCAGTCCCGTACCATGCCGGTGCTTTGCACCATCGTCAGGTATTCGGGCGTGCCGTGGATCATGATCCATCCGCCGGGCGACACGCCTCGCGCTGCCGCTGCCGCGCGGTCCTTCTTGTTCGGGTAGGAAATGCGCAGCGACAAGTGGAAGCTCGAGCCTGGGTTCTTACCGTCGATGACGTAGCGCCCTTCGGGCGTGCGGGAGTCGCCTTCCTGCTCCTTGTGGCCGATGGGGTTGCCGCCCAGCGCGATGCGGTAG
This sequence comes from uncultured Flavobacteriaceae bacterium, assembly GCA_964466435.1. Lineage (GTDB taxonomy): Bacteria > Pseudomonadota > Alphaproteobacteria > Micropepsales > Micropepsaceae > SZUA-430. The sequence goes on along the minus strand of CAYXQB010000215.1, from coordinate 1,401 downwards.
GTCTTGAACGGCTTCTTGCCCGTCCAAAGCGTCATCACACGGCGGGATTTGTCGACGACGATGAGGTCGACAGGGGCTGCCGCCACCGGAGCTGCGAGCAGGACAGCCAGCGAGAGGGCAAAGATAAACGAGCGCATGACCAACCTTGTGCCGCCGGAAAACGGCACTCTCGTGGCATGAACAAGGTATTGTGGGCCGCAATTCGGCCGCATTTTCTTTGCGCCTCAGTCGCGTCAAGATTTGTGGGCAGGACTTTGGCAGCCTCTGGGACATAGGTGATTTCATGAGACTTGCGACGACAGTTTTGGCGGCGGCGATCGCCGTCTTTGCGGTGGCCGGTAGCGCGCATGCGCAGTACGCGCCGCCCGGCAGTTACAATCGGACGTGCACAGACATCGAGGCGACGTGGAATACGTTGTCGGCGACATGCCGGACGCGGTCGGGCAGTTGGAACTACACGACGCTTCGAAACTACCGTGATTGCGACGGCGACATCGCCAATCGCAACGGACGGCTGGAGTGCGCAGGTTCGTTCAACGACGATGGCGACGGCGATAACTATGGCGGCTGGTTGCCGATGGGCAGCTATCGCAACTCATGCCGCAACATTACGATTGAAGGCGGAACGTTGACGGCTGAGTGTCGGGACAATTTTGGGCGCTTTCGTTACACAGAACTGCCCGGCTATCGCTCGTGCCACGACATCGTCAATACGAACGGCATCTTGCGTTGCCGTCGCGACGACAACGACGACGACTATGGCGACGGACGTCTGCCCGGTGGAAGTTGGCGCAACACGTGCCAGACCGGGCGCGTCGTCGGCAACGTGCTCTACGCGACGTGCAAGGACAACTATGGAAGTTGGCGCGCGTCGACACTCGACCTGCGGTATTGCCGGTTCAACGTCGTCAATGAGAACGGAAGGCTTGTGTGCGGCGGTGCGGGCGGTGGCATTGGCGGGTATAGCCGCATCACGATCTACCGCCACACGAACTATGCCGGACGGTCGCGGACGTTCTCGAGCGACATTCCGGATTTGAGCGCTTACGGCTTCAGCAATTTGACGTCGAGCGTTGTTGTTCAGGGGGGTGTTTGGCAACTCTGCGACAAGCCGAACTATCGAGGCTATTGCGTGATTTTGGACCGTTCGCAGTCGAATCTGTGGGCGTTCGGGTTCAACGACCGTACGGAATCACTTCGCCGCATCCGTTAGGATGGGGCTCGCGCCCGCCTGGGGCGGTTGATAGTCTTGCAAGGCCGGGCCTGGCGCCCGGCCTTTCCGCATTTTACCCTTCGAGGAACCGCGATGTCCGACGTGATCGAACGTACTTCTCTGAACCGCCGCGGCTTTGCGATGACGAGCCTCGCGACTGGGTTCGCGCTTTCGGTGCAGCCGGTTGC
>CAYXQB010000214.1:0-5891 GCA_964466435.1 uncultured Flavobacteriaceae bacterium | reverse complement strand
TGATCAGCACCAGGGTGCGCTGCGGTCCAAGACCGCGCAGGTCGACGGTCGACGTACCCGACGAACCGTTCGAAACTTCGGCGCCCTGGCCGGCAAACACTTGCGGCAGGTTGTTGAGAAGGGTTTCGGCAGAGGTCGTGCCCTGCGCCTTGGCTTCCGCGTTCGTGATGGTCGAAACGGGCGAAACCGATTTCAAACCCTTCTGCGGAATGCGCGTTCCGGTGACGGTCACTTTCTCGACCGTGTCCTGCGCGTAGGCCGGCGCGACGCCAGCAGCTGTTGCAATGGCGGCGCCCGCCATCAACGTCGATCTAAAGGATTTCGTTCTCAACACTTTGTTTGCCCCTTTCTGTTACGCGCGCCGGACCCCCGCGGCCCCGCTCACCAGATCTAATGCCGTTGTCGATGTCTTGGTTTTGGCCCCAGTTCCGCACAAAAGGTCGTACGCAACGCGTTACGCCGCGAACGAGACCCCCTCTCGTACGAACAATTCACGAACAACATCCTTCTACGGTAACGCTTCGTTAAAGGTGACGTCCAACACCAAAGCCGTGAGCGGGGGCAGATTCAGCGGCGATGTGGCTCCTCTGCATCAGGGTTTGATGGCCGCGACTGACAGGTTTGTTCGTATACGGATAGATTCTCCTGGCACGTGTGTCTGTTGCTGCGCTTGCGATGTGGGACATGACGCAAGCATCGTGAGGGCACTGTGAGCCAACACGATTCACTAAGAAACCTCGTCGATTCGGCACGGCGCGCCGCGAAAGTCGGCCGCTTGGACGAAGCTGCGCGCGCTTGGGAGGCCGTCAGCGCGGCCGACCCAAATCACCCGGAAGCGCTTTATTTCTTTGGTCAACGTGCGCTCGCAGGCGGAAACGCGCGAGAGGCGGCACGGCTGCTGGAGCGCGCTTCGGCAGCGGCTCCAAAAGACGCTGTGATACCCCTCGCACTGGCTGCTGCGCACCGCGCAGTGGACGACCACAAGGCGGAAATGCGGGCCTACGACCGGGCATTGTCTGCCGATCCGTATTGTTATCCGGCGCTCCTCGCGAAAGCTTCGTTGTTGGAGCGGCACGGAAACAAGCGAAGCGCCGCGCGAATCTTCGCTGACGCATTGAAAATCACGCCGCCTGAGAATCGCCTGCCGGCCGATCTTCTGAAACTGGTCCAACGTGCGCGCGTGGCGGTAAGCGAGAACACAGAAGCACTCAGCGCCTTCGTGGACGCAAAGATCGGAAAGGTCCGCGCGAGTCACAGTGCGTCACGGCTGGACCGCTTCGACGAATGCAAAGACGGCATGACCGGTCGCAAGAAGATCTACACGCAGCAGCCGGTGATGCTGAACTTCCCGCGCCTGCCCGCAATACAATTCTACGACGACGATCAGTTCCCTTGGCTTGCCGATCTCGAAGCCAAGACCCATGCGATTGAGGGCGAGTTGACGGCACTATTGCGCGACTCCGCGCCAGGCTTCCGCCCCTACATCGACATGCCCGATACCGCACCGCTCAACGAAACCGCGTCGCTCAACCGTTCGCCGGATTGGAGTGCGTATTTCTTCTGGGACGACGGCAAGCGGATCGACAAGCACTGCCAACGCTGCCCAAACACGGCGGCGACGCTCGATGCCATGCCGCTCGCAAACGTCCCGGGCTTTGCGCCGGCTGCGTTCTTCTCCTCGCTTACGCCAGGCACGCGCATCGCGCCCCACACGGGAGTCACGAACACGCGGCTCATCGTACACTTGGGGCTCGTCGTGCCCGACGGCTGCACCTTCCGCGTCGGCAACGAAACCCGCGCCTGGAAGCGTGGCAAAGCGTGGGTCTTCGACGACACGATCGAGCACGAGGCTTTCAACGGAAGTAGCCAGACGCGCGTCGTTCTCATCTTTGACATTTGGAATCCGTACTTGTCGCAGGCCGAGCGCGACCTCGTCTGCGCACTTTTGGCGGCGCAGCGCGAGTACTATGCTGGCGAGCAAACCGGAAAGGCCTGACGCCCGTGTTCCTCGAAATCAAGAACTTGCTTTCGGCCCAAGACATCGCCCGGCTGAACGCCATCGCCAAGGACCTGCGCTTCGTCGACGGACGGGTCACGAACCCCGCGAACACAACCAAACAGAATCTGCAGGCCGACTACGCCGACCCGAAATATGTGGAATCGGTCCAAGTCCTGAACGCAGCGATCGGCCGCTCGGAGGAGTTGATGAACTTCGCGATGCCCAAGCGCATCGCCCCGCCGCTGCTCAGCCGCTACGAGCCCGGCATGAAGTACGGCGCCCACGCCGACACCGCCATCATGCAAATTCCAAACGCGCGTATCCGCTCAGACCTGTCGTGCACGATCTTCATTGCCGCACCCGCGGCCTATGACGGCGGCGAACTGTCGATCGCAATCGGCACCCGCACGCTTGCGTTCAAAGGCGAGCCGGGCGATGCGATCGTCTACCCGTCGACGACGATGCACGAAGTCAAACCGGTGCGCTCGGGTCAGCGCCTGGTCGCGATCACGTTCATGGAGAGCCTGATCGCCGATCAGCATCAGCGCTTGCAGCTCTACGAACTGAACGAGGTCGCTGCTCTCGAAGGCCTCAATATGAGTTGGGAGAACCGCGTTCGTCTGGACGTGGTCCGCCAGAACCTCATGCGCATGTGGGCGACGCCCTAGAGCCCGCCGCGCTGACACACCGTAGCAATCGCGGCATTGGCCGTGGCCATCCTATCGAGCCACGCAAGCCCCTTTCGAATCTCCGCCGCTTGCACCGTGCGCGCCTCGCTCAGAATCTGCGTGCGCGTGTCGGCCGAGAACGGGTGTTCCGGCGCCTTCGCATAGCGCGTCAGCACGGGGCTCTTGGCCACACCGATGAGGTACGCCGGGTCGTGCGGCAAACGCAGATGCGTTACGATGCGCTCGATTTGCCCTGGCACGTCGCCGAGCAGCGCGTCGAAGTCGACGCCCAGAACGCGCTCGCCCTGCGCATCGATCGCTTTGTGCTGGCTCCATGTCTCGGCAAGCCAACTCGCCGCTGCCAATTCGCCGCCCGAAAGCTGGTGTAGCGCAGGCAATGCAGTCGCGCCGTATCGCACGAGACGGCGAAACCGTTCCGGCCCGTGACCGCGCAGGTCGACCTTGGAATTCCGCCCGGCGAGCAGCGTCGCGATGTAGGGCTCCGCCCGGACGTTCAGATAGATCGCGCGCGCGGTCGCCTGTTGCGCAAGCAGGGCAGGGGCGATCCGCCCCGCACTGCTCGTTGCTTTCAGAACCACGGCCTTGGTCGCCGCATCGCCGCGACTCCACAGGCGCAAGAGGCCGGTGAGCAAGATGCCCGCGCCGCGTTCGTTCACAAGCGAGTCGACGCGCCCGACCACGTCGATCGCCTCCGCAAGTTGCCGGAGCGCACTCGGTTCGCGCAACGCAAATACGGTCCGCGTTTCGTCGAGGAGGCGGCTGACAAGCGTCGAACCGACATGCCCGGTATGGAAGATGAAATGCAGCGGATGCTGAAAGCCGATGTCATAGGCCGCCTGCAAGGCGCGGCCGAGTTCGACCCACGCCGCCTTTGCGCCGGGCTTAAGCACGCGGTCGTCGAGGAAACTCGCCTCCCGCTGCGTCGCCGCGCCCAACTCGACAAGAAGCGCGGCTTCGCGCACCAGGTCGAAGGAGTGCATGCAAACGTCGGCGCTGCCGGCCAGCCGCCGCAACAGATCTTCACCGTGGGGATTTGCGCCGCCGCTCATCTCAATAGGGCCCGGCGCCTATCATTCGCGGATCGACCTTGCCGGGCACGACGTCGAACGCGATCGTCAAGCGGTCGGTGGATGATTCAAACGGCACGGTGCCGTGCCAGAAGTAGGATGGAAACAGCACCAGCTGTCCCACTTGGGGCTTCACGAAATGCTCCGCCCTGTCCTCGTCGCCGAGCCCCAAATGCGACTCGCCGAACTTAAGCCAGCCTTGCCGCGTCGTTTGATCCTCAAGTGCGTCCGGCAAACTCACGTAGTAGGCTGAACTGATCCATCCCATAGGGTGCACGTGGTTTGTGTGAAAGCCGCTTGAGCGAAGCTTGCACGACCACGAATGCGTGAAACTCCAGTCGGCCTGCTTGCGCGAAAGCAGCGGGTGATCCGCATGCGCAGCCATCGCGTTAACATAGTCGCTGACCGCGAGTGCAATCTGATCGCGCACGTGTTCGATTGCCTTCAACCGCCGCAGAAACAACAGCCCGGCCGTTTGCGTTCCCCCGCGTAGCGTCTGGTCGAGCGGCTCAGCCGTCGTCGTATGGAGCTTGAGCAGTTCCGCCGCCAGGGCAGCGTTGAACGCGTGCGCGTCGGCAAACCCGGCCGGTATCTTGAGCGGGTAGACGCGCACGAACTTCTCGATGTCGAAAAGCTCTCCGTACCGGCTATCGCCTTGCGCACGGTAGGCGAGGCACAGTCCTGCCAATGCCAACTGGTCGGTGGCATTGAGTTGTCGCGCCGCCTCGAATTGCTGCAGCGCCAACCGCGGCTCCTTGCCTTGCAGAAGCGCGTAGCCGAACTCGTTGCGAAAGACGCCAATGCCCGGCTCGCCTCTCACCGCTTGTTCGAAGCGCAGGAAGCTCTCGTCGAACTGCCGCCGCTGCGCCAGCAACCGGCCAAGCATCGCGTTGGCGTCTGCGCGCCCGGGCATCGCCGACAACGTTCGGCGTAGCAGGGGTTCGGCGCCATCGTTGTCGCCGCGCTGTAGCCTTAGTTGCGCTTCGGCGACCATCAGGCTGGCGTCGTCGCCCTGCCGCTCCCGTACGTGAGCGAACGACGTCAGAAACACGTCGCGCCGCCCTGTCGTCCACGCATGCTGGTTCAAATTGGTGTGCGTCGCGATGTCCAACGGCGCGAGATCGATCATCCGCCAGTAGACGTCGAACGCTTCGTCGTTCCGGTTCGAAGCCTTCAGGTTGTTCGCGAGCGCATGCATTGCCTCGATGCTTGCGGGCTTGAGCGCCAGCGCTTGCTTGAGCGCCGCGACCGCGTCGTCGAACCGCTCCACCTGCGCCAGCGCGAGGCCGCGGTAGTAGTGCGCATCGAACGAAGCGGGATCGGCGGCAAGCGCCGCCTCGATCTCTTCGAGTGCGCTCTCGGCCTTGCCCTGCTGCATCAGAATGGAGCCGATTCGGACCCGCGCCGCGCTGTTCGCGTAGCCGAGCTCGAGCGCGCCGCGATAGGCATTGAGAGCCTCGTCGTTGCGCTTGGTATCCTCAAGCACGACGCCCAGATTGTACGCAGCCTCCCCGTAGATTGGGTTCAGCGCAAGCGCTCGCCGGTAGCTCGCCTCGGCATCGCTCAACCGGCCGAGATTGCGCAGGACGTTGCCCAGATTGTTGTACAGCGCCGCTTCCTGTGGAGCCGCTGCGATTGCGCGCCGAAGGAGGCTCTCGGCCTCGCTGAACGCTCCCACCGCTTTGCGAACAAGCGCCAGCCGCGCAAGCAGCGCGGGTTGCCCGGGCATGACGGCCAGCAAAGCGCGGTAGCCCACCTCTGCCCCGGCGAGGTCGCCCAGGGCTTCCAACCTTTGCGCCTCAGCGAACTTCGCCTGCGCATTCTCGGTCGTGATCTCGTTCATTTGCCGTTCATACAGGGGCCACACCCTGTATCACAACGTGGCGATTACCGGTTTTGCGTAGCCGGGCAGTGCGGTAGGCTTCGTCCACCTGTTTATCCCGTTTCGACCAGGAGGGCTAACACATGCGTAGAGCCATTTTGTTGGTAACCGTGCTGGCGGCCGGTGGCGTTGCTACGCTCGTTGCCATGGCTCAACCGGCCGAAGCCTCCCCGCAGGCGTGCCTCACGTTGTGGCGCAGCAAGGCGTGACGCAAGAGCGCAACACTCTCCGCCAGCCAGGCGGCGCTCAGGGTG
>CAYXQB010000213.1:0-5947 GCA_964466435.1 uncultured Flavobacteriaceae bacterium | reverse complement strand
AAGGTGCGCTTGCTGCGTGACAACGTGGTCATCCACGAAGGCACGCTTTCGACCTTGAAGCGCTTCAAGGATGAGGTGAAGGAAGTCGTGGTCGGTCAAGAATGCGGCATGGCATTCGAGAACTACCAAGACATCCAAAAGGGCGACCAGATCGAGTGCTTCGAGGTCGAGACGATCAAACGGACGCTTTAGTGGAGGCCGGTTCGGAATCCGAACCGACCCTGCTTCTCGACGAAGAGTCTTTTGACCTTTCCGTTGAGCTTGAACCCTCCGATCAGGTCCTTTTTCGAGCCGAGTTTGTAAGTCGGCGCGACAATCCGTGGCTCGTGGGCTTTTGGTTAGTCGGCGTTCTCAGCTTTACGGGCGTTGCCTGGTTTTTGCTTCTGGTTCTCGGCTCTGGTGGTGGCGACGCCTCCGAGCATTTCTGGGCGCTCTTCACACTGCCGCTGATTGCGGTCGCCGCCGTGATCGTTGGTGTTGCTATTGCGATCAGGTTTGTTCGCCGAATGTTGGCGGAACGGCTCCTCAATCCAGCGGGTGCATTGGTTCAGACGTCCGGCCAGGGGCTTCTGTTGCGCGTCGGCGCGGCTCAGCGGTTTGTGCCTTGGGCTGAAATGACCGAGCTTATGACGACGCCGCGCGCTGTTTACGTCGCTCTCCGCGATCGCACAGCACTAATGGTGCCCGTGCGTGCATTCGACGACGATGAGGACCGGTATGTCTTCGCTTCTGTCATCGCGAAGTATGCGCGGTTGTGAGGCCTAGGCCACTTTCATGGGCCAAGGCCCGACGTAGCGCGACTGTGGCCGGATCAGGCGGCCGCCCGCTTCCTGCTCGCGGATGTGTGCGATCCAGCCGGCGGTGCGGGCGAGGGCGAAGACGGGGGTGAAGGCTTCACGGGGGATGGCGAGCGCTTCCAGAAGCAGGGCCGTGTAGAACTCGACATTTGTGTCGAGGCGCCGTTCGCTCTTGAAATCTTTGAGGGCGCGCAAGGCCGCTCCTTCTACCGCTTCGGCGAAGGCGATCCGGTTGGCCCGGCCTTTGAGTTTGGCGACCGCCGCTTTGAGGACGCTCGCGCGCGGGTCGCGCACGCGATAGACGCGATGGCCGAAGCCCATCAAGCGTTCGCCGCGCTTCAGGGCGTCGGCAATCCAGGCGTCGGCGTTGGCGGGTGTTGCGATCGCGTCGAACATGTCGAGTACCGGGCCCGGAGCGCCCCCGTGGAGCGGGCCTTTGAGGGCGCAAAGTGCGGCGACGGCGGCCGAGGGCAATCCCGCGGCGGTCGATGCGACGACGCGGGCGGCGAATGTCGAGGCGTTCAGGCCGTGGTCGATCACGGTGACGAGATAAGTTTCGAAAGCGCGGACTTCGTCGGTGTCGCCCGGCGCGCCGCGGAGCATCCGCAGAACGTCGCTGGCATGCGAGAGGTCGGGGTCGGGCGCTAGCGCTGTGTGGCCCGAGGTAATACGCGCGGCCATTGAAGCGGCGACGCCTGCGGCCGCAAGCATATCGGCGGGCTCCTTGGCGCGCTCACCATCGGGGATTGCGGCGAGCAGGAGGCGCATGGCTTCAACGGCTGTCAGCCGGCTTGCTTGATCGGTCAGCGGCTTGAAGTGCTCGAATGCGCGGACGCGGGCGCGACCGAGTTCGGCGCGCAGGTTTGGCGTCTGTGCGAAGCCATCCCAGAGCAAGGCTGTCGCGTCTTCAAAGGTCGCGTGACCCACCAAGTCTTCGAGGTCGTGACCGCGAATGATGAGACGGCCGGCCTCGCCGTCCACATGGCTCAGCACGGTTTCGGCGGCGATGACATTGTCGAGGCCCGGACGCATGGGACATCTCCTTCACTTGCAATCTTGAGCAAAAGATGGATGCTGGACCGGTTATCGTCAATCTTGAATCAACATATCAATATGAACGGAAGCGCAGCAAAACGGCCGGTCCCAAAGCGCCCCGATGCGTTGATCGACGCGGCGACCGCGACGAAGGTCTTGGGGGTCAGCCGGAACACCCTTTACGCCTATGTCAGTCGCGGACTGGTGCGCTCCACGGAACATCCAACGATTGCGAAGGCGAGCCTCTACGTGGCGGCCGACGTGCAGGCGCTTGTCGCGCGCAAGACGAAGATGCGCAGGCCGCGCGCAGCAGCGGCTACAGCGCTCGACTTTGGGCTGCCGGTTCTCAAGACGCGGCTTACGCATTTCGAGGACGACCGGCTCTATTACCGATCGGAGGATGCGATAGCTTTTTCGCGCAAGGCGACGCTCGAGGAAGCGGCGCGATTGCTTTGGCAGACGGGTGAGGCCGATCCGTTTGCAGGCGTTGCCTTCGATCCCGCAAGCGTTCCCGGTTGGGTGGAGATTGCGGGGCGTTATGCGCCTGCGCGTGCGACCGACAGGGCAAGCATGCTGCTGCCGCTCTTGACCTCGCAGGAAGCACCGAGCGGCGGCAGAGCCGGTGCGCAAGCGTTTGGCGCGGCGGCGCGATTGGTGCTTGCGATTGCGGCTGCGGTCGCGCCTGTGAGGGGGGCGATCGGGAGCCCGGTTCATCGTGCGCTTGCGCGCGCGTGGGGCCAGCCGAAGGCGTCGGAGGCGATCCGGCGGGCGCTGGTGCTGCTGGCGGATCATGAACTGAATGCATCGACGTTCGCCGTGCGCGTCGTTGCGTCGACGGGCGCGCGTCATACGCACTGCGTGCTGGCCGGGATCGCCGCGCTTAGCGGCCCGTTGCATGGCGCTGCGACGGAGCGGACGCGCATGTTCTTAAGCGGCGTCGCGTGTCCGGGCGACGCGGCGGGCGCGGTCGCGGCACGGCTTCAACACGGCGAGTTGCTGCCGGGGTTCGGACACTTTCTTTATCGCGAGGGCGATCCGCGGGCGGCGGAACTCTTGGAGCAGATCAAACTCGATCCGATCGCGGCCGCCGTGCTCTCTGCGGGCCGAGCAATGGGCGGGGTGGAGCCGAATGTCGATTTCGCACTGGTGGCACTCGAGCGGAGTTTCGCGTTGGCTCAAGGCGCGGCGCTGGCGCTTTTTGCTATCGGGCGCTCCGTGGGATGGCTCGCGCATGTGTTCGAGCAGCGCGCAAGCGGGCGGTTGATCCGGCCGCGGGCCGAGTTTGTGATGGAGTAAGGCGCTTCTCATGAGCGGCAATGCGATCCAACTCTTGCAGCGCGCGACGGCGGCGATGGAGCGCCGAGCGTTCGGCGAGGCCGTCGCGCTCTGCGAGCAGGTGATTGCGCGCTACGGCGAAGAGCCGAACGCGCTCATGCTGATTGGCCTTGCCCGTGTGGAGCAGGGCGACGTGGCGGGTGCGATCGGACTATATGAGCGCGCGCGGCGCTTGATGCCGGAGCACATTCATGTGCTTACCAATCTTGGTGCTGCCTATCGAGCGGCCGGCCGTCTACGTGAGGCACGGGGTGTGCTCGAGGAAGCGCTGCGGATCGACCGGCGGCATGCGATTGCGCACAACAGCTTGGGTAATGTGCTGCTGGATATGGACGTGCGCGACGAGGCGAAGCGGGCATATGAGCGCGCTATTGCGGTGCAGCCGAACTATGCGGACCCGATCGCGGGGCTGGCGCGGATCGCCGAAGATGAGCATCGGCTCGACGATGCGCTTCGCTTTGCAACCCGGGTGCTTGGCGTTGCGCCGAACAACGTCTCCGCGCAATTGACGCGCGCAAAGGTCCAGCTGCGCAATGACAACGCAATGGCGGCGGCAAGCGGTTTGGAGGCCCTTCTCGCCGGTAAAGAACTTACGCCGACGAACCGCATTTTGGCCCACGGGCACTTGGGGGAAGCGTACGAGAAGCTTGGGCGCTTCGACGATGCGTTTGCGGCTTTCACGCGGTCCAATGAATTGCTTGAGCAGACGGCAGCGAGTTTTGCGGCGGATCGAAGCTATTTGTCGCCGCGTGCCGTCGAGCGGTTGACCGCCTATACGTCTGCATTGGACATCGGCTCGTGGCGCGCTTCGCCTGCGGCCGAGCGAACGCCTGTGTTTCTGATCGGTTTCCCGCGTTCGGGCACGACGCTCATCGATCAGATTCTTGCGTCTCATCCGCGTGCTACGACTCTGGAAGAGCGCGACAATTTGCTGGAAGCGGGACTGCGACTTGCCGGGGTCGATGCCGACCTCGCTTTGCTGGCGCAGCTTCGGGACGATGAGGTCGCGCGTCTTCGGGCATCCTATTGGGCAAGTGTCGACGCTGGGCTTGGCGGCGCGGCGCCGCGCGACGTGTTTGTCGACAAGTTGCCGCTGAATGCGACGCTTCTGCCGGTCATCTATCGGTTGTTTCCGACGGCGAAGATCGTGCTCGCATTGCGTGATCCGAGAGACTGCGTGCTCAGTTGCTATCAGCAACGGTTCGGGATGAACGCGGCGATGTTTCAGATGCTCAGGCTCGACAGTGCGGCCGCATATTATGAGGCGGTGATGCGGCTGGTTCAGACATGCCGTGCGCAGCTTCCGCTCGATACGCACGAGGTTCGGTACGAGGCCGTCGTTAACGACTTCGATGCGACGGTGGGGGCGCTGCTCGCGTTTCTGGGTCTTCCCTGGGACGATGCGGTGCGCGGCTATGCGGAGACAGCGAAACGGCGGTTGATCGCGACGCCCAGTGCCGCGCAGGTCGTGCGGCCGCTCTACGCTTCGTCGTGCGGAAAGTGGCGGAATTACCGGCGATTCTTGAATCCCGTGTTGCCTACGCTTGAGCCATGGGTTGCGGCGTTTGGGTATGAGGCAACGTCGGGGCTTGGAGTTGGCGTCCAAGCGCTTTAGAAGCCCGCTGCCATGAAGCGTAGATCTACGAAGCCCGAACAGCAGGGACCGAGGCAGCGACAGCTGCGCGTCGGAGAGGAGATTCGCCATATCTTGGCGCGTCTTTTGATGCGCGGCGAGCTGCACGATCCGTCGCTTGCCGGTGTGTCGGTCACCGTGTCGGAGGTGCGCATCAGCCCGGACTTGAAGAACGCGACGGTGTTCGCGATGCCGCTGAGCGGCAAGGACACCGATGACGTGCTCAGGGGGTTGAACCGGTCGGCGCCGTATTTGCGCTCGCTGGTTGCGCAGGAGATTCAGCTTCGCTATGCGCCGACGCTCAACTTCATCGCGGACAAGTCGTTCGACGAGGCGCATCACATAGAAGAGCTGCTGAGGTCCGACCGCGTGCGGCGCGATTTGAAGTCCGGCGATGGCGAAGCGTAAGGGCGATCCGGTCCACGGGTGGCTGGTACTCGACAAGCCGTTGGGGATGACCTCGACCAAGGCTTTGGCGATTGCGCGGCGCTTGCTGAACGCATCGAAGGCCGGGCATGCGGGGACGCTCGATCCGCTTGCGAACGGGGTTTTGCCGCTTGCGTTCGGCGAGGCGACGAAGACGGTTCCCTTTCTCGTCGATGCGCGCAAAGCCTATCGCTTCACGGTGAAGTGGGGGGCTGAGACGTCCACCGACGACAGCGAGGGGCCTGTGACGCGCGAGAGCCCGGAGCGGCCGACTGAAGAACAGATCGTGCGTGCGCTGCCGCCGTTCGTGGGACAGATCATGCAGGTGCCGCCGGCGTTCTCTGCGATCAAGGTCGATGGCGAGCGGGCCTACGACTTGGCGCGCGAGGGCGAGGTTGTGGCGTTGAAAGCGCGGCTCACGCACATCCACCGGCTGGAACTGGTCGAGGCGGGGGCCGATAGCGCCGTGTTCGAGATGGCCTGCGGCAAAGGGACCTACGTTCGCGCTTTTGCTCGGGATTTGGGGCGCGCCTTGGGGTGCCTCGGGCACGTCATCCGCTTGCATTCAAATACTGGTACGATGTGGCAGCGCCCATGGCATTACGGAGAAAGAAAGCAGATGTGTGGTTGCAACCTTTTGGTCTTGCCAGCCTGACCACCGCTATTCCGCAGGTGTTGCTGGTGCACGTCGGCGGCGACGGCGTCGATGGTCTTGATCCCC
>CAYXQB010000212.1:0-5952 GCA_964466435.1 uncultured Flavobacteriaceae bacterium | reverse complement strand
GCGGCATGCCGACGCCCGCCACCATCCGCGTCGTGCAAATCGAACCAGGCCCGATACCGACCTTGATCGCATCTGCACCCGCGTCCATCAGTGCGGTCGCCGCTTCCGCGGTCGCAACGTTGCCCGCAATGACCTGCGTCTCGTTCGACATGCGCTTGATCTTCGCGACGGCGTCGATCACCCGCGCCGAGTGCCCATGTGCCGTATCGACCACAATCACATCGACCCCGGCCGCCAACAGTGCCTCGGTCCGCGCAATCCCGTCCGCGCCAACCGTGGTCGCAGCCCCTACGCGCAGCCGACCTTGCGCATCCTTCGCGGCGTTCGGGTGCGACTCGGCCTTTTCGATGTCCTTGACCGTGATGAGCCCGACGCAGCGATACTGATCGTCGACGACCAGCAACTTTTCGATGCGATGGTGGTGAAGCAACCGCTTCGCCTCGTCCATGCCGATATTCTGTTTCACCGTGACGAGCTTGTCCTTCGTCATCAGCTGCGAGACCGGCTGGCGCAGATCGGTCGCAAAGCGCACGTCGCGGTTGGTCAAGATGCCGACGAGTTTGCCCGTCTTCGTTTCGACCACCGGAATACCAGAAATCCGATGCGTCTCGCGTAGCGTCCGCGCCTCGGCAAGCGTCGCGTCCGGCGCGATTTGAATCGGGTTGAAGACGATACCGCTCTCGAACTTCTTCACCTGGCGCACATGCGTCGCCTGTTCTTCCGGCGTCATGTTGCGGTGGATGACACCCATTCCGCCTGCCTGAGCCATCGCGATGGCAAGCCTGGCTTCCGTCACCGTGTCCATCGCGGCCGACAGCAGCGGCACCGCGAGTTCGATCGTTTTCGTGAGTCTCGTGCGGGTGTCCGCCTGTCCCGGCAACACATCCGAAGCGCCCGGCACGAGCAGGACGTCATCAAAAGGCAGAGCTTCTTGGAGCGGCAAGCCGATCCCCTTCTCTACAAAAGATCACTCGGGATTCGAGTTGCCGTGTGCATGTACCGGCGGCATGAACGCTTGTAAAGCGCGGCACAATGACCGCCGGATGTATGCGGCGGAAACCTGAGAGATGACAGCACGCCCCATGTGCAGTTAATAGGGGTAATGGGCTCGATACACCTTTCCCCGCTCGCCGACCTCGCACGCGAACTCGCGCGCACTGGCGGCCTTCGCGATTTCGTCGAAACCGGCACGTTCATCGGCCACGCCATCGGCTGGGCGTCACGCACATTTGAGCGCGTGTGGACCGTCGAACTGAACCCGCAATACCTTGCCCAAGCGAAAGCCGCCAACCCGGGCCTCTCGAACGTCACCTATCTCGAAGGCGACTCGGCAAGCGAACTGTCCAAGATCGTAAACCAATTGCCCGGCCCGGCCCTCTTCTGGCTCGACGCGCACGCCGGCGCCGGCTATTTCGCCGACCACGACATCTGCCCGCTCGTTCAGGAACTGGAGACGGTCCTCGCCTCCCCGCACGAGCACTGCATCCTCGTCGACGACGCCAGGGCCTTCCTGGCGCCACCGCCACCGCCGTTCGACTACCGGAAGTGGCCGTCGCTCGATCAAATCTTCGCCGCCGTCGCGAAACGGCCGGACTACAATATCGTGACGATTGCGGACGTTTTGATCATTGTGCCCGAAAAGCACCGCCAGCTGGTCGCGCAGTTCTGCTTTGCCATCCGGCCCAAAATTTGATCCATTTCCCTGACAAAGTGTCAGCGCGCCACGAGAGCGCGCGGAGGAAATGCCAAATGCGCCGCCTGACAACCGTTCTGGCCGCCGCCACAGTCATCGCGCTCGGTGCCGGTTTCGCGATCGGCGCCGACGCGCCGAAGGGCGACCCGAACGCACCGAAATCGCGCAGCGACTGGCCGACGGAGAAAGTGCTCGTCATCGGCCGCCGCGGCAACCCGCGCGACTGGTTCGTGAACCATACGTTCCGCGGCATGGAGGGTTTCGCCGACGGTTCGGCCCCGCCCGGCATAGACGCCCGCAGCGAATATCCCTTTCAAGTGTACTACGCGGCGAACGGCACGTTGGAGGCGCGCTTCCGCCGCCACGGCACGCGCGCCCCGCACGGCCCGATCGAAGAACTCGACTACGTCGAACACGGTACCTGGCGCATCAACGAAGAGGGCGACCTCTGCCAGGCAATCCCGCGCGTCGGTTACGGCGTCGAGGTCTGCTACTGGTTCGACCGTAAAGGCAGCCGCATGGCGCTCTACTACACGACCTGCGGCGCCTTTAATCGTTGCTACCCAGGACGCTTAGGACCTGAGGGCGAAATCGTCCCCGGCAAGAACTTTACGCGGTAGCCAGGGGGGCCCACGCGCCCGGACTGCCGCCCTTTTCGGGCACTAACTTGCCGCTCACGATCTCCGTGCTAGGATCGACGCCAACCGTAATCGAACGCATGAGTGCGGCCCCGTTCAGGGCTAACGCACCGGCGACAAGAGAAGAGTTTGCCCCGTGGCGCAGGCACCGCATGGGGCGCCGTATGGGCTACCAGGCCCGGCTGCCGGCGAACCGGCGGCCAAGCGTGAGCCAACGCCGGAACGTCACCGGCCGGGTCACATTTATGCGGCGCTGGACCTAGGAACGAACAACTGCCGGCTGCTCGTCGCAAAGCCGGACCAAGCGGGTTTCCGCGTCCTCGATTCATTCTCGCGCACTGTTCGCCTCGGCGAAGGCCTGAATCAAACGGGCATGCTCTCCGACGCTGCGATGCAACGCGCGATCGACGCCATCCGCATCTGCGCGGTGAAAATGCGTAAGCGTGGCGTCACCAGCGCCCGCGCGATCGCGACCCAAGCCTGCCGCACCGCAACGAACGGGCCTGCCTTCATCGCCCGTGTCGCGAAGGAGACAGGACTCCACTTCGACATCATCCCGCCACTCGAGGAAGCACGCCTCGCCGCACGCGGCGTAACGCCCTTGCTGGATCGCGCCGACAAAGGCGCGCTCGTCTTCGACATCGGCGGCGGCTCCACGGAACTTATCTGGCTCGATCTGCGCGAACACGGGCGTGCGCCGAAGATTCTTCGCTGGGGCTCGATGCCCCTCGGCGTCGTTACGCTCGCCGAACAATTTCCCGGCCGCCTCGACGACCCGGACGCTTACGAAGAAATGGTCGCGCTGGTCAAAGCCAGACTGAAGGCGATCCCAAGCCTTAGCCCTCCTGGCAACCATCCGGCCGGCGTGTTCCATATGCTCGGCACGTCAGGCACTGTCACGACGATTGCTGGCATCCACCTCGGCCTCGAACGTTACGAGCGCTCGAAGGTCGACGGTCAGTGGCTGAAGCGCGACGACATTGTCCGCGTCATTGCACAGTTGAAAGACATGCGCCGCGAAGGCCGGGCTGCACATCCGTGCATAGGCCCGGAGCGAGCCGAACTCGTGATCCCGGGCCTCGCGATCTTCGAGACGATCTTCCTGACCTGGACTCCGCCGCGCCTGCGCGTCGCAGACCGTGGCTTGCGCGAAGGCATGCTCCTCGCCCTGATGGAAGGCTCCGAACCTGCGCGCAAACAAAAGCGTCGCCGCAAGCGCCGCGGCCGCAAGCGCAAGGGTTTCAACGCGGCCACGCCCGCATGATCGATAAGCCACCGTCACGCGCGCTCAAGGTCCGCGTAAAAACCGCAAAGCGCCGTACGAAGTCGTCGCAGCTCTGGCTCGAGCGCCAACTGAACGACCCCTACGTGCGCGCCGCCAAAAGCGACGGCTACCGCTCGCGCGCCGCTTACAAGCTCGCTGAAATGAACGAAAAATACCGCTTCCTCAAACGCGGACAGACCGCCGTCGACCTCGGCGCCGCACCTGGCGGCTGGACGCAAGTTCTCGTCGAACACCTGGGCGAAGGCAAAGTCGTCGGCGTCGACATCCAAGACATGGAACCGATTGCCGGCGCCGCACTGCTGAAGCTCGACTTCATGGACGACAAAGCCCCCGGCATCATCAAGGAGACGCTAAAGGGCCCCGTCGACACTGTACTCTCCGATATGGCCTCCCCCGCGACCGGCCACCGCGAAACCGATCACATGCGCGTTATGGCGCTTTGCGAAACCGCCTTGGATTTCGCGATCGAAATCCTAAAGCCCGGCGGCACGTTCCTTTGTAAAGTGTTGCGCGGCGGCACCGAACGCCAACTCCTGGAAACGCTCAAAAAACGCTTCCAAAAAGTCATCCACGTCAAGCCACCGGCAAGCCGCGCCGACAGCGCCGAGATGTACGTCCTCGCGATGGGCTTCCGCTAAAGGCGTTTGACGGCTTGGTGTGAAACCTACTGACACGCCGGCAAATCTTCCGCGCGCATCCCCGCCTGCACCGACTGCAGCTCCCGCTTCGCGCAACTGAAGTCGCGCCGAAACTCCGGCAACGCAAGCAGCTTGTCGACGACCGAAGTGGCCACCAACTGCCCCGCATCGATATCGCTTGGGAAATGTAACCCGCACACGACGCGGCTCGCCCCATAGTCCACCGCCCGCGCGATGATGGCCTGCGCGCTCTGCGGCGACGCTTCCACCATCACCAGCGCAACCGCCCACGACACCGCCGCATGCCCCGACGGATAGGACGTGCCGCCCGTAGGTGACGCCTCGGGTTTCTGCGGCACTGCCTGCCCGCACACGCGCGTCATCTGAAAACGCTGAAACGGACGCGGCCGCGGAAACCGCTTCTTTGCCTCGCCCGCCGCCGTCAACGCATCGTCGGCGACGCGATTGAGCAACCGAACGAACGCCGGCATCCGCCGCCGGTCCGGCACCACGCCAAGCTGCTGCGAAAAGCGATCGTACACCGACGCATCGTCGAGCAGCGCCCGCTCCCACCTCTCCGCCTTCGCATGGGCATTCATCTGACGCGCCTGCGCGACATCGGCCTTGTCCACCGCCGAATCGGGCACGGGCGGTGCAGGAACCGACGCCGCAGCAGCCGCAATCGCATCCGCCGGCAAATACCCCTTGAACTCTTCGGCCAGCTCCTCAGGCGTCAGCGCCTTCGCGCTCGCGCCCTCCAAGAAGCGCACGCGCTCGCCCGCGGCTTGCGCGGGCGCTATCGCCACCACAGCGGCGAAAACCAACGTCAAAGCTCTGATCATGGAGCCCCCCTTGAGCCACTCTCGCAAAGCGCCGCAGCACTTGCCAAGGGAAACCCAATTTCGCGCATTGATCTTGGGCGCCAGCCCCGATATCCGAAGCCTTAGATGATCGCCGAAATCGGACACTTCGCGCTCGCGCTGGCCCTGACCTTAGCGCTCGCCCAAGCGACGCTACCGCTCTACGGTGCCGCCAAGGGCGACCGGCGTCTCATGGCGTTCGCGCAAGCGGCCGCAACCGGCCAGCTGCTCTTTGTGGCTATCGCCTTCGCCGCGCTGACAGCCGCCTTCGTGACGTCCGATTTCTCCGTGTCCCTGGTGGCGCAGCATTCGCACTCCGCAAAACCGCTGATGTACAAAATCAGCGGTGTGTGGGGGAACCACGAAGGCTCGATGCTGCTCTGGGTCTTGATCCTCGCGATCTTCGGTGCCGCCGTCGCCTGGTTCGGACGCAATCTGCCTGAGACGCTCTCCGCGCGCGTACTCGCCGTGCAGGGCATGATCGGTGTCGGCTTCCTCGCCTTCGTCATCTTTACGTCGAACCCGTTCCTGCGCCTCGATCCCGCACCGCTGAACGGCAACGGCTTGAACCCGCTTCTGCAAGATCCGGGTTTGGCAACACACCCGCCGTTTCTCTATCTGGGTTATGTCGGCTTCTCGATGGCATTCTCCTTCGCCGTCGCAGCCCTCATCGAGGGCAAGGTCGATCCTGCTTGGGCACGCTGGGTCCGGCCATGGACACTCGCCGCGTGGGCCTTTCTGACGCTCGGGATCATGCTTGGCTCGGCCTGGGCCTACTACGAACTCGGTTGGGGCGGCTGGTGGTTCTGGGATCCGGTCGAGAACGCCTCGCTGATGC
>CAYXQB010000211.1:0-5962 GCA_964466435.1 uncultured Flavobacteriaceae bacterium | reverse complement strand
CCTGATCGAGTCGATCTTCGAAACCGCGACCGCCGGCATCGCCGCCGACCGCAAGAAGCCGCGTGAGGAGGTCGTCGCGCTGATCGACAGCGCGCCCTACCTCACGCAAGAAGCGATCGACAAGAAGCTGATCGACAAGCAAGGCTACGACGACGAAGCTGAAGACGCGGCAGTTGCCAAGGCCGGCGGCAAAGCCGAACTCAAGACGCTGACCGAATACTTCTCGATCGCGGGCAGCCCGTGGGAAGGCATGGGCCGCCCGACGATCGCCTTCATCCAAGGCGATGGCGGCATCAACGACGGCAAGTCGGAAGGCGGCGGCTTCGGCGGCGAATCGTCGATCGGTGGAGACACGGTGGCGCAAGCGTTCCGTGACGCAACCGAAGACGAAGACGTCAAGGCGATCCTGTTCCGCGTGAACTCGCCGGGCGGTTCGGCGCTGGCGTCGGATCAAATCCTGCAAGCGATCAAGAAGGCCCAGAAGGCGGGCAAGAAGGTCGTCGTCTCGATGGGCGACGTGGCGGCCTCGGGCGGCTACTACGTGTCGCTTTCGGCCGACAAGATCTTCGCGCACGAATCGACGATCACCGGCTCGATCGGCGTTCTCTCGGGCAAAATCGTGACCTCCGGGTCCTGGTCGCTGATCGGCGTCGACTTGAAGTCGCTCGGCGTCGGCAAAAACGCGCTGATGGACTCCGCAACGCAGCCGTTCACGCCCGAGCAGTGGGCGCTCTTCAACAAGGGCATCGACCAGATCTACGAGGACTTCACCGCCAAGGTCGCGGCGGGCCGCAAGATGGACGTGGCCAAGGTGCGCGAGATCGCCAAGGGCCGGGTATGGACCGGCGCCGACGCGAAGCAACGCGGCCTCGTCGATGAGTTCGGCGGGTTCCGCGCGGCCCTCGAAGCCACGAAGGCACTGGCCGGCATCCCGGCCGATCAAGAGGTCAACCTGCGCCGTCCGAAGGCGAAGTCGCCGTGGGAAGAGATCGCCGAAGCGTTCGGAACATCCGCCGAGGTGGTTCGCACGATCGCGATCCTGGGGCAGGTACTTGAGAACGAAAAGGCGGCTGAATTCTTGGGCCTCCTGAACGAGGACAAGGCTCAAGGCCCGCAACTGCGCATGCAGCAGCAGAAGACGAACTAGGAGCCGGCAAGGCGCTAGGATACGCGGGGCGCGGACCTTAAGGTTCGCGCCCTTTCTCTTTTGCGCAGGCGCCGCACAGCCGCTACAAGCCTCCCCATGGACGAAGCACAACGCCGCAAACAAGTGATCGAAGCGGGCGCCAGCGACCTTGCCCGCTGGTCCGATCCGAAACAGCTCGAACCCGCCTGGGAAGCGCGCGCCATGACGGCCGCAAACTTCGTGCAGGCCGGCACCCGCGTGCTCGACATCGGCTGCGGTGCGATGGCGCTCGAACGCCATCTGCCGTTCGGCGCGACCTATCAGCCGTGCGATATCGTCGCCCGCGATGCGCGCACAATCGTCGCGGACTTGAACGCCGGCGGCCTGCCGCTCGCCGCCGTCGCCAAAGCCGATCTCGTCGTCATGCTGGGCGTGTGGGAATACATCTACAAACCCGCCGACCTGTTCGCGGCCTTCGCCCGCACCGGTAAGCCGATCCTCTGCAGTTATTGCGACGCGGCGCTGACCCCCGAAGTCGACCGTCGCCGGACGCTGGGCTGGGTGAACGACTTCAAGCTCGCGGAGTTTCTCGAGGTCGCCCGCGCACACGGCTACCAGGCATCGCTCACGCGCCAAATCGACCCGCTACAGCATTTGATCCGCTTAGACGTGGCTGCGCCTGCTGCGGCGCGCACGCGCAAGCGCGTCCACGTCATCTCGTACAACAACATCGGCAATTTCGGCGACCGCCTGGGCTATCACTTGCTGAACGAGGTACTGCCGGCCCATGCGGAAGTGACGTGGGGGCCTCTGCGTCCCTTCGCTCCCGTACCGCAGGTCGACCTCCTTGTCATCGGCATCGGCAACAGCCTGTTCGGCGACCTGCTCGACGATCAGCTCCTCGCTGCAACTGCAAACGCCAAAGCCTCGATCGGCATCTTCGGTACGCAGTACCGCCAAAACCTGCCGGCGCCAAAGCTCGCCCAACTCCTCGACCGTCTCACGCATTGGTACGCGCGTTACGAGGAAGACATCCTGCTCTACGGCCGCGATCGCAAGAACGTCTCGCACCTCGGCGACTGGCTGATCAACGCGTTCCCGATGAGCGTGCCTTCCGTCGATCAACCGCTGCGCATCGGCGCACAGGTCCTGAACGACATCCCGATCGACCGCACGATCCAACAGATCCAGCGCTACAAGCGCACGTTTTCTGAGCGCCTACACCCGCTGCTTTGCGCGCTCACCAGCGCGGAACAAGTCGGTTACATCGAACAGCGCGAGATGGACGGCAAGACCGTCTCCGGCAAATTCCGCTCGATGCTGATCGACATCTTCGGCCACAACTATCCCGAAAACATGTTCTGGAAAGTCGACCGTGACGCGGTCACCGCCTACAAGGCCAAGGTGCGCGCAAATACCGACGAAATGCGCACCCGCATTGCGACCCTACTGGCCTGAGGCCGTCGTCTCCAAGGCTGCGCGAACGTCCATCAATACCGGCCCCCACGCCCCCGGCTTGGTCTGCCGGAACAGCCGCGCCGTCGGATACCACGGGTTCGTGGTACCCTCCGCCATCCAGCGCCAATCAACCCGCGTCGCAAGCAACACCCACACCGGCTTACCCAACGCGCCGGCCAAATGCGCCACCGACGTGTCGACTGTGATAACCAGGTCGAGCTCCGAAATCAGCGCCGCCGTCTCGGCGAGGTCCGTCAGCGCCTCGCGATGGTCGGCAACGCCGCTCGCCGCCAACGCCTCGGCATCGGCAGGCCGCACATCCTTTTGCACCGAGTGGTAAGTCACGCCCGGCACGCCGAGCAGAGACTCAAGAGTCTGAAACGGAATCGACCGCGCCCAGTCGCTCACATGACCCTGATTGCCAGACCATGTGAGCCCAACCCGCAACCCCGTCTTCGCACCCAGACGGCCGCGCCAAGCTTCGGCCAAATCGGCCGGCGCCGCGAGATAAGGCACACGCGCCGGGATCGTTTCGACCGTCGTTTGCAGCAAGTGCGGCGCCGACATCAACGGGTAGGCAAAGTCGCAGGCTGGCGCTGCATCCTCTGTTGCAATGTCGATATCGGGCCCGAGGCTCGGCAGCAGCCGGGCGAGGGCAGGGTAGGTGAGTAGCGTCACCTTCGCCCCGCGATCCGCAAACTCGCGCGCAAACCGTGCAAACTGAATCATGTCGCCGAGCCCCTGCTCGCGATAGAGCACGAGCCGCTTCCCGCAAACGTCTTCCGCGTTTGACGGCTCCGGCACGTCGAACTTCATCAACTTCAGCAGCGGCACAGTCCCCTTCCGCCGCCACTCGTACTCGGCAAATCCTTCGCCTATGTTGCCCCGCGTCAGCAACGTGAGCGCCCGGTAGAAGTGTGCGTACGACTCGTTCGGCAACGCCGCGATCGCGCGATCCAGCGCTGCGACCGCCTCGTCGAACCGCCGGAGCACAAGCAGGATCATCCCCTTCGTGGTCCAAATCTCGCCGTTGTTCGGCGTCTCTGCCAGCTTCGCATCGCACGCCGCCAGCGCCTCCTCGCCGCGGCCCAGTTCGACCAGAGCCCCGCCCATATTCTGCAACGCGATCCAATTGCGCGAATCGAGCGCGAACGCCCGCTCATAAAAAGCTAGCGCCTCTGCTGGCCGGCGAAGCTCCTCAAGCAGAACGCCTTTGTTCGCGTTCAACAGGGAACTGTAGGGCGTTAGCGCCAGCGCCCGCTCGCAATCTTCGAGAGCCTCGGCTCTGCGTCCCAACTCGCGCTTCACCTGCATGCGCAACGCAAGTGCGTCGGCATCGCCCGGCGTCAGCTCCACGGCCTTCTCCGCGTCGTAGAGTGCAGCCTGAAGATTCCCGAGCCCGCGCGCTGCGCGCGCCCGGCCCGAATAGGCAAGCCCGTCTTGCGGCCGAGCGTTCGCCGCGCGATTGAATGCCTCCACTGCCTCGGCAAACTTGTCGCCGTCGAGGCAAATCGAGCCGCTCGCAATCAGCGCATCGAAGTGCGCAGGATCGAGCTGCAGCGCGCGGTCGAAATTGGCGAGCGCCTCGGTGCGACGGCCAAGCCGCTTCAGCGCCTCGCCCCGAAGCGTCCACGTCGTCGCATCCTGCAGCCCCCCGGCGAGCACTCGTTCGAAACATGCGAAAGCATCTTGCGCACGCTCCGCCGACAACAGAACGTGCCCCTTTGACCGTTGCAGCCCGGGGTTCTGTGGCTCCAACGCGATTGCCGCATCGCACGCTGCGATCGCCTCGTCCGGCCGCCCGAGTTTGACGAGCGCGAGGCCCCTATTGCCCAGGGCCGCCGCAAATCGAGGATTGGCTTTGAACGCCGCCTCGAAGTCCGCCAGGGCAGCCTCCGCACGCCCAAGGTCGAGTTGCGCCAACCCGCGATCGTTCAACGCGACCGCATCCTGCGGCTGCAATGCGAGAACCCGCGAATAGACCGCGACCGCTTCCGCGTTCCGCTGCAAGTCGATCAGCACCGAGCCAAGCTGCTTCAATGCCGGCGCCGGCGCATCGGGCCGCAAGGCCGCTACGCGCTCGAAATACGCGGCCGATTCCTCGAGCCGGCCAAGCCGCTTCAACACGCCGCCATAGTTCATCAGCGCCCCGGCATGGCCCGGTGCAATCTCCGTCGCCCGTTTCAGCACATCAGCGGCGCCCAACAGGTTTCGCCCTTGCGCGAGTGCGATGCCGAGCATGCTCAGCGCATCGGCATTGCCCGGCTCGCGCGCCACGACATCGCTCAAGATCGCGCGCGCTTGTTCCACGGCACCACCCTGGAGCAACTGCACGGCCTGTGCGATCGCTTGCTGGCTCACTTGGCGTCGTGCACGTAGCAGCCGGTCAGCACGTCGTGCAGCATCTGCCGTTTCTTGGAGAAGAAAGCCATCAAGACACCGAGAAGGGCCGGTGCAATCGACACGACCTTGCTCAAGTTCCGCACCGCCGCTTGCACGAGCCCGGGCTTCGCCCCGCTGAGGCTGGAAACGCGCAGGCCCATCAGCAGTTTTCCGGGCGACGCACCGCGCAAAAGCAAGCCCTCGCTCAACACCAGAACGAGGAAGTAGATCGCCACCGCCGCCATCCAAAGCGATGGCCGCCAAATCTCCCGCCCGCCAGCAGCGCTCAGCAGCGTCTCGCGAATTTGCACTTCGCTCGAACCGTTCTTCTTGGTTTCGCTCGCGATCCGCCGGTAAGTCTGGCGCACAAAGCCCATGTAGTTTCGCTCGACGATAGACCTGACGGTCTCGCGCGCGGTCTCGCCGCCGTCCGTAATCTCCAGCGACGGCAAATCGCGCGACAGCGTGCGCTCGCTCGCAAACCAAGTGAACGGGGCATCAAGCGTGAACGCAGGCCCCATCGCGCTCTGAAGCGTTGTGGCCAAAAGCAGCGCCAGTATGCAGGCGAGAATCCCGTCGACGATGCCGGCAATCATCCGCAATGGCATGAGCCCCGGCGCCTTCAACACGATCGGCGCCGCCCCGCCGATCGAGACCGCGCCGATCGGCATCGACGGCGCCATGTCGTGCGCCACGACGAACACGGGCACCTGCTCGGCGATATTCTTGACCTGCTGGTGGCCCATGAAATTGAACCCCAGCGCAAGCTTGTTCTTCACCTGATCGTGCACGGAGCCCGAGATCAAAATCCCGCCGGGCGTGGCGAGACCTTGCAGCCGCGAGGCGATGTTCACGCCCTCGCCGAAAATGTCGTGATCGTCGATCATGACGTCGCCGAGATTGATCCCAATGCGGAAGTCCATCCGCTGCGGCTCAGGGATACTCTCGTTCTGCGCCTTCAGCTCGCGCTGGATCTCGACCGCGCACTGCACCGAT
>CAYXQB010000210.1:0-5976 GCA_964466435.1 uncultured Flavobacteriaceae bacterium | reverse complement strand
AGGAGCGCTTCTTTTCTACCCCTCCACCTTCGAGAAATCCGCCACGCGCCCGAGCGCATCGCGGATCTGCGAGAGGATCTTCAGCCGGTTCTCGCGCACGTCCGTCTTCTCGGCGTTGACCGTCACCTTGTCGAAGAAGGCGTCGACGGGCGCGCGCAGGCGGGACATGGCGCGCATCGCTTCTTCGAAGCGTTCTTGGTTGACCTCTGAGGCGATCAAATCGTTCGCGATTGCGAGCGTTTTGAAGAGTTCAACCTCTTGGGGTGCTTCAAGCAGCGAAACGTCGGGCTTGCCGGCGAAGCCCGCGTGTTTCGCGTCCTTCTTCTTCTCCTTGCCCTCTTCGATCTTCAGGATGTTCAGGGCCCGCTTGTAACCCGCGAGCAGGTTTTTGCCGTCTTCGGTTTTGAGGAAGCTTTGCAGCGCCTCGACGCGGCGGACGATCAAAACGAGGTCGTCTTGTCCGCGAAGCGCGAACACGGCGTCGATGAGGTCGTGGCGAATGCCCTTTTCCCGCAAGGCGGCCTTCAAGCGGTCGCCAAAGAAGCCCAACAGATCGCGCGATAGAGGGCCGAAGAAATACCCGAGCTCCATCAAGCGCTGACCGTCGAAGAATTCGCTCTCCTGGTCGCCGGACGCGAGCACTTCGTCCCAGCCTTTGTCCACGCCTGCGCGAACGAGATCTGCGTAGAGGCCGAGTTCGCTCCGCTTGTCGGCGGAGACGCCGCTCTTGGCGAGCGTGTCGAAGAACGCGGTCGCGATGCCGCGAGGATCTGCCGACGCCTCTTGCTTGAACGCCGCCGCGACGCTCGCCCCGAAGACACGAACGAGGTTTACGCGAACCGCCGCCGTCAAGATTATGCGAATGACGCCAAGCGCTGCGCGACGCAGCGCGTAAGGGTCTTTCGAGCCGGTCGGCTTTTCGTCGATCGCAAAGAAGCCGACGAGGGTGTCGATCTTATCGGCCAATGCGACCGCGATACTGACGGGCGCGCCGGGCACGTCGTCACTTTGACCTTGCGGCCGGTAGTGATCGCGCACGGCATCGGCGACGGCGGCGTCTTCTTTGTCGTTCAGTGCGAAGTAGCGGCCCATCACGCCTTGGACTTCGGGGAATTCGCCGACGGTGCCGGAGACAAGGTCGGCTTTGCAGAGGCGGGCGGCGCGTTTCGCCTTCGCTTCGTCGGCGCCGATGAGCTTGGCGATTTCGCCTGCGAGCGTTTCGATTCGTTCGACGCGCTCGAGTTGGGTGCCGA
The DNA here is from genome assembly GCA_964466435.1 of uncultured Flavobacteriaceae bacterium. Taxonomy (GTDB): domain Bacteria; phylum Pseudomonadota; class Alphaproteobacteria; order Micropepsales; family Micropepsaceae; genus SZUA-430. The sequence goes on along the minus strand of CAYXQB010000210.1, from coordinate 4,723 downwards.
GCTTGGCGTGGAAGACGATGTCTTTGAGCGCGGGGACGCGGGCTTCGAGTTTGGTTTTGCGGTCTTGGTCCCAGAAGAACTTCGCGTCCGAGAGGCGGGCGCGGAGCACGCGCTCGTTGCCGGCGACGACGTTCTTGCCGCCGTCTTTCGTGATCATGTTCGCGATGACGACGAATTTGTTCGCGAGTTTGCCGGTCTTGGGGTCGCGAAGCGCGAAGTATTTTTGGTTTGCGCGCATGGTGGAGATCAGAATCTCCTGCGGCACGTCCAGGAAGCCTTTGTCGAACTGACCGATCAGCGGCACCGGCCATTCGACGAGGCCGGCCACTTCATCGGCCAGGCCATCGTCTTCGATGAGTTCGAGATTTTGCGCGTGCGCGAGTTGTTTCGCGTCGTGCAGGATTTGCGCTTTGCGGTCGGCGGTGGCCAGGATCACGTGCGCGCGCTTCAGCTTGTCGACATAGTCGTCGAAGCGGCGGGCTTCGAATTCGTTGTTGCCGAGGAAGCGGTGGCCGCGGGATCTGTTGCCCGAACGCACGGTGCCGACTTCGAACGGGACCACTTCGCCGTCGAACGTCGCGAGGATCGAATGCAGCGGGCGCACCCACGTGAGGTCGCCTGCACCCCAGCGTTGCGACTTCGGCCACGGGAACGACTTGACGACCTCGGGGATCAATTCGGCGATGACGGCGGGCGTCGGGCGGCCCTTGCGTTCGGTGATCGCGAGGTAGAAGTCGCCCTTCGGGTCCTTTTGGACTTTCAGCTGGTCTTTCGTGAGACCGGTCGAGCGCAGGAAGCCTTGGATCGCGGCGTCGGGTGCGTCGACCTTCGGGCCTTTGCGTTCTTCGCGCACGTCCGACTGTTGCGCGGGCAGACCTTCGATCACGAGTGCGAGGCGGCGCGGCGTCGCGAACGAGCGCGCGCCTTCGTTCAGGAAGCCGCGGTCGGTCAGACCGCCGACAACGAGGCGTTCGAGATCGCGCGCGGCGGCGGCTTGCATGCGCGCCGGGATTTCTTCGGAGAAGATTTCGAGGAGGAGCTGGGGCATGGCGTTAGCGCATCCCGCTCTGGCCTGCGCCGGCCGTCATGCCTTGCGGGCTGTCGATCCAGGCTTGGGCGCATTCTTTGGCGAGCGCGCGGACGCGGCCGATATAGGCTTGGCGTTCGGTGACGCTGATGACGCCTCTGGCGTCGAGCAGGTTGAACGCGTGGCTCGCCTTGATGCACTGCTCGTAGGCTGGCAGCACGTGGCGCCAGTCGGGGTGCGCGGCGCTGCGGCCGACTTTGCGGGCTAGCAGGCGCTTGCACTGTTCTTCGGCGTCTTTGAAGTGCTGGAACAGCGCGTCGGTGTTGGCGTGTTCGAAGTTGAAGCCGGACTGTTCGACTTCGTTCTGATGATAGACGTCGCCCCAGCGCATGAAGTCCGGCGACTGGCGGTTCATGGTGTTGTAGGCAAGGTCGAAGCCGTTATCGACGCCTTGGACGTACATCGCCAGACGCTCAAGCCCGTAGGTGATTTCGGCGGAGACGGGGCGGCAGTCGATGCCGCCGACTTGTTGGAAGTAGGTGAACTGCGTCACCTCCATGCCGTCGCACCAGACTTCCCAGCCAAGGCCCCAAGCGCCGAGCGTGGGCGATTCCCAGTCGTCTTCGACGAAGCGGATGTCGTGTTCGTCCGGATTGATGCCGAGTGCTTTCAGCGAGCCCAAATAGAGGTCGAGCACGTTGTCGGGCGAGGGCTTCAGGATCACCTGGAACTGGTAATAGCGCTGAAAGCGGTTCGGGTTGTCGCCGTAGCGGCCGTCCTTCGGGCGGCGCGAGGGCTGGACATAGGCGCATTTCCAGGGGTTCGGCCCGAGCGCACGGAGCGTGGTCGCGGGGTGGAACGTGCCCGCCCCCATCTCCATGTCGAACGGTTGCAAGAGCACGCAGCCTTGGTCGGCCCAATAGTGCTGGAGGGTCAGAATCAGGCCTTGGAAAGAGCGATCAGGGGCGGTCATTTGCGCGCTTCGTTAGAGAGCGGCGGAAGCTAAAGAGCGCGCCCTAAGGGGTCAAGTTCGCACGCTATTGATACGGACAGCCGTTCTTGCCGCAGTTCTTCTGTTGGCCGGTGGCGATGTAGGTGCCGCAGGTCTTGCACTGGGTCATGCTTTCCGACGGCAAGTTCTCTGGGCGCTTGCCTTGTGCGCGGCGGAGGGCTTCGGCGAATTCCTCGCGCAGGCGCACGATGCGGCCTTTGACGCCGAAGTAGATCAGGGCGCCGAGAAGGCCGAGGATCAGGAGCGTGAAGAAGCCCATGCGCACTTATAAGCCGAAACGGGACCAGAGCGCACGCTCTTCGAGCGCGGCGATCAGGCCGGTGGCGAAGTCGGCGCGGGGTTCATAGTCGGTCTTGCTGGTGAAGGCGTCGAGGCTGAACCACGGGCGGCGCGGCGTGATGACCTGAAACTCGACCTTCTCGCCGAATTTCTGGCGGCAGATCGTGCGCAAGTCGCCGACGCCGTCGATGAGGCCCATCTCCTTCGCTTTCATGCCGGTCCAGAAAGCGCCGGAGAAGAGGTCCTTTTCGTCCGCCGTCAGTTTGTTCGGGCGGCGGTCGCGGACCATCTGCTTGAAGGTCTCGTGAACTTCACGCTGGAGCGATTCCAGGTGCTCGACGTCTTTGGGGTTTTCGGGCTTGAACGGATCCAACATCGCCTTGCGTTCGCCAGCGTGATAAACACGGCGATCAACGCCGATCTTCTCGATCAGCTTTTCGAAGCCAAAGCCCGCCGAGACGACGCCGATCGACCCCACGATCGAGTTCGGGTGGGCGTAAATCTCGTCACCCGCGAGCGCCAGCATATAACCGCCTGAGGCCGCCACATCCTCGGCGAACGTCATGACCTTGATGCCCTGCTCTTTTGCGAGCGCGCGAATGCGGTCGTGAATCAGCGCCGCCTGCACGGGCGAGCCGCCCGGCGAGTTGATGACGATCGCCGCTGCCACAACCGACTTGTCGGCAAAGAGCTTGGCGATGGGAAGCGCGACCGTCGAGAGCGCCAGTCCCTTGCGTAGGCCGGTGCTCATACCGATCGCGCCGTTCAAGCGCAGCACTTTCACGACCGGCGGCGCTGTGCCGACCAACCGGAACCAAAGACGTTTTACCCGTTCTAACATGCTCGCTATGTAATCAGAGCCTCGCCGTGCCGCAAGACGGCTTCGGCTTCGGGCGTGGGTTTGCCGTGGGTTGTAGCCAGGAGCAGCCCTGCGCGAAGTTGCAGCGGCGCTTTCGCGTTCATCCGTGTACGGATGATGATGCGCTTCGCGGGCGCGCCCGGTTTCGGCCAGAGCGGGATGAGTTCCACACCCTGCCCGGCCGGCGCCAGCGCTTCGAGCGCCAGAGGAATCTGGTCCGGCGGCAGGATGGCCGTCACCGTTCCTTTCGGGCGCACGAGCGCGCGGGCGAAGCGGAGCCAGGCGACGAGGTCGTGCGCGTGCGCCGACGTCGCGCGCGCCTTGGCCGCTCCCGGCGCGCGCGTGCCTTTTGCGATGTCGTGAAACGGCGGGTTCGTGAAGACATGGTGAAAGCTTTGGCGTCCAAGTATGCGCGGTCGCTTCAGCACGTCGGCAACGATAGTGTCGATCGGTGCGTTGTTGCGCTCCGCGTTCGCTTGCGCCAGTGCCGCGAGGTCTTCGTCGATCTCTACGGCGGTGATGCGCAGATCGGCTACGCGGGCGGCGAGGCATAGGACGGCAACGCCGATACCGGCGCCAAGCTCGCAGATGTGCTCCTTTGCGCGTGCCGGCACTGCTGCGGCCATTGTCACCGCATCGAGACCGGCGCGGAAGCCTTGCGCCGGTTGCCACGTCCGCACGCGGCCTCCCAAAAAGGCGTCGTCGGTCAGTTCTATCGCTTGTGCGGCCTTTGGACGCTGATCAGCGGCGGAGGACATGTGCGAGGTCCGCGTCTTTCAGCAGTTGGCGCGCCGCCTGTTCATCTTCGCCGTCGACCATCAAGCGGCGCTGGACCATCGCTACACTACCGTCCATGACGCTGGCATGCTGATCAAGCTCGACGACCTGGATCCGCCAGGCTTCCAACAAAGCGCGAACAAAGCTCAGCAGCACCACGTCGTTCGACCGCAGCAGTTCAACCATTTGAACGCTTCATCCTTGGGGCGGCACCCTGCACCCTTGACCAGGGTTTGGGCAGGTTCATATTTTCCACCTTAGCTGCCGCTCGCCCGCAATCAAACCCGAGGCCTTGAGACCCGTGAAAGTTCTTCAGAGATTGGCGAAGGGCGGGAACGCCCCGACCGGGGCGGTGGATCGGCTGTACAAGCTTATCGAAGGCGATCTGAGCCATGTTAACGCTCTTATCCTTGAGCGGATGCGCTCGGACGTGCCGCTTATCCCGGAGCTTGCGGGACACCTTATCAACTCCGGCGGTAAGCGGCTTCGGCCCATGCTGACGCTCGCGGCGGCACAGCTGTGCGGATATCAGGGGCTTGCTCACATTCGTTTGGCGACCGCGGTCGAGTTCATTCACACGGCCACGCTTCTCCACGACGACGTGGTGGACGATAGCGAACTGCGGCGCGGTAAGGCGGCAGCGCATGTGATCTGGGGCAACGCGCCCAGCGTGCTCGTCGGCGACTTTCTGTTTTCGCGCTCTTTCCAGTTGATGGTCGAGACGGGCTCGTTACGCGTGTTGGGCATCCTCTCCCACGCGTCGGCGGTG
>CAYXQB010000209.1:0-5977 GCA_964466435.1 uncultured Flavobacteriaceae bacterium | reverse complement strand
CACACGAGCAACTTCCGCGTCCAGCGCTTCACCGAGGACGTCGCGGCCGCGGAGCTCGCGGCGCTCGGACGCGAGCGCGGGATCCCGACGGCCTATGACCTCGGCTCGGGGCTCGTCGAAGGCTTCCAGATGCAGACGCTGGCCAGTGGCGGCATGCCGTTGAAGGCGACCGACGAATAGGTCGTTGTGTAGGCGCCGGTTGAGAGGATCAATACGCGGTCGCCGGCTTTGAGCGCCTTCGGCAGACGGTAGTCCGTCTTCTCGTACAGGATATCGGCGCTGTCGCAGGTGGGGCCTGCGAGCACGACCGGCATGGCTTCGGTGCCGTCGTGGGGCGTCAGCACGCGGTACTTGATTGCCTCGTCCATCGTCTCGGCGAGGCCGTGGAACTTGCCGACGTCGAGGTAGACCCAGCGTCGTTCGTCCGCGCCACCTTTGTGCGACACGAGAACGACTTCGCTGGTGATCACGCCGGCATCGCCCACGATGTAGCGGCCGGGTTCGACGATGAGCTCCGGCGCTTTCGCGCCGAAGTGGCGCTTCAAGGCGTTGCGGATCGCCCGGCCATAGGAGGAGATCGGCGGTACGTCCGTGCGGTAGCGCGAAGGGAAGCCGCCGCCGACATTGACCATGCGGAGCTCGACGCCCTGCGCGGCAACGGTCTTGAACAAGTTCGCCGCCTCTGCGATCGCCTTGTCGAACTGGGCGAGGTCGGTTTGCTGGGAGCCGACGTGGAACGAAACGCCGTAGGCGTCGAGGCCAAGCGTCTTGGCGCGCACGAGCAGGTGGGCGGCCATCGCAGGCTCGCAGCCGAACTTTCGCGACAGCGGCCATTCGGCGCCCGCGCAGTCCACGAGGATACGGCAGAACACTCTCGCGCCGGGGGCCACCTCCGCGAGCTTGGTCAGTTCTTCTTCGCTGTCGAAGGCGAAGAGGCGAATGCCGCGGGCGTAGGCTGCGGCGATGTCGCCGCGCTTCTTGATCGTATTGCCGTAGGAGATGCGCTCGGGCGCCACGCCGCGGCCAAGGCAGAGGTCGATCTCGCCGAGACTTGCCGTGTCGAAATTGGAGCCGGCTGCGGCCAAGCGGTCAACGACTTCGTCTGCGGGGTTGGCCTTCACAGCGTAGAAGACGTTCGCCTCAGGGAGCGCGCGAACGAGGCCTGCATAGTGGTGCTCGACCATGTCGACGTCGACGACGAGGCAGGGCGAGGGGAGCTTCGCGGTTTCCAGGAAGCGCGCGATGCGGGGCGATAGACCTCCGCGCTCGGCGGGCAGGCCGGCGTGCGCACGCGGCGCAGCTGGCGCCAGTTCCGCGCGTTCGTCGGCCAAATCCTGGGAATCGAATTGACGCTTGCGGGCTTTTACGCCCCGGTTGGTCAGCATCGTCAACATCCTTAAAGACCCGGCTCTAAACCGGTTTGATCAAAAAGGACGCTTCCGTCGTTGCATAAACCACCAGGGGCCAGCGGCACGTGCGTTACGCGTCATTACGAGTCGTAGCAAATAATAGTTGTTGAATGGTTCCGCAAGAGTCAGTTGCGTCGCAGGTGTGTGGAACTGCCGCCGCCAGTCACCGGCGCACGGCAATGCGGGCGCGCAGTGGAGCCTCAAGCTGGTCGTCGGCGGGTGCTAGGATCGCCGTTCGGTTGCGGCCGCCGCTCTTGGCTTCGTGCAAGGCTTGTTCGGCGCGCTTCAGCAGGCCGGCTGCGTTGTCCTCCGTTGCGCCAAGCGCCGAGATGCCAAAGCTTGCGGTCACGTTTACAGTGTTGGAGGCATAGTCGACGGCGGCAGTCTCGATCGCCAGGCGTAGCCGCTCAGCGGCTCGCATCGCGCCTTCTATCCCGGTTTCGGGCAATAGTACGCCAAATTCTTCGCTGCCCACGCGCCCTGCCACGTCGATCTTGCGCATCTCTCGCCGGCAAACGTCGGCGATTGCTTGCAGCACCAGGTCGCCGGCAGCGTGACTGTGCCTTTCGTTCAACTTGGAGAAGTGGTCGATATCGAACATGACGCAGCCGAGCGCGCGGGCGGTTCGTTTCGCTGCCGCGACTTGCCGGGAGGCTTCGGCTGCGAACGCGCGCCGTGTGCAAAGCCCGGTCAAGCTGTCCGACAGGGCCATCTTCCGGAACTCGATTTCATCGATCGTGAGGCGCGCTAGGTCCTGCAACAGGTTGATTTGCCTCTCGGAAACGTCCCGAGGTTCGCGGTCGATGGCGCACAGCGTTCCCAATCGGAAGCCGCCCGATGCGGTCAGCGGGACACCGGCGTAGAAGCGGATGTGCGGTTCGCCAACGACGAGCGGGCTGTCGCGGAAGCGCTTGTCTTCGCGCGTGTCGGTTACCACCATTGGCTCATTCGACTCGATGACATGCGAACAGAACGACACAGCTCGCGGGGTCTCCCGCGTGTCCAGGCCTTGCGCGGATTTGATCCACTGACGATTCGCATCAATCAGCGAGATCATTGCGATCGGTGTCTGCAGTGTTGCTTGCGCAAGCCTCGTGATCCGGTCGAACGAGGCGTCGGGAGCTGTATCGAGGATTTCGTAGCTGTAGAGTTTCTCGAGCCGCTTGGCTTCGATAGCCGCGTTTTCGGTTTGCATGTGGCATCTCACCCAAGGTCTTGCAGAATGTCCGCGGCGGTCGGCCGCGTAGTCCCGCTGGTTCAGACGTATTGCAGTGAGCATGCAACGTGCGCATGGAAGCACAGTTTTCTTAACGCCAGGTGACTTGGATGTCGATTCCGCCAGCTCCGGGCGATCAGGCGCGTCTTTGCCGGTTGCCAAATCGTTTCGAGGGGCGCTGACCCCGTGCGGGCGTGCCGGGTTTGCCGCCTTCGATCAGGTCGAAGCGCAGGCCACCGGTGAGTGGCGTTGCTTCTTCAAGGCGTACGCGCACTGTGTCGCCGAGACGAAACGTCAGGCCGGATTTTTCGCCGATCAGCGCGTGCGTGCGCTCATCGTGGTTGAAGAACTCGCGCCCGAGTGCGCGGATGGGCAGGAGGCCGTCGGCGCCGGTTTCGGCGAGGCGGATGAACAGGCCGAAGCGGGTAACGCCGGATACTCGGCCCACAAACTCGGCACCCAGACGGTTCGACATGTAGGCGGCGATGTAGCGATCGGTCGAGTCGCGCTCGGCGGCCATGGCGCGGCGTTCGAAGGCGGAAATGTCGTCGGCCGTCTTTTCCAAATGGTCGATTTCGCTATCGGTAAGACCACCCGCCCCTAGGTCGAAGGCACGGACGAGCGCGCGGTGGACAATCAGATCGGCATAGCGGCGGATCGGCGAGGTGAAGTGCGCGTAGCGGCGCAGCGCCAGTCCGAAATGACCGATGTTGTCTGGGTTGTACTCGGCTTGGCTCATCGAGCGCAGCATCACCACGTTTACGAGGTCTGCGTTTGGCGTCTTTGCGGCCATCTCGAGAATTCGGTTCAGCATCGCGGTCGTGATCGTCTGCGACTTCGGGAGGTTGATGTTCAGCGTGCCTAGAAAGTCGCTCAGTGCCGTCAGCTTCTCATCCGATAGCGGCGCGTGGATGCGGAACACCAGGGGGCAACGCTTTGCCTCCAGCGCTTCCGCCGCGGCAACGTTGGCCTGAATCATGAACTCTTCGATCAGCCGGTGCGCGTCGAAGCGGGCGCGCAGCCCGATCGACTTCACCTTGCCCTGGTCGTCGAGCTCGATCTTGTGTTCGGGCAGGTCGAGATCGATGGGGCCGCGCTTTGTGCGTGCCTTGACGAGCGTGCGGTAACAGACTTCCAACGGTTTCAGGATCGGCTGCAGCAACGGGCCGGTCTTGTCGTTCGGGTTGCCGTCGAGGGCGTCTTGCACTTCGTTGTAGGAGAGGCGGGCGGCAGAGCGCATCAGCGCGCGTTCAAAGCGATGGCGCTTCAATTTGCCTTGCGCGTCGAATGTCATGTGGCAAGCGATGATCGCGCGATCGACCTTTTCCTTGAGCGAGCAGAGGTCCGCGGAGAGTCGTTCCGGCAGCATCGGCACGACCCGATCGGGAAAGTAGACTGAGTTGCCGCGCCGAACCGCTTCGCGATCGAGCGCGGAGTTCGAGCGAACGTAGTAGGAAACGTCGGCGATCGCGACGATCGCTTGGAAGCCGCCTTTGTTCGCGGGGTCATCGTCAGGCTGTGCCCACACGGCATCGTCGTGGTCGCGTGCGTCGGGCGGATCGATGGTGACGAGCGGTACCTGGCGCAAGTCCACACGGCCGCCTTCCAGGGTTGCCGGCCGCGTGCGTTCGGCTTCGTCGATGACGGCGGATGGAAACTCGTCCGGGATGCCGTGCGCGTGAACGGCGATCAGGCTAATGGCCTTGGGTTCGCTCATGCGGCCGAGCTTTTCGCGCACGCGTGCCTTTGGCTGGCCGAGTGCGCGGCCCGAAAGAGGTTCGACGACGACGAGTTCGCCGTCCGCAGCGTTCGCGGTATCGCCTTCCTCGATCGTGAAGGTTTGGCGCGATTTGCGGTCCACGGGTTCGACGCGACCGCCACGGCCGAGTTTGCGGAAGACGCCGACGGCTTTGTGTGCGCTGGCGCCCAGGCGCTTCATCACCTGCGCTTCGTAGCCTTCGCGTGTCGTTTTCAGGCGCGCGAGGAAACGTTCGCCGATGCCCAGGGCGCGGCCGTTCGGCTCGGTGCCGGGGGCAAGTACGATTGTCGGCGGTTCGCCTTCGCCGTCCCAACGTGTAGGGCGGCAGATGAGTTCGCCGTCAGTGTCTTGTTCGACGACTTCGACGACGGTGACTTCGGGGAGGCGGCCGGTGCGCGTCAGCTTTTTGCCGCGGTCGCGCTTAACTTCGCCATCGTCCATCAAGTCGCGCAGCACGCGCTTTAGAGCGATCTTGCCGCCGCCCTTCACATCGAAGTGGCGGGCGAGATCGCGTTTCGTGGCTGCCGGGTTTTCGCTGAGGTAGGCCAGTAGGTCTTCGCGCGTCGGAATTGATCCGCGTTTTTGAGGCTCACGCGGTTCGCGCTTCTTTTTATTCACGTCTCTTCTAATACTTTCTTTTTTGCAGGCGCTTTCTTGGGCGCCGTTGGCTTTTCTTTGGCCTCGGCCTTGGGGGCCTTAGCCGGTTTAGCGGCGGCTTTCGCTTCGCCGTTTGCTTTGGCCGCTTTGGCGGGGGCCTTTGCCGCTTTCTTTTTCTTCTTTTTGCCGCCGCCCATTTCGGCGCGGGCACGCAAGAGTTCGACCGCTTGTTCCAGCGTCACGCTTTGCGGGTCGGAGCCTTTCGGCACGTTCGCGTTCGTGTCGCCGTCGGTGATGTAGGGGCCGTAGCGGCCGGACATGACCTTCACCACTGCTTTCGATTCAGGGTGGGGTCCAAGTTCTTTCAGCGCTTTCGATTGGGCGAAGCGGCTCTTCGGATTCGCCTTTTTCTCCGCGAGTACGGTGACTGCGCGGTTCAGACCGATCGTGAACACGTCCTCCTCGTTCTCGAGGTTCGCGTACATGCCGTCGTGCAGGATATAGGGTCCGAAGCGGCCGAAGTTGGCCACGATCGGTTTGCTCGTTTCGGGATGCATGCCGACTTCACGCGGCAGCGATAGAAGACGCAGCGCCTGCTCAAGCGTGATCGTGTTGCGGTCAACGCCCTTCGGCAGGCCGGCGCGCTTCGGCTTTTCGGCGCCCTTTTCCTTGCTCGCTTCACCGATCTGCAAATAGGGGCCGAAACGGCCGGCGCGCATCGTGACGCTTAGACCCGTTTCAGGGTCGATGCCGAGCGCTTTGGTTTCCATCGCCTCGCCGTTGCCGGAGGTTGCGAGGGGCCTTGTGTAGCTGCACTTGTCCTCGCCTTCGCCCTTGTAGTTCGAGCAGCCGATGAAGGCGCCGAACTTGCCGAGACGCAGGCCCAGCGTTCCGTTCGCGCACATTTTGCATTTGCGCGGGTCGCTGCCGTCGGCGTTGGGCGGGAAGATGTGGTCGCCCAATACCTCGTTCAACGTGTCGAGAACTTGGGTGATG
>CAYXQB010000208.1:0-6053 GCA_964466435.1 uncultured Flavobacteriaceae bacterium | reverse complement strand
CCGTTGTCATCCCGACGCTGAACGCGGGCGTGCGCCTGAAGGAAACGATCGGGGCGCTCGAGGAAGTGCGCGAAACGATGGCGGTCGAAATCATCGTCGTCGACGGCGGATCGACCGACGGCACGCGCGAGCGGGCGGCGGCGCTGGGCGCCACGGTCGTCGAAGCGCCGCGCGGGCGCGGCACGCAATTGTCGGCCGGCGCACGCGAAGCCTCCGGGCGTTGGATTTTGTTCCTGCACGCGGACACGACGCTGGAGCCGTTTTGGAGCACGACAGTCAGTTCGTTCATGCGTGCGAAGGGCAACGTGCTCAAGGCCGCCTATTTCACGTTTGCGCTCGACGACGCGTCGGGGGCGGCGCGACGCGTCGAGGTGCTGGCCAATTGGCGGGCGCGCAAGCTCGGTCTGCCGTATGGCGACCAAGGGCTTTTGATGTCGCGCACGATGTACAGTTCGCTCGTCGGTTATCTCGACCTGCCGATCATGGAAGACGTCGACATGGTTCGCCGGATTGGCCGGCACAAGCTGGTCGAGCTTCCGGCAACCGCAACGACGTCGGCCGAACGGTACCGGCGCGACGGCTATTGGTGGCGGCCAGTGAAGAACCTCACTCTGCTGACGCTCTACTTCATGGGCGTGTCGCCGAAGCGGCTTGCCCGCATGTATGGCTAAGCCGCTCGTCATCGTCTTTGCGCGTGCGCCGCGCTATGGCGCGGGCAAGACGCGTCTCGCACGCGAGATCGGTCCGAGCGCAGCGTTACAATTCTACCGGCACACGCTCTTCAGCCTGGTGCGGCGCTTGCGGCGCGACGGGCGGTTCGACGTTGCCTTGGCCGTAACACCGGACGCCGCGCGCGCCGGTTGGCCGGCCGGCATCGCCATCACAGGGCAGGGGCGGGGAGATCTCGGGCAACGCATGGTCCAGGCGCTCCGCAACGCCGGCCCGGGCCCTGCGGCCGTGATCGGCAGCGATATTCCCGAGATTACTGCGACCCACATCCGTGCCGCGTTCACGGCCTTGGGCCGTGCGCCATTCGCGCTCGGTCCGGCGCGCGACGGCGGGTACTGGCTCATAGGCGCGCGGCACCCGCTCGCCCTGGCCCGCGATGCGCTTGGCGGCGTGCGCTGGTCGACCCAACACACGATGCGCGACACAATTGCGAGGCTTGGCGATGTTGCGGTGCTGGACGCCGCTCTCGATGACATCGACGATGCTGCGGGCTATCGCCGGTATGTCAGCCGATCGATTTGAGGGCCGCGACGAGCCGGTCGATGTCAGCTTCGTCTTGATAGACGCCGAACCCCATGCGCAGACGATCGCCGCGATGATCGACGATGATGTTGCGTGCGGCGAGTTCGCTGTTCAGACGCGGCGCTTCTTTGGTGCGGAACGTGAGGAAGCGGCCACGGCGACGCTCGTCGGCGATCATCAGGTCAACCGGCCGGAGGCTTGTTCTTGCCGTTGCCAACTTGTCGAGAAATGAGCGCTGCAGCGCCAGGCAATGTTCGTGCATTGCCGCGACATCGAGCGCTTCCCTATTCAACCAGTCCATCACAGCGTTCAAGCGGTAGAGCCCCGACGGATCGAACGTAGCGCCGGAAAAACGGCTGCCATCCGTGCCGTAGGCGACCACCTCGCCGCGTGCGCTTTCCAGTGCACCGAACTCCGCGTACCAGCCGGTGTCGCGCGGCCGATCGCCGTATCCGGGCGGGCAATGCATGAAGCACGCCCCCTCGCCTGCCATCGCGTATTTGTAGCCGCCGCCAATGTAAAACGCGCGATCAGCTACGGCGCGCAGGTCGACAGGAAGGGCCATGAAGGCGTGGTAGCCGTCCAGAACGGCAAACGTCTCGCGATCCGGGATTGCAGCAAGGATGTCGGCGATGTCCGCCTGGGAAAGCGCAAAGCCCGAGTTGAAGAACACATGGCTCAGCCACACCACGTCCCAATCGTCGCGATCGGTCAGTGCGGCCAGGAAGCGGTGCTTGAACGTCGGGAACGGTTCGACCGGGACGCGAACGAGGTTGACCAATTCGTCTTCGGCCAGGCGATTTAACTGGCGCGTGAGGGAGTGAAATTCGCCGTCGGTTGTCAACACGTTGTGCTTGGGCAAGCCTGGCGTCGCCGACAGCAGCCGGAGCACGAAGCTGTGCGTGTTCGGCGCGAATGCAATCGTCTTCGGATCCGGGAGCGACAAGTGCCGCGCGATGTGGCGCTGGGCTTTCGGCAGCACCGTCTCGAAGATCATTTCCCACTTTCGATCGAGCAGGTCGGCTGCGTCTTGCCAATATGCTTGCTGCGCCTCAAACGTTGCGTCCGGCCAAGGGTGATGGCTGTGCGCTGCGAAGTGCAGCGCGGCGCCGCTACGGCCGACTGAGCGCGTGAAGTGCCGCTTCAGACCCTGCATCGGCTCAAACCTCGTAGCGATAGCGCATGGACTTACGGACTTCGTCCGGCAAACCCGGAAGCGCCGAGCGCGGGATCAAGAATGTCGCGATCGCGAAAAGATCGTTATAGGCACGGTGCTTTTCGGCGGTGGCCCGCAGGTAGTCGTAGCCGGACGACCCACCCGTGCCGACCTTGCGGCCCAGCATGCGCGAGACCATCAGGGCATGGCGCGTACGCCAGAGCGCCAAGGTCTCGTCTATGTCCATAAGCGCCTTCAGCATGCGAAACCCCGCGTTTGCCGCAGGTTCGTCGCGGTAGAGAAATAGAAACAGCGCGGCTTGGAGCGCGCGGCGCGAGAATGTCCATGCACCTTCCGCGCGCAACTCGGCGTATCGCGCATCGTCGAGGAGGCCGTCGAACATAGCGCGTGACTTCTGGAGCGATGCGACTTGGACTTTCTTCTCGGCCTCAGACAGATGCGGATGGTGGCGGATTCGATCCATGTCGTGGCTCAGCATCGCGTCCAGCGCCTTCGCGTAAGCGTCGCGGAAGTGAAAATTCCCGTGCTCGACGAACGGCGTTCGCGACAACCACCCATCGACCTGATCGCGAAGCGACGGCTTTTCTTCCTGTGATCGGACACGGCCCCGCGCATCCGCCTCAAGGCTGACGTCGAAACTTTCGTTGTTGAACGCGAGGCGGTCTTCCCGCCTCAGACCCAGGCGCACTTCCAAGAGGCGGAACTGCTCGCTTTGAAACCCGGAGCCGGGCATCAACAGGTTGCGGAACTCCAGGAAGTCCATCGGCGTCATTGTCTCCAGGATGTCGATTTGCGACACGAGGAGCTGCTCGATCTTCACAATGCGCTCGGCCGCATGCACCGCGCGGCCCAGATCGGCATCGTCGACGACCGGGCCACCGAATATCTTCTGGATCAAATCGAGTTCGTAGAGAACCTGCTTGAACCAGAGTTCGTAGGTCTGGTGGATGACGATAAAGAGCATTTCGTCGTGCGCCGGTTGCCCGCGCTTCGCGCTTTCGAGCTCTTGCGCTGAGAGCAACTCAGGGAGCTTTAGGTAGCTCGTATAGTCCATTTTCATTCTCTTCTTGCTTACCGAGAGATGAACGACACTCTCTTCAGGCAACATACTGTTTGTCGAAGTTAAAGGCGAATAACCACAGCGACCGCGTCGCTTTACGCAACCTCAACGCGAAAGCGGGCACAATGTCAGCTAGTTTAGTCAGTGGGGCGGCCATGGCCAGGGTTCTCATCGTCGACGACGACGAGCTTTTCATCAAGCTGATGGTGCATGCTTTGAAGCAGCGCGGCCATGATGTCGAGTTCGCTATGGACGGGCTTGCCGGTTCGCGCAAATTCGAGGCGGGGCAATTCGACGTCGTCATATGCGACATCGTCATGCCGGAGCAGGAAGGCGTCGAAACAATCAAGATGATGCGCCGAGCGCGTCCGGATGTCGGCATCGTCGCTATTTCCGGCGGCTTGAGCCTCAGCCATACAACGAACATCGACGTGCTACACATCGCGGGTCAGTTTGGTGCCAACACGACGCTGAGGAAGCCGTTCCAACTCTCGGAACTCACCGCAGCAGTCGATGCCGTCTTGGCGTCCCAACATACGGCTCGCGCGCAGGCTCGGGCCTAACCGCCGTCGGATCGATAGCGGCGTGGCTATTCGGCGCCCGCGAAGACCGTCAGCAACCCACGCGTGACGGCGCCCGGGAACACGCTGTTGTGCGTCTCGCCGTCGTAGATGCGATACCGCAGGGAAAGCTGCGGATAGTTGCGCGACTTCAGCTTCTCGACCAGTTCAGTGAGGTCGTCGACCATCGCTCGGTTGTTGGCTGGCTGGTTCTCAAGCGAACCGACCGCGAAGAAGACACGAGCATTGGGCCTGATACCCGCCGCATGGGCCGCCGCTTCCATCGTCAGCGCGATACGGTTCGAGTACCAAAGCGAGGGGCTGACGATGATGTAGCGGTTGAAGAGCGCGGGTTGGGTGAACAGGACGTAAGTCGCGAAAAGCGCTCCGTAGGAATGACCCACAATCGCTCGGTCTTGCGGGTCGGCCCGGTATCGCCGCTCAATCAAGGGGATGAGTTCGGAGGCGATGAAGGCGCGGAACTTCGGGCCGCCGCCCGAGACCTTTTGATACTCGGCGCCGTAACCGCCGTCGGGCGCGTAGGCCGGCGTATAATCGCGCGTGCGGTTCATCCGGTAGACGGCGCGGTCGCTCGCGGCGCCCGGATAGGCAATCGCGACCAGGATCATCGGGGGCAGGTTTTCACGCTCCACGAAGTGTTGCACGATGTTGCGCACGAGTGCGAACGAGTAGTCGGCGTCAAGCAGGTAGACGACCGGGTAGGTTTTCTTCGAGGTATGGTAGTCGGAGGGCAGCGCGACGAAGAGTTGGTAGCTTGCGCCCGTTTGCTTGGAGCGGAGCGCGATCACATCCGTGTTGGGTACGGCGTATGGCTTCGCGTGCGCACCCGCTGCGGCCAGCGTCAGTGCAAGTGCCACAACAAATTGCAGAAGGCTCCTCATGGCGCTCAATCCCTCAACCGGCCGTCTTGAAGAAAGTGAACAGGTCTACGCCGATCATCTGGGGCCCGTCGGCACTTTCCGGCACCGCGCGCATGTTTGCGAGGCCGCGCTCAAAATCGGCGTCGGCTAGTCGCACCAGTGTTGAGTCGGCGCGATGCGATGCCTTCTCGGCGAGGTCTCTTGCGCTCTCTGCCATCTTGTGGGCGACGGTTTCATGGCGACTAAGCCGAAAGCCGTTACGCAGCAAAGGTGCGATGATCGCCGCCGCCGTTGGAAGACTCTCAAGGGTCTGAGCGTAGTTCGGAAAGTACTGCTCGTAGGGCGAGCCATTTGCGCGCGTGCTGTTGCGAATGCTGACTGCGCCACCCGCACGAAGGACTCGTTGCAGCTCGTGGGCAACTTGGTCGGGATCGACGAAATGATGAAATGCCATCGATGAGAAGACTAGGTCTGCGCTTGCGTTCGCGACCGGCATCTTCTCGCCGGCGCCCTTGACAAAGGCGACGCGCGGGTGCGCAGGCTTGGCGTTTGCTTGTATGAGCATCTTGTCGGACGGGTCTACGCCGACGACATGGGCGCCGAAGCGATCGGCCAGTGCTTGCGTGAAGCGGCCAGTGCCGCAACCGAGATCGATGATCGAGGAGATGGCGTGGCCGCCTAAGGCCTCGGCGACGCGGTCCATCCACATGTTGCCGACGCCGGGTAGCTGCGTACGTCCGCGGTCGTAGCTCTCCGGCATGTTGGTTTTGTCGTAGTCCATCCGCTTGTTCTAGCATGGAAAAAGGCCCCGGTGGTGCCGAGGCCTTCTTGAGATTCTGATGGATCCCTGCTTCCGCGGGGATAAGGCTTTGCGGGCGCGCGTCGCGCGCCTCGCAAGCGCCTTACATGTCCATGTCCATACCGCCCATGCCGCCCATGCCGCCGGGCATGCCGCCGCCCTTCTTGGACTCGGGCTTCTCGGCGATCATGGCTTCGGTGGTGATCAGGAGACCAGCGACCGAGGCCGCGTCCTGAAGCGCCGTGCGCACGACCTTGGTCGGGTCGATGATGCCCGCGTCGATCCGATCGCAGTACGCTTCATTCTGGGCGTCGAAACCAGCCGT
>CAYXQB010000207.1:0-6094 GCA_964466435.1 uncultured Flavobacteriaceae bacterium | reverse complement strand
GGGGCCGGCGTTCATCGCCTATCCAAATTTCAAAGTCGTGCTCGCGTACAACAACGCAATTTCGTATGCGCTCGCGATTTGCCAGCTGTCGAACAGGTTCTCCGGCGGCGGCTCGTTCCGCACGGCTTGGCCGCGCGAGGAGACGCCCATTCTCTCGCGCACCGATCGGGTCGAACTGCAGACGCTGCTTTCGCAGCGCCGCTACGACGTGGGCGAGGCGGACGGCGTCATCGGACGCCGTACGCGCGAGGCGATCCGCGGTTATCAGCGTACGGCCGGTATGAAGCCCGACGGGTTTGCAACGCTGGCGCTACTGCAAAGCCTGCGCCAGTCGCCGTCGCCGAACTAGGCAAAGCACTCAGTTTCGACGCGCGCTTCGCCTGTTCACGCGAATAGGGATAGGGGTGAGCGCGGGCGCACCACGGAGCGCCTGTACGATCGACGCGATGAGCGCGATGGCTCCTTGCAACACGCGAGATAACATCGGACTTGCCCTTCTACGCCGCGATCGCTTTGCGTTTCATCGCTTCGGCGACGGCTTGGACGCGGGTGGCGACGCCTAGCTTCTTCTTTGCGTTTTCGATGTGGAAGCGCGTGGTGCGCGGGCTGATCGACAAGATGCGGCCGATTTCGCCGTCGGTCTTGCCGGCGGCGGCCCAGCTCAAGCACTCCACTTCGCGCGGCGACAGAAGCCCGGCCGACGCGCGGCGCGGGTTCGCCAAAAGGTGGATCACTTGCTCGAAGGCGCAGTAGGCAAGCAAGTGCAGCGTCGAGCGAACGATAGGCGCCATCTCGGGCTTTGCGCCGCCCAGAAGGACAATACCCTCAAGCACATCGGCGTTGCGGATCGGGATCATCAGACCGTCGAGCACGTTCAGGGACAGATTGACCTGTGCCAGCGCGCGGCGCTGTTGAACGGTCAACGGCATGGCCCAGAGTTCCGCGGCCGAATAGGGCCTGGCCTCTTTCAGGGCGTGCGAGATCAGCGGATTGTTCTTCGAGAATCCGAGATCGTCGAACGACTGCCCGAAGCCTTGCGGCATGTCGCTGTAGAGCGCGCAGCCGGTGACCGATTCAATCACGCTGTGCTTGCCTTTCACCACAAGCATGTACTGAAAGCCATGCGATTCAGCATAGATTTTGATTGCCTTCCAGACGGATTCGGGCGCGGATGCGCGGCCGATTTCCTCCACCGTTTCGACAATCGTCGTGCGTAGTTCGCTCATCATTTCCTTCCTGCGCACGCAATTCGAGCGTGCAATTCCACTGGGGTTAAGTGGGTTTCTTGTCGTTGTTGAAGTCTCACGCGCTTCAAGCTGCGATAGCTCGCACCTTCAGCGCTTCTGCGACGGCTTGAACGCGAGTTGCGACACGCAGTTTGCGTTTGGCGTTCTCGATATGGAACCGCGCCGTACGGGCGCTGATCGACAGGATGACCGCGATCTCGAGGTCGGTCTTGCCGGCTGCGACCCAATGCAAGCATTCGACTTCGCGATTGGTAAGGTTGTGCGGCCGCTCGGCCGACCCCTTGCCCAAATCAGCCACGCGCGCGAAAGCGGTGTGCGAGGCGAGGTGCAGAAGCGAGCATGGCATCGGCGACATGTCGGGCTTCAGGCCGCCCAACATGACAATGCCTTTGACGGCGCTCGCATCGGCGATCGGGAACGTCCAACCGTCGCGCACGTTTAGAGAGACGCTGACGCGTTGAAGCACGCGGCGCTGATTCGAATTGAGGTGCGTCGCACTCGTCTCGGCATTCGAGAACGGCTCAAGGCGCAGAAGCGCACGCGTGATTAGAGGGTGATCGGGACCGAATCCTTCGCGGTCGAACTCCTCAGCAAAGCCCTTCGGCGCGTCGATGTGCACGATCGCCTTGGCGATGCGGTGCGGAAGGTCATCCGTACGCTTGAGGACCGTCAGGTGATCAAAGCCGAAAGGCGCGGCGAGCGCCTTAAGTTGACGCCAGACTTCGGTCGGATTGGCAACAGAGTTCAAACTCCGCGCAAAACGCGCGGCATCACTCGAAGGCCCGTGCATGGCAATCCTCGCAAAAACACAGAGCCTGACATCCATGTCAGGATGGGGTCATTTACGAAGGCTGTGCTTGCGCCCTGGAGAGCCTTCTCGGTCGCCCGAATAATTTGTCAGTGCGAACACCGACAGGGGTATTAATAATGGAACCCTGTCCTTTTGGCTACAGTCCAACAATGAACTCTAGCTAAATATCGATAACGAGCCCGTGATCGCGTCGTTCATCTAGGGAGGCTGAATATCCGAAGAATTACCGTCAAACGTTTGAATTACTGACGTTTTCATACGCCTGTTTGAGAGTACGTACAACAGCAAGAATGCCATAAGAACCGCGCCGAACCAATAGGGCGCAACGGGGCTCCAAGAATAGAGTCCATTGCCGACCAAAGGGGCGAAAATGAAGCCGGCAGCGCCGGCTCCACCTGTCAGTCCCGCCATCGCCCCCTGCTCGTCCGGCGAAACCGACAGCGAGGCGGCTGCGGCGATGCCCGGTCGGAGCATGCCGAAGCCCAAGCCCGACAGGACGAGCGCAAACGCCAGCATTCCGTAGTTCGTGGCGACGGCGACCAAGAGGTTCGAGAGGATCGCAACCAGGATGCCTGCGATGATCAAGAAGCGGTTGGTGAGCTTGAAGCGCTGCACCAGCACGAACTGCGCCACGAGGCTCGCGATCGCCAAGCCCATCAGGGCGACGCCCGCGAACTGCTGTGTCTCGGCGGTGGGCAGTTTCAGCATATCGCGGATCATGAACGCGATCGTTTGGATGGGGATCGAGCCTGCCGTGCCCTGAATCACCGCGAAAACCACAAACGGCAGAACGCGGGCGTCGAACCAGGATAGCGGCTTTTCGATTTTGCGTTGGTGGGGGCGTGAGCGCTCCGGCAGCAGCAGCCACACGGCGATCGTCGAGACGAACGCCATGGCGGCAACGAAATAGAGCGGCGCTACGACACCGAACACGGTGAGCGCGGCCCCAACGCCGGGGCCGATCGCGGCGCCGAGGCCGAAAGCGGCGTTCAGCATCGCGATGCCTTCGGTGCGCTCCTGCGCGCTCGTCCGGTCGGCGATGTAGCCTTGGGCCGCAGGGTATGCGCCCGCGCCGAACATGCCATAGATCGAGCGGGTGGCGACCAAGAGGGGAAAAAGCATGGCCGGCGCGATCACGCCCCAAAGGCCGAACTGCAGGACGCTTGCGAACGCGAACGTCGAGATCGCGAAGGCGGCGACACCGATCAGGATGATGGGCCGCCTGCCCCACACGTCGCTGCGCGCGCCCCAGTAGGCCGAGGAGAAGACCCACAGAAACGCCGAGAGCGCGAAGATCGCACCAACGCCGAATTCGGTGAGGCCCAAATCCTTCGCGAGCGGCGGCAGGATCGCAAACATCAGCGTCTGGCCGAGGCCGTTTGCGATCAGGCTCGTGAAGAGCAGCGCCATGGCACGCTTGCGGCCCTGCTCGGAGGTCGTGCCGTCCGGATTTTCGGGCGCGAAGTTTTCGCGAAGACGCTCAAGCCAGCCGCGATTTTCCGGCGATGGGGCGGGTTTTTGCATGTGCTGGTCATGCATGGCGCGTAAGCGCGCGCGCAGATGACAAATGCGCGCAAGCTATCGAAATCATCGGCGCGCGGGACGGTGACATCGGGCGGCCGATGCATAGGTTCCTCAGCATCACGCGGCGCATCTGGCCGCCAAACAGAGAGAGACACCCATGATCAAATCACTCACCGCCGTGTTTGCAGGTGCCATGGCGCTCCTGGCAACCGTGCTGCCGGTTCAGGCCCGGGACGCGGAGGTTTACACCGGCATTTTCTCGACGCTCGCGGTCGGCGGCTACGACGCCGTCGCATATTTCAAGGACAACAAGCCGGTGAAGGGCAACCCCGCCTTCACGTTCGACTACAAGGGCGCGAAGTGGCAGTTCGCTTCCGCCGACAACCTTGCCGCGTTCAAGGCGAACCCGACGGCGTATGCGCCGCAGTATGGCGGCTACTGCGCGTGGGCGGTCAGCCAGGGCTACACCGCATCGGGCGATCCGCTTGTTTGGAACATCGTCAATGGCCGCTTGTTCCTGAACTACGACAAGAGCGTTCAAGCAACGTGGTCCAAGGACATCCCGGGCCACATCGTGCGGGCCGACAAGAATTGGCCGGGCGTTCTGGGCAAGTAAGCCAATCTCATCACCCCGTCATGGCCGGGCAAGCGAAGCGCGACCCGGCCATAACGGCCTTTGATTGGAAGTTAGCGCTCGAACTCTTCGCCGCCGGGCAATTGGCGCAGTTCTTTGAGGCGCGCCTTGGTCATGTCGGCCATGCAAAGCAGATAGGCGAGGCCTGCGTGAGACCCGCCGTAGTAGATTTGGTATTGGTACTTGCAGTTCGCGTCGCGGAACGAAACCCAGGCGCGCTGCGCATCGCGCAGCATCGCCTCGCTATCGGGCATGTTCTCGTATCCCGGCGTCGCCTTCGTCGAACGGTACATTTCGCGGGCGTCGGCGAGCGCCTTGCCATAGGCGACGTTGAGTTCGGCGTCAGCCTTCTTCCAGTCTTTGTCGGCGCACATTTTCATTTCGGCGTTCGATTGCGGGTCCCTGCAATCGGCGTGCGCGACAACAGCGGAGGCAACGATCAACAGAGCGGCGGTTATGAGACGCATCTAGTTTTCCTTCTTCATTCTGATTTGCGAGGTGTCGCTGCGGCCATCGGCGTCGACGACGGTGATGCGTGCGAAGCCTTCGCCTTCGGGCGTCCACCAGGCGTTGTTCGCGTCCAGCGGCATGCCGTTGACGATCCAGCGCAACGGCTCGCGGCCGCCTTGCGCCTTCAAGGGGAAGGCTCGCGGCTTCTTCGAGTCGTCGAGCGAGACGGTGGCGCCGTTCGGCGGGAACTGGATGCGCGGTGGTTGGACGCGCTTTAGGCCTGCGGCGAACCTTGCATTCGGCCGGAAGCGTTGCAGCGCGGGCGGGAGCTGTTCGGCGTTCTGAACGACGAAGGCGCCTTCGGGCGGCGGGGACGGCGCACGATTTTCCGGCGGCAGGAGATCGAAGATTTTGAGCAGCAACGGCGCGGCGTCATTGCGACCGATGTGGCCGGGGCGCGTGGATCCATCGGCACGACCGACCCAGATGCCGACGGTGTATTTCTTGGAGAAGCCCAGCGACCACGCATCGCGATAGCCGTAGGACGTGCCGGTCTTGAATGCGATCCGGCGCGCGCGCTCGATGCCTTGGCCCATCGACCAGCCGTCGGGGAGATTCGCGTCTTTGAGCGTGTCGGCGAGATACCATGCGGCAGGGCGGCCGAAGAGACGGCGTGCCTCGCTTTCTGGGGCATCATCGCGGTAACGCAGTTCGCGCACTTCGCCACCTGCAGCTATGCCGGCGTAGAGCATGGTCAGGTCGCGCAACGTGATGCCCACGCCGCCAAGTGCCAAAGGCAACGACGGGAGCGCGCCCTTCTTGGGGAACTGGAGTTCGGCGCCTGCGTTGCGCATGGTGGCCGCGAGCCGCAGGGGTCCGACGCGATCGAGCAGCGCCACGGCGGGCACGTTCAGCGACAGCTGCAGCGCGGTTGCGACGGTGACGGTGCCTTGGAAGCCGCGGTCGAAATTGCGCGGTTCGTAGTCGCCGAACATCGTCGGTTTGTCGTCGATCAGCGTTTGCGGGTGAACAACGAGTTCGTCGAACGCAATCCCGTAGATAAAGGGCTTCAGCGTCGAGCCGGGCGAGCGGAAGGCCTTGGCGAGGTCGACTTGGCCCGCCTGCGACCAGAAGTTCGCGCCGCCTAGATAGGCGATCACATTGCGCGTTTGATTGTCGACGGCGATGACGGCGAGGTTTGCCTCGTCGTCGAAATACGCCCGCTCGCGGCGCCCCAAGTCCTCGAGCTTCGTCTGTACGCGCGCGTCGAGCGTCGAGATGATGACCGGCTCGTTGCCCTTGTTCTGCGCAAGGAGATCTTGCGCGAGATGGGGGGCGTGGAACGGGAAACGCTGGCGACGATCAGGTATGGGCTCTTGCTTCGCTTCGAGCACCTCGCGCGCGGACAGAAGTCCGCGTTCGGCGAGC
>CAYXQB010000206.1:0-6226 GCA_964466435.1 uncultured Flavobacteriaceae bacterium | reverse complement strand
CAGATCATCGACGTCAACATGGACGAGGGCCTGCTCGATTCGGAAGCGGCGATGGTGACGTTCCTCAACCTCGTCGCCGCCGAGCCCGACATCGCCCGCGTCCCTGTGATGGTCGACTCCTCGAAATTCGCCGTGATCGAGGCCGGGCTGAAATGCCTGCAGGGCAAGCCGGTGGTGAACTCGATCTCGCTGAAGGAAGGCGGGGAGAAGTTCATCCACGAGGCGAAGATCGCACGCCGCCACGGCGCGGCCGTGGTCGTGATGGCGTTCGACGAGAAGGGCCAGGCCGATACGGCCGAGCGCAAGTTCGAGATTTGCAAGCGCTCTTACGACGTGCTGGTGAACAAAGTCGGGTTTCCCGCCGAAGACATCATCTTCGATCCGAATATTTTCGCGGTGGCGACCGGGATCGAGGAGCACAACGACTACGGCAAGGCGTTCATTGAGGCGGCTGCGCGGATTCGCAAGGAGCTGCCGCATGCACATGTGTCGGGTGGCGTCTCCAACATCTCGTTCGCGTTTCGCGGCAACGAGCCCGTGCGCGAGGCGATGCACTCGGCGTTCCTCTATCACGCGATCAAGGCCGGCATGAGCATGGGCATCGTGAACGCGGGGCAGCTCACGGTGTACGAGGACATGCCGGGCGAACTGCGCGATGCGGTCGAAGACGTGTTGCTGAACCGGCGTCCGGATTCGACTGAGCGGCTGCTCGATGTCGCCAGCCGATACAAAAACAGCGGCGAAGCGAGGGTTGAAGAGACGCTCGCTTGGCGCGAGTCATCCGTTGACGAGCGCCTGAAGTACGCGCTGGTGCATGGGATCGACGAGTTCGTCGTCGCCGATACCGAAGAGGCCCGGCGACAAGCGAAGCGGCCACTCGACGTGATCGAGGGGCCTTTGATGGACGGTATGAACGTCGTGGGCGATCTTTTCGGGGCCGGCAAGATGTTCCTGCCCCAGGTCGTGAAGTCGGCGCGCGTGATGAAGAAGGCGGTCGGCCATCTCGTGCCGTTCATGGATGCGGAGAAGGACGCTGCGGGCACGGCGCGCGAGGCCAAGGGCAAGATCGTCATGGCGACCGTCAAAGGCGACGTGCACGATATCGGCAAGAACATCGTGGGCGTCGTGCTTCAGTGCAACAACTACGACGTCGTCGACTTGGGCGTCATGGTCCCGGCGGCGAAGATCATCGAGGCGGCGCGTGCGGAGAAGGCGGACATCATCGGACTTTCGGGCCTGATCACGCCGTCGCTGGACGAGATGTGCCACGTGGCGGCGGAGATGGAACGGGCAGGGTTCGACATCCCGCTGCTGATCGGCGGCGCGACGACCTCGAAGGTGCATACGGCAGTCAAGATCGAGCCGAACTACAAGCGGGGCGCGACGGTCTACGTGACGGACGCGAGCCGCGCGGTCGGCGTAGCATCGAGCCTGCTCTCGAAAGAGCAGCGCGGGGCGTTCGTCGATGCCACACGTACGGAATACGCGAAAGTCGCGGCGACTTATGCGAAGGGCAAGGCTCCTGAACGGCGGCTCCCTCTGGCGGAGGCGCGGGCGAACCGTCTCAAGCTCGATTGGGGACGCTACATTCCGCCGGTGCCGCGGTTCTTGGGCGTGCGAGCGTTCGACAAGATCGACCTTCGTGCGGTTGCGAAGTACATCGACTGGACGCCGTTCTTCCGGACGTGGGAACTTGTCGGCACCTATCCGATGATTCTCGAAGACGACAAGGTGGGCGAGACCGCGCGGGCGCTGTTTGCGGATGCGCAAAAGATGCTGAAGCGCATTGTCGATGGGCAATGGTTGACGGCGCGTGCGGCCGTCGGGTTCTGGCCCGCGAATGCGATCGGGCACGATGACATCGCCCTCTACGAAGGACCGGAACGGACAGAGACTCTCGCCACGTTGCACACGCTACGCCAGCAGATGCGGCGGGACGATGGGCGGCCGAATCTGGCGCTTGCCGACTTCGTTGCGCCGAAGGATTCGGGCGTGGCGGACTATCTGGGCGGGTTTGCGGTCACCGCAGGCCACGGCGAGGTGGAGCGCAGCCGCGTGTTCAAGGCGTCGAACGACGACTATGACGGCATTCTGTTCAAGGCACTGGGCGATCGTCTGGCGGAGGCACTTGCCGAGTACACGCACGAGCGCGTGCGGCGCGAACTCTGGGGCTATGCGCGCGACGAGAAGCTCTCGAACGAAGACCTGATCGCGGAGAAGTATCGGGGTATCCGTCCGGCGCCCGGCTATCCCGCGCAGCCGGACCACACGGAGAAGGGCACGCTGTTTCGCATTCTGGATGCCGGCGCGAACGCTGGCATGGAGTTGACCGAAAGCTTTGCGATGATGCCCGGCTCGTCTGTGAGCGGGCTCTATTTCAGCCACCCGGACGCTATTTATTTCGGCGTCGGCCGGATCGATCGCGATCAGGTCGAGGACTACGCGAAGCGCAAAGGGATGACGCTCGCCGAAGCGGAGCGTTGGCTGGCGCCGATCTTGGCTTATGTGCCGGGCAAAGCGGCGGCGTAGGCGGTTAGGTCTTTCGCTTTGCCCAACGCTCGGCCCATTCGTGTAGGCCGAGCAGCTCTTTGAGCAGTCGCTGCCCTTCGGCCGTTAGGGTGTAGCCCGCGCCATCCTGCGCCACGATCTCGGCGTCGCGGAGTTCGGCCAGACGGGTGTTCAAGATCGTCGGGCTGATTCCGCCGCAGGCCGCTTGCAGGTCGCGGAAGGTGAGCGGCTTTCTGTGCAGTTCCCAAATCACACGCATGGCCCAACGGCGTCCAAGCAGGTCGAGCAAGACCATGATCGGACGGCCGCTCGCCGTGCCACGGGCGGGACTTCCCGGCTTAGGTGTTCGTGCCATCGCGAGATTGTGCTACAAAATGTGTAGCGTGGCAACACAGGCAATGCTACAAAATTAGTAGCAAAGGGAGTTGTCATGACCACAGCCCGCATAGAGCCCGCAAAGCCTCCGTTTGCCGCGGCCGTGGAGGAGGCGTTCGAGCGGCTCATGCCGCCGGGTGTGCCGCCACTCGTGTTGTTCACGACCTTGGCGCGCAGCGAGCGAGCGTTCTCGCGGTTCATGGCAGCGGGGCTCCTGGACAAAGGTCCGCTGTCGTTGCGGGAGCGCGAGATCATGATTGATCGGACATGCGCTCGTGCGGGCTCGGAGTATGAGTGGGGCGTGCATATTGCGCTGTTTGCCGAGAGCGCTGGTTTGTCGGAGGCACAAGTTGCGGCGACGGTGTCGGCCGGCGTTAGCGACGGCTGGGCGGCGCGGGAGCGGTTGATCGTGCGTCTTGCCGACGAGCTGCACGACACGTCGACGATCAGTGATGCGCTCTGGGGCGAGCTTAGGCTCGCGTTTTCGGTCGAGCAGATTCTGGAGCTGATACTCCTCGCCGGCTTCTATCACACCGTCGCGTATCTCACGAACGGGTTGAGCTTGCCTCTCGAATCCTATGCGGCGAGGTTCGACTCACACGCGCCCGAGGTGGGGTAGCGCGATCAGCGCGCCGACACCGAATTCGAAGGCGATCGACGTGAGGTTGAAGCGGGTCATCGCGCCATCGAAGAAGGCGGAGCAGAGACGGCAGAGGGCGGCTAGCACCCAGCCTAGGGCCAATGTCAGGAAGGCGTGCGGCTCGCCCGTGACAAGCGGATAGAGCGAGACGCCGATGAAGACGCCGCCGTAGGTGGCGCGGACTTCGGAGATCGAGTGCTTCAGGCCGGGGACTGCTTGCAGGCCGATCAGGTCAAGCGCGCCAAGCGGGCGGATGAGACCGAATAGTCCAAGCCCTAAGCTGAACAGCGTTGCGAGGTAGCAGAGTATGGAGAAAGACTCGGCGGGCATGGGCAGTGTCCCCGTGAAATGCGTATGTCTTGATACGCAAGAAGGGCCGGGGTGATCACCCCGGCCCTTCGAAAATTCCCCGTCATTGTTGCGGTCTATATGAGCCCGATTAGTATGGCCCCTAGAAACGCGAACACGACCCCGGTTGTGATCAGACTCAGCTGCTCAGCCATTCAGAGCGCCCTCCTTTTCCATCAGGGTGAACGCAGTGTGACACGATTTGTCGCAGGGCCCAACAGGATTCGATACGGCGCTGCAACAAATCCACAGGAGACGCACCGTAACACTTTGAACTACCAGGGAATTTCGGCTCCGGCATAGTTAATGTACCGGCCGTTCTCCGAAAGGCTTAGGCCCGCAACGAGTTTTCGCATGGCCGAAACCGATACTTCGGGGGTGAGCGTTGCGTTTCTGCCACCCATGTGTGTCTGAACCCAGCCCGGATGAATAGAGACGACCGTCATGCCATCGGGTTTGAGGGCTTTGGCGAGGCCGCGCATCGCGTTGTTCAGGGCGGCCTTGGAGGAGCGGTAGATCAGGGCCGTGCCATCGTGCTGAGCGGTCGAGCCCATGCCGCTCGTGATTGCGACGATCTTCTTCTCCCGGCCTCTGATCAGGTTCGGGCGCAAGGCTTCTGTGACGCGAACAGGGCCCAGCGCGTTGACGTTCAGCGTGCGGATCCAGGCGTCGTAGTCGATGTCGCCGACTTGCTGATGCGTGCCACCGTAGATGCCCGCGTTGTTGATCAGGATGTCGATCGGTTGGAGGGCCAGTTCCTTCGCGAGGTTCGCGACCGATTCAGCTGAGCCGACGTCCAATTCATGCACGGCGAGCCGGCCGTTCGCGTTGGCTGCCAGATCGAGCAACTCCTTCGCGTCGTTTGGAAGCCTGGCGCAGGCGAGGACGCGCCCGCCGTCGCCCACATACTGACGGACGAATTCGAGGCCGATGCCGCGATTGGCACCCGTGACGAGTACCGTCGTCATGCGTCAGTAGTGCAGCTTCATCGGCAACCGGTTCTCTCGCGCAATCCGGCACATCTCATAGAAGGTAGCAAAGCCGTATTGGGCCTGGGCGTCGAAGGTGTCGGTCTCGCTCAAAGTGCGAGCGCGCCAGGAAGCGATGTCTTCGGGCGAGGCGCCCCAATTCGTATCGTTCAGGTATTCGAGCGCGCGCCAAAGGAGGTCGATCGAGCCTGCTTTGATCGGTTGGCCCGAAGGATCCTTCAGGCTGATGCCGAAGGCGAAATTGACCGGAAACCAGATGCCGCAGTTGATGATTTCCCAGAGCGCGTCCTTCTTCTCCTTCGGCTGTATCGACGCCAGGTATGCAGGATCGCGCTCCCATGTCTTGGCGTCGACGAAGGTTACCGGCCGGGGCAGATGCGCGTTGTTGGTGTACGCTGCAAGTAGGATCGCGCCGCCATATCCCGCGGAACCAAGCTCGCCTACGAAATAAGGCGGTAGCATGCCTTCCTTCCAGCTGAGCGGTTCCTTCAGGTGCTGTTGGAGCTTGAGGGTCGCATCCTCGAGCCAGCCCGCGATGATCCCTTGCAATTCGACGGGATCGGTCACGGTGGTGCGGCCCTTCTTGTTGGAACCGAAGGGGGTGGCGTCACCGGCGCGGGTTCTGCCGTTTTGCCAATCGGCCGTGTAGTAGCGCGTCAGCGTGCCGACGAAGAGATCGACGTTCATTCGAGGCCTTGTTCTTTTCGCGTACTGCCGTACCCCCCTCCGCCGGGCGTTTCAATGACAAAAACATCGCCGGGTTCGACCGCTGCGACGGCGCATCCCGGCAGCTCTTCGACTTTGCCCGTCTTGCGCTTGATCGCGTTGCGGCCTGGCTTGGCGTCGGCGCCGCCCTTGATCCCGAATGGCGCGACGCGGCGGCGTGTGGACAAGATTCCGGCGTCCATCGCTTCGCGGAATTCGACCTCGCGCACGACGCCGTCGCCGCCGTTGCGTGCGCCGCTGCCGCCAGACCCTTCACGAATCGCGAATCGGCGAACGAGGACGGGGTAGCGCCATTCAAGAATCTCAGGGTCGGTCAGACGCGAGTTTGTCATGTGGGTGTGGACCGCGCTGGCGCCGTCGAATGTTGGGCCTGCGCCCGCGCCGCCGCAGATCGTCTCGTAGTATTGGTGGCGTTCGTTGCCAAACGTGAAGTTGTTCATCGTGCCTTGGGCTGCCGCCATGACGCCAAGCGCACCGAACAGCGTGTCGGTGACGGCTTGGCTGGTCTCGACGTTGCCGGCGACGACGGCGGCGGGGTAACTCGGGTTTAGAAGTGAGTGTTCGGGGACGATGATGTTGAGCGGGCGAAGGCAGCCGGCGTTCAGCGGAATATCGCTGTCGATCAGGCAACGGAAGACGT
>CAYXQB010000205.1:0-6229 GCA_964466435.1 uncultured Flavobacteriaceae bacterium | reverse complement strand
CCTACGCGGACCATGACAACCATCTCCTTTTGTTGAGAATGTGATGTCACTTTCTATCACCAAAGAGTTTCGTTTCGACGCGGCGCACTTCTTGCCGACGGCGCCGAAGGGCCATCCGAATTCGCGGATGCATGGGCATTCGTTCGTCGCGGCGGTTACGCTGGAGGGCGCGCCCGATCCGGCGAAGGGTTGGATCCGCGACTTTGCCGATGTCGATGCGGCGGTCGCCGATTTGCGCGGGCGGCTGGATCATCACCTTCTGAACGAGATCAAGGGGCTCGAGCTGCCGACGTTGGAACGACTGGCGCGGTTCATCTTCGACGAGTTGAAGGGTGCGCTGCCCGAGATTGCGTCGGTGACGGTCAGCCGCCACTCGCTCGGCGAGTCTGCGACCTATCGGAGGGCGTGATGGCGAAGGACAAACTAACGCAGCTGGGCGCACCCACAAAGCTTCCCGCGTCGCCTGAGGACGCGGTGCTGGAGCGCGTTCCCAATCCGCATGCCGACACGGACTATCTCGTGCGATTCACGGCGCCGGAGTTCACGTCGCTGTGCCCGGTGACGGGGCAGCCTGACTTCGCGCATCTCGTGATCGACTATGCGCCGGGCAAGTGGATCGTCGAGTCGAAGTCGTTGAAGCTGTTCTTGAGCTCCTACCGCAATCACGCGGGCTTTCATGAGGCCTGCACGGTCGCGATCGGCAAACGGCTGATCGAGACGATCGCGCCGAAGTGGCTGCGCATCGGCGGCTATTGGTACCCGCGCGGCGGTATGCCGATCGACGTGTTCTGGCAGACAGGGAAGCTGCCCTCTGGCCTCTGGGTGCCGGAGCAGGGCGTTGCGCCGTACCGTGGGAGAGGGTGATGGCCGCGCCGCTCGAGTTTTGGTTCGAGTTTGCGAGCACGTATTCCTATCCAGCGGCGCATGCGGTTGCAGCGGCAGCTGAGGCGCGCGGCGTCGAGGTGAAGTGGCGGTCGTTTTTGCTGGGGCCCATCTTTGCGGCGCAGGGGTGGAACGACTCGCCGTTCAATATCTATCCGGCGAAGGGTGCCTATATGTGGCGCGACCTCGCGCGCATTTGCGCTGCGCAAGGTTTGCCACTCAAGAAGCCGTCGCAGTTTCCGCGCGGCAGTCTGTTGGCTTCGCGCATTGCGTGCCGGTTTGCGGGTGAGGCTTGGGTGGGCGAGTTCGTGCGGCGCGTCTACAGCGCGAACTTCGTCGACGACGCGGACATCTCATCGCCGTTCGTGATCGGGAAGATTCTGTCCGACATGGGGCAGGTGCCGGCGCCAATGCTTCACGCGGCGCAAGCGCAGGAGACGAAAGATGCGTTCCGCGTGCAGGCCGAGCGCGCGGTTCAGCTCGGCATTATCGGCGCGCCGTCGTTCGTCGTGGACGGCGAGGTGTTTTGGGGCGGCGACCGGCTGACCCAAGCGCTCGATTGGGCGTGCGGCAAGCGGGACGCCGTTGCGCTTTAGCGCTTGCCCACCTTTGCGCATTCCTTGTGGCGGAAGCAGGTGGTCATGTGGTCGTTGACCATGCCGACGGCTTGGGCGAAGGCGTAGACGATCGTCGGGCCGCAAAACGTGAAACCGCGCTTCTTCAGATCCTTCGACAGCGCTTGGCTCATCGGCGTTTCGGCGGGGACCTGTTTCATCGCCGCCCACTTGTTCTGCAAGGGCTTGCCGTCGACGAATTTCCAGAGGTAGTGCGAGAAGCCGCCGGGCTCCTTCTCCATGATGTCGAGATAGAGCCTTGCGTTCTTGATCGTGCCTTCGATTTTTCCGCGGTGGCGGATGATGCCTTCGTTCTGCAGCAGCTTGGCGATCTTGGGTTCGGTGTAGCGGGCGATCTTGGCCGGCTCGAAATTGTCGAACGCTTTGCGGAAGTTTTCGCGTTTCCTGAGGATCGTGATCCACGACAGGCCCGCTTGGAAGCCGTCGAGGATCAGCTTCTCGTAGAGCGCGCGGTCGTCGTATTCGGGCACGCCCCATTCTTCGTCGTGATAGGCGACGTAGAGCGGGTCTTCACCCGGCCAGGTGCAGCGCGATTTCGGGGCCATTCGTTTAGTCCTTGGTGATCAGCGGGTAGCTTGGACGGGCAATGCGGACGGCGAGTGCGCCAGCGGTCGCTTCGGTGGCGTCGCCAAGGCGGTCGAGGCGGACGATGGCT
Source organism: uncultured Flavobacteriaceae bacterium (assembly GCA_964466435.1). Taxonomy (GTDB): domain Bacteria; phylum Pseudomonadota; class Alphaproteobacteria; order Micropepsales; family Micropepsaceae; genus SZUA-430. The sequence goes on along the minus strand of CAYXQB010000205.1, from coordinate 4,057 downwards.
AGACCTTTGCCGCCGATGCTGCCCAGCATCTCGCCGAGTTCGGTGTCGCCAAGCTTGATCGATGTGCCGGGTGGCGGGAGCGGCGCTGTTGCTTCGACGCGCAAGATGCGGCGGCGGGCGCTGGCGCGGTGCTTCATGCGGGCGGTGAGTTCTTGGCCGACATAGCAGCCCTTGTCGAAGTCGACGCCGTGGAGTTCCTCGAAATTGCAGTCGAGCGGGAAGTGCGTCTCTGGCGGGATGTCGCTCGCCTCCGGAACGCCGAGCGCGATGCGGTGGGCGTGGTAGGCGGCCGCGTTGTCGGTTGCGGCGGGGTTCGTTTGATAGGCGCGGAAGCCGAGCGCGGCGAGGCGCGGATCGGCGAAGCTGCCTTCGCTTTCGGTGGGAGAGGCGACGACGGCAAGATCGGGGCGTTCGGCGATCGTGACCTTGGCGCGCAGTTTGTATTTCTTGAGGCGCGCGGCGAGGTCGGCGGCTTGGGCCGCGGCGCAGTCGATCAGGTAGCCGTCGTTCGCGGGCGCGACTAGAAACGCCGCGATGATCTTGCCCTGCGGGGTCAGCAGCGCGGCGAAGATCGCACGCCCGTTTGCCGCCTTTGCGATGTCGTTCGTGATCAGGCCCTGCAGCAATGTCGCCGCATCGGCGCCTGCGACCTCAATCACAGCGCGGTCGGGTAGAACTGTGGTGGGGAAACTCATGGGAATGAAGTAGGGCGGCGGCGTTCGGTTTGGCAAGGGTGCTTGCGAAATCGCGGGCCGGTCTGTAGCTGCTTCTTCCATGAGCGAGACATTTGATCTGATTTTGAAGGGCGGCACCGTGGTGACGCCGTGGGGCACGACGGCGACCGATGTCGGCGTACGCGGGGGCAAGATTGCGGCGATCGGCGCGCTTGGGAGCGCGAAGGCTGCGGCGGTCCGTGATGTGAAAGGGCTGCATGTGCTGCCCGGGGCGATCGACAGCCAGGTGCATTTCCGCGAGCCGGGGCCGACGCACAAGGAAGATCTGGAAACGGGGAGCCGCGCCGCGGTGCTTGGCGGCGTGACGGCGGTCTTCGAAATGCCGAACACGGCACCGCCGACGACGACGGCCGAGGCGCTGAACGAGAAGCTACGCTTGGCACGCGGGCGGATGTGGTGCGATCACGCGTTCTATGTCGGGGCGACGCCTGACAACGCGGAGTCTTTGAAGACGCTTGAGCTGATGCCGGGGGCGGCGGGCGTGAAGATGTTCATGGGCTCGTCCACCGGCACGCTGCTCGTTGCGGACGACGCGCATGTCGCACGCGTGCTCAAGAACGGGCGCCGCCGCATGGCGGTGCACTCGGAGGATGAAGACCGTTTGAACGCGCGCAAAGGCGAGCGCATTCCGGGCGATCCGCGCTCGCATCCGGTGTGGCGCGATGTGGAGGCTGCGCTGCTGGCGACGAAGCGGTTGACGGCGCTGGCGCGCAAGGCCGGGCGACGCGTGCACGTGCTGCACGTGTCGACGGGCGACGAGATCGAATATCTGCGCGCGCACAAAGATATCGCGAGCGTCGAGACGACGCCGAACCACCTGACGTTGATCGCGCCGGAGTGCTACGAGCGGCTCGGCACCTATGCGCAGATGAATCCGCCGGTGCGCGACCGCTCGCATTGGGAGGCGATTTGGAACGGCGTGCGCGAGGGCATCGTCGATGTGCTCGGCTCCGATCACGCGCCGCATACGCGCGAGGAGAAGGATAAGGGCTATCCGGATACGCCCTCAGGCATGACGGGCGTGCAGACGCTGGTGCCGATCATGCTCGACCATGTGAACGCGGGGCGGCTCACGTTGGAGCGGTTCGTCGATCTGGTTTCGCACGGGCCGCAGCGTATCTTCGGGCTGCAGACGAAGGGCCGGATCGCAGTCGGGTTCGATGCAGACTTCACGATCGTCGATCTCAAGGCCAAGCGGACGATCGAAAACAAGTGGATCGCAAGCCGCTGCGGCTGGACGCCATTCGACGGCGTGACGGTCACGGGCTGGCCGGTCGGCACGATCCTGCGCGGCGAAGTCGCGATGTGGGACGGCGCGCTGAGCGGGGCAGCGCGGGGCGAGCCCCTTCGATTTTTGGAGACGATTGGCGCAAGCTGAGAAGCGAGCATCCCTGGGACCGCGGACGTCCTCGTCCGCTCTTCTGACTTTCCAACGCACTGCCTGCCCAGAGTCAGACAAGAGCGGACGAGGACGTCCGAGGTCTCAGGGGAGCCCGTTCGAGTGGCGGTTCGCTCGGAAGCGGAATTGGGCGTCAGAAACTATTTGATGGTTTGCAGTTCTTTCGGCCTCTTGAGTGAGATGACAAGTGTCGCGAAACTCCCCAACGAACAGTGTAACAGTTCAACAGTCTGACCTAGAGCAGCGGCTTGTTGAGCAGTTGAATTTTCTACGGAAGTCGATGCGCGATTTCGATGACGGCGATACGTCCGAGTTCCGTCGTATGTCGGTGGCCCTTCGCATTCTGCTTCACAAAAGTAGAAACTCTTCGCCCTTGGTTGAGCAGGTCGACCTTGCTTCCATTGGATTCGCTAGCTACGCGGTCCCGATAAGAGAAAAGGACCTGCTTTCCGAATTTTGTCTCTCCTTGATTGCGATGAGCGCTGATGGTGCTAAGCTCATCCCTGTCCTCGGAGCAGGCCCAAACCCACCGCGAACTGTCAGTCTTGATGCTTGGAAAAGCGAGCCCGTACTTCGCGACGATAATCGCCACGTGTTCAGCCGGTGGGACATTGTGATGTCGGTGGCGGACCAAGATGGTGGGGCACACGTCGATGGCAAAATCAACGAGGCGTATCATCGATTGTCCAAGGAACACTCCATCGGCTTTATTCAATCTGGCCCGAATGGCGAAAAGCCGCTTGAGCACATCGAGAAGGTGTATCTCCGTCACATTTCGTGGGAGGCGCTCCAAAGCATTGAGAGCGGTTGGAGCAAAAAGTTAGGCAATAGGCCATGTAGCTGCGGTAGCGGTCGAAAGACTCGCTACTGCCATATGAAGCGCGCTGCCGCCAACTGACTTTGGAGTTGCAGGGACCGTACGCGATTTCCTCGCGGCTTGCTGCCGGAAGAGCGGGCGGGGACGCCCGCGGTCCCAGGAGTGCGTTGCGTCTGCGGTTGTTGATCAATCAAACCCGACGAAGACGGCGGCCTCATCCACGCTCTTGCGCTTCGACACCACCGCGTTCGCGGGGAACGTGTCGTCCGGGAAGCCCATCGCGACGCAGATCATGATGACTTGGTCGTCGGGGATTTTGGCGTGTTCGCGGACGACGGGGGATTGCATGATTCCTTGGCTGTTGATCACGCAGCCCAGGCCTCTTGACCAGGCGGCGTTGACGAGCGCGTTCGTGACGCCGCCGCAGTCGAACGGGCCGATGTCTCCGCCGTGGATGGAGCGGTCGTAGGTGACGACGATCGAGACCGGCGCGTCGAATTGACGAAAGCCGCGCAGCACCCAGTCTTGTCTGGCCACTTGGTCATGGCGCTCGATTCCCATCGCGGCGAAGAGCTGTTTGGCGATTTCGATTTGGCGCTCGCGGTGCACGCCTTCATAGTTGCCGTGCGATCGTATCTCGCGCGAGGCGGGGACGCCGGCGAGGTTGCGTTCGGTGTTGCCCTTGCGGATTTTGTCTAGCGGTTCGCCGGTGACGATGTAGAAGTTCCACGGCTGGGTGTTCAGTGAGGACGGCGCGCGGATCGTGAGGCCGATCACCTCTTTGATCAGCGCCTTCGGCACCGGCGTCTTCTTGAAGCCGCGAATGCTGCGCCGGCCGAGAACGACCTCGTCATATTGCATCGGATTACCTTTGGTTTGCGGCGAGTGCTTCGCGCAAATCTTCGCAGCTGACAAGCCGATTGCGAGGTTTGTCGTAGAGCGCCGACGTTTCCGTAGGGAGCGCTTGTCCTGGGAACGCCGGCATCTTGCCGGCCCTTGCTGAAGTTGCGCGCCACTAAGAGCCGGCTGGAAGCCGGCGCTCCCAGGGAACGCGCCTTCTGCCGAAAAGCCGAGGAACAAGAGAGCCGGATCCTGACTTTGGGGAAG
>CAYXQB010000204.1:0-6295 GCA_964466435.1 uncultured Flavobacteriaceae bacterium | reverse complement strand
GACACGAACAGGATCGCGACCAGCGATTTGAGCAAAGGCTCCACCGATCCATCGTCGCCGCGGAACGGTGTTCCCGGCTCCCAGCTGAGCCACGTGAACAGCGCGATCAGTGCAAGCGCCATCAGCCCCGCCCAGAACAACCCGCGCCGCTCGCGCTTCTTTTCAAGGTCTGCAAGTTCGTGCGTATGCCCGCCGCCCGGCAACTGCCACGGCGTGTGCCCGTTCAGACGCGGCTCGACGATGCGGTCCGTCACCCACCAGCCGACCAACGTGAACAGCGGCACCAGCGCGATCATCATGAAGTAATTCGCGGTCGCCTTCACCTCGCGCGTGGGCTCGATGATCTGCGCCGCCGCCTGGGTCAGACCCGCAAGCAGCGGATCGAGCGGCGTGACCAACAGGTTCGCCGAGAACCCGCCGGCGACGCCCGCGAAGGCTGCTGCAAGTCCCGCCAGTGGATGCCGGTCCGACGCCGCGTAGATCGCGGCCGCAAGCGGTAACAGCACGACATAGCCCGCGTCCGCCGCCAAGGACGACATCACGCCCGCAAACACGATCGCACCCGTGAGCAGCGATTTCGGCGTCGCGCGCACGACCCCGCGCAACGCCGCCGCGATCAAGCCGGCACGCTCTGCGACGCCCACGCCGATCATCATCACGAGCACGAGGGCCAGTGGCGGAAACTCCGCGAACACCTTCGTCATGTCGGTGAACAGCCGCCGCACCTGCTCCACCTCGAGCAGGCTCACCGCCGCAATCTCTTTACCCGTACCCGGATGGATCACCGCCACACCCTGGCTGGCGAACAGAACCGAAACGACAATGACCGCGATGATCGCGAGCGCGAACAGGGTCACGGGATCCGGCAGTTTGTTTCCCACCCACTCGATCCTGTCGAGCACGCGCATGCCCAACGTCCGTCTTGCTCTAGCCTCAGCCATCATAGTCCCCGTCAACCGACGCGACCCAATCTGGCAGAGACGAAACTACGCGTCACCTCTGGCCCGCCTGGGCGGGACGGCGAAAGTCACCTCTTTCCGCCCGAGTGCGCTCGCGCGGGAAACTCCACAACAAGTCTGTAGTTCTCGATAATCCTTGTAGCCATCCGCCGCACTCCAACTATCGTATAAGCCACAACGCCACTCACCGACGGATGGACATGCCCAATCTCAAGCGAGCCGCCCTCGCCCTGACGCTGCTCACCGCGCTTACCAGCTGCGCCGTCCTGACCCCGCTGCCTGAAGCGAGTTCGTTGAACGAGCGGCTCGCCATGTTCCCGACCGCTTCTATTCCCGTGGAGCGTCCCGTCACCGTCTGGTGGAACGAGCACCAAGTCCCGTTCATCGAGGCGGCAACCGACCGCGATGCGGCGTTCGCGCTTGGCCTCGTGCACGCGCATTTGCGGCTGGGTCAGATGGAGGTGATGCGCCGCGTCTCGCAAGCGCGCATCCAAGAGATCGCGGGTCCGATCCCGCAAGTCGCCGACATCGAACACGCGCTTAGGATCCTCGATCTCGGCAAGACGTCGGCCGCCGTCTACGCTTCGATGCCCGCCGATACGAAAGCTTGGCTCGACGCCTTCATCGAGGGTGTGAACCACTACCAAGCGAACGCGAAGGAGTTGCCGCACGAATACGCACTTCTCGGCCTCGACAAGGAACCTTGGGCGCCCGAGGAGATACTCACCATCGGCCGCCTCGCCTCGATCGACGTGTCCTGGCTGGTCTGGATCCGCCTGATGCCGCTGCGCGAGCGTGAGGACTGGCCCAAGCTCTGGGCTGAAGTTCTGAAAGAAGGCACGGCCTCCGCGCCGTCCTTCGCCTGGAACCAGCGCACCGCCGCGAACGAGCTCTCGCGCATTCTCTCCACGATGAGCCGCAACGGCTCGAACTCGATGGCGGTTTCGGCAACGAAGACCGGCACTGGCGCCGCGATGATCGCGAGCGATCCGCATTTGGGCATCAGCTTGCCGAACCTCTGGGTGCTCGCCGGCGTGAAGTCGCCGTCTTACAACATGGTGGGCTTCATGGTGCCCGGCGTGCCGTTCGTCGCCGTCGGCCGCAACGAGCACATCGCATGGGGCGGCACCAACATGCGCTCCGCCGGCAGCGATCTCTTCGACGTCAGCAAGCTGCCCGCCGACCAAATCAAGGAGCGCGCGGTCACTGTCAAAACGCGCTGGTGGTTCGATGGCGAGATCAAGGTGCGTGAGACGCCCTACGGGCCCATCCTCTCCGACGCAAACGCATTGCCGAAGCGCAACGGCGAACAGTTCGCGCTGCGCTGGATCGGCCACAACCCGTCGGACGAAATCACGGCGATGCTGAAGGTCAACCGGGCGCGCAACTGGGATGAGTTCCGCGCCGGCCTCGAAGGCTTCGCGATCTCGCCGCAAAACTTCGTCTACGCCGACGTCAAAGGCAATGTCGGTCAAGTGACGGCAACGCATCTGCCGAAGCGTTCGAAGGAGCTGCCGAAAGATCTCGTTCGCCCGCTGAGCGACGCCGCAGCGTGGAACGAGATTGTCACCGCGCGCGATCTGCCCTCAACCTACAATCCGCCAACGGGTTTCGTGGCCTCCGCCAACAACCGCGGGGCCGAAGCGTCGATCCCAATCGGCTATTTCTTCTCCGCCGACGATCGCGTCACGCGCATGCAGGAAGTGCTGGGCGGCAAGGCGCGCGTGACCGCCGACGACTTGAAGCGCCTGCAATTGGACACCTACTCCAGCTCGTCCGTCGCCATGCGCGATGCATTCGTGGCGCGCATCAAGCGCGATGCGCCGGTGTTCACGCCCGCGCAAAGCGACGTGGTGGCAGCTGTCGAGACCTGGAACGGCCGTTACGACCGCGACAGCAAGGGCGCCGTCGCCTTCGAAGCGGCGATGAAGGGCTTCCTGCCCGCAGCCTTCCCCGAACACGAAATCCTCGCCTTCGACGCAGCCGGCAGCCCGTATCAGCGCATGGCCGCGCAACTCGCCGCCCTCGATGCCGTAAAGTTCAAAGCCGCGCTCGCCGCAGGCCTCGCCACCGCGGAAGAAGCGATGAAGCAGTATCCGACGTGGGGGCACATGCACCGCCTGATCGTACAAGGCCAATTCGCGGCGATCCCCGTCATCGGCTCGCGCTATGTCTTCGACGATGTCCCCGCCGCGGGCTCGAGCGAGACGCTGCTCAAGACCGATCACGACAGCAGCGCCGAACGGCATGCGACGCGCTATGGCGCGCAAGCCCGCCACGTCTCGGACCTCTCGAAACCAGACGCCAACTGGTTCGTCATGCTGGGCGGCAATGACGGCTGGTACAACTCATCGACGTTCCGCGACCAAGTGGACGCCTTCCAAACCGGCCAGTCGTTCCAAGTGCCCCTTAAAATCGAAACCGTGCGCGCGACGTTCAAATACAAAACCCAACTCGCGCCGCAATGATCGACTTCACGCCGGCACTCCGCCTCTACGCCAAGCAACGCCGCGCGAAGCTGGCGAAGTTCGACGCCGTCGAAGCCCAGCGCCGCCAGCTGATGAGTCTCGTCGCGCAAGCGGCAGCAACGAAGTTCGGCCGCGACCACGGCTTCGACCGCATCAAGACGGTTGCGGATTTTCAGAAGACTGTGCCGCTCCGCCGCTACGACGATTTCTGGCGCACCTATTGGAAGCCAGCCTTCCCGAACGTCGAGAACGTTACCTGGCCGGGACGCGTGCCATACTTCGCCGTCACCTCCGGCACGACGTCGGGTTCGTCGAAATACATCCCCGTCACCCACGCGATGAACCGCTCGAACACGAAAGCGGGTCTCGACCTCTTCACGCACCACGTGACGGCGCGCCCCCGCTCGCGCATCTTCGGCGGCAAGAGCTTCATGCTCGGCGGCTCGACGGACCTCGTGCGCGAGGCCGACGGCGTCTGGTCGGGCGACCTTTCGGGCATCGCGATCAAGCGCCTGCCGTGGTGGGCCAAGCAGTTCGCGTTCCCGCCGGTCGAACTCGCGCTCATCACCGACTGGGAAGAAAAGGTCCGCCGCCTCGCTGTGCTGGCGGCACAGACGGACATCCGCGTTCTCACCGGCGCGCCACCGTGGCTCCTCATCCTGTTCGACAAACAGCAAGCAAACCTCGGCCGGCCGGCGACTGCGCGCGACCTCTACCCGAACCTCGACCTGCTCATACACGGCGGCGTCAATTTCAAACCCTACCGGGCGAGGTTCGAACAATTCCTCGCTGGCGGCGCCGAACTGCGCGAAGTCTACCCAGCCTCGGAAGGCTTCATCGCGCTGCAAGACGAAACGCCGGAGCTGGGGCTGCGCCTTCTCACCGACACCGGCTTGTTCTTCGAGTTCGTGCCGCTCGCCGAACTCGACAGCCCAAATCCCACGCGCCACTGGCTCGGCAACGTCGAGACGGGCGTCAACTACGCGATCGTGCTTTCGACCTGCGCCGGCTGCTGGGGCTACGTCATCGGCGACACGGGCAGGTTCGTCTCGACCGACCCGCCGCGCCTCTTCATCACCGGCCGCACCAGCTACTCGATGTCGGCCTTCGGCGAACACCTGATCGGCGAAGAGATCGAAGACGCCGTCACCCGCGCTGCTGCAGCACAAAACCTCACGATCAACGACTTCTCGATGGGCGCCGTCTTCCCGGAAAAGCAAGGCGACCTCGGGGGTCACCTGTTCGTCGTCGAGTTCGAGCCCGTGCCGCCCGCCGATATCGTCCAAAAGTTCGCCGCCGCCATCGACGAGCGATTGCTCGCGCTCAACGACGACTACCGCGCCCACCGCGCCGAAGGCTTCGGTATGCGAGCGCCGGAAGTCCGCGCCGTTCCCGGGGGCACGTTCGCACAATGGATGAAATCCCGCGGTCGGCTCGGCGGACAGAACAAAGTCCCCCGCATCATCAACGATCAGGCCGTGTTCGAGACGCTTGTGCGCCTCACCTGAGCGGTAGCGACTTCGCTTCCGGCGCGAATGTTCCGCTGCGAGATCAATCGTTGCATGAAGCATTGCCTCGATCGCCAAGCAGGATCGACGTTCGTCATGCAGCGAAATGGAGACTGCACAAGCGACAACTCGCGAAAAGAGGGAAAGTCGTGACAGCGCAGATACACGAGCCGTCCTAACATTGTTTGTACCCAGCCTCTGAATGACTCGCCGCTTCGGGTGTTGTCCGTCGTTTCTCTATCCTTCTCTCAATCGAGGCGTGGGGCTTCGAATGTGGGGATGGACGCAATGAGAAAAACACTTCTGGTATCGGCCGCGATGGCCGCAAGCATGTCCTTGGCATCGACGGCGCATGCGGACGGTGCGATGAGCGGCTGGCATGGATTCTACGTCGGCGCGCACGGTAGCTATCTCGACACCGACACGGACTACGCCAATCCGGCGACGCCCGAACAATCGTTCAGCGGTGCGATGCTCGGTATCCAAGCGGGCTTCAACATCGACATCGGCCCGAATTGGATCTTAGGTCTCGAGGCTGACATCTCTTGGGGCAACCTCGATGAGTTCATCCGCGACGGCAACTTCCTGACCGAAGACGGTCAGATCGACACATCGGGCACGCTGCGCGCGCGCCTCGGCTATCTCGCGTCGCCCGACGTGCTTCTCTACGCAACAGGCGGCCTCGCCTGGAACGAGCTGGAGCAAGGCCTGACCTGCCCGGCCGCAGCGGCGTTCGGCATCTGCGCCGTCACGGGCGCATTCGACGTACGCAGCTCGGAAACCTTTATGGGTTGGGTCGTCGGCGGTGGTGTGGAGTTCCAAATCGCTCCGAAATGGTCGCTGAAGGCCGAGGCCATGGCCGGTGACTACGGCTCCGCCGACTACACGGCGACAGTTCCCGTCTTCGGTACTTCCACAACGGCGGTCGGGCAGAACCTAAACGTCCTCGTTCAGTTCGGTGTGAACTACCACTTCAACTGACGATCGGCCGTACGGCTCACAACGCCCCGGCGGCAACGTCGGGGCGTTTTGCTTGCACGACTCATGCGGCAGCACTGCATCACCCTTGAAAATTTGAAGGCGGCTCAAGCAGCAGGCAGAGGTTGAACTGCCTGCAACCCGCGGGAATCGCCGCCGTTTAAACTTAATGAACGGTTGTGGCGAACCGCCTCTACAGGCCTTCGTGCGTGGAGCGCCGCATCGTTCGCGGGTACATTGTTCAGGCGAGGGGGCCCGCAACAAGTATCTTATCCTCGGAGTGACGTAAGCCATGACAGCGCGGATTGTATTGCTGATGGTTGCGGCCGTTGGTTTGGCGGCATGCGAATCCACGAAGGTTGCGAGTGAGCCCCCGGCCACG
>CAYXQB010000203.1:0-6311 GCA_964466435.1 uncultured Flavobacteriaceae bacterium | reverse complement strand
TCACGTTCTTTGCGAGGAAGCCTTCGCAGCAATGGTCGACGCCGCGGATCGCGCTTGAGAGCCACAGCCATTCGGGGGTGAGCGCACCGAGCGCGGGGTCATAGATCACCACGCGCGGCACGAGGAACGGGTTCATAAAGCCGAGCTTGCGGCCTTGGGCTTCATCGGTGGCGCCGCCGGCGGGCGTGACTTCCGCGCCCGAGAGCGTCGTCGGGATCGCGATCTGGCGGATCGGCGTCGGCTTTGTGTGGCGCTTGTTCGCGAGCGCGAGCAGCTGCTCCTTCGTTTCGACGTTTTCGCTGAGGGCGAGTTGAACGACTTTCAGGCCGTCGATGATCGAGCCGCCGCCGACGCCGACGAGGAGGTCGGCTTTCGCTTCGCGCACCGCACGCACCGCGTCGAGCACGCCGTCGAGTTTCGAGTGCTCGGCGATGCCGTGATAGGTCGCGGCGATCTTCGTCTTCAGCGAGGTTGCGATCAGCGAGATCGCGCCGGTCTGTTCGTGCAACGTTTTGGACGTCGCGACGAACACGCGCTTAGCGCCGAGGCGTTCGACCTCGTCGCCCAGGACTTCGCGCACGGACTTGCCGAAATGGACGCGCTCCTGTGGGAGCGCGTCGTAGGTGAAGGTGCGGGTCAAATCGGATCCCAACCAAAGACGGACGTGGTGGCGCCGGTGTCGTACATCATCGGCTTCATGGCGGGGAAGGCGTGATTGACGATCGTGTCGGGCGTCCAGCCTTCGATTTTGGCCATGCCGCGCAAGGGCCGCGATTGCGACATCAGGAAGATTTCGTTGCCGCGGGCGACGAAGATTTGGCCGGTTACGTCTTTCGTGGCGCAGAGCGCGATCGCGAGTTGGGCGACCTGATCGGCGCGCATGTAGTTTTTCATGCGCTCAACGCGTTTGGCGGAAGCTTCGTCCTTGATCGGGATCGTCGCGATCATGCGCGACCAGGCGAACGGCGCTATGATGTTCGAGCGGACGTTCTTTTGCATGCCCTCCATCGCGATGATGCGCGAGAGGCCGGCCACGCCCATTTTCGCGGCGGCGTAGTTCGCCTGGCCGATGTTGCCGATGATGCCGCTTGTCGAGGTGAACAGGACGTAGGCACCGTCCTGCTGTTCGCGGAAGTGTTCGATCGTGGCGCGGCAGACGTTGTAGGCGCCGTTGAGGTGTACGTCGATCACGAGGTCCCAATCCTGGTCGGTCATTTTGTGGAACATCGTGTCGCGCAAAATGCCGGCCGGATTGATGACGGCGTGCAATCCGCCGAACGTGTCCTTCGCTTGCTCGAACATGCGCTTGACCGCGGGGCGGCTGGTCACGCTTTCGGAGTTTGCGACAGCTTGGCCGCCCGCCGCTTTGATTTCGCGGACGACGGTTTCGGCGGGGCCGGCCGAGCCTTCGTCGCCGCCGGTGGTGCCGCCGCCAAGGTCGTTGACCACGACCTTTGCGCCTTCTTTGGCGGCCAGCAGCGCGCATTCTTTACCGATGCCGTTGCCGCCGCCCGTCACCAGAACGACCTTGCCCGACAAAATGCCCATGACTTCCTCCTCGTCTTCGATGGCTTTGCGGCAACGTTAACCGCAGGGCGCGGTCTGATTCCAGGGCGAACTTTGGTCCCTGCTATAAGGTGACGTAACGCTTTCGCGAATCGCCCGAAGGGAGGCCCATGAGCACGCATCGGTGGCTAACAGCAATTGAGCACAAGTTGGGTCTGGGCAGCGACGAAGCTTCAGCGCGGCGCCGCCGCATTCTGAAACACGTCGCCGAGCGCACCGTCGTCACACGCGACATCAGTCAAGAGGGCCCGGAGAAAGAGACGTTCGGCGTTTGGCTTGCCGACAAGGTGGCCGAGTTCGGCGGGTCGTGGACCTTCATTATGATCTTTGTCGCGTTTTTGCTTTCCTGGGCGGTGCTGAACACGATCATTCTCGTGACCGGCGCGCTCGATCCCTATCCCTTCATCTTCTTGAACTTGCTCCTGTCGATGGTGGCGGCCTTGCAGGCGCCGATCATCATGATGTCGCAGAACCGGCAGTCGCAGAAGGACCGCCTGACCGCGCAGCACGACTATGAGGTGAACCTGAAGGCCGAGCTTGAGATCATGGCGCTGCACGAGAAGTTCGATCAGTTGCGCAACGAGCAGCTGGCGCAGATGCTCGCCAAGCATGAGGAGCAGATCAAGTTGCTGACCGATCTCGTGAAGGCGAAAGGGTAGGACGTTGACCGTCATCCGCCGCGAAGAGCCCCGCGATGCCGCGGCTGCCGATGCGATCGTCGCCGCGGCATTCGGGCCGGGGCGGTTTGCGAAGAGCGCGTACCGCTTGCGCGAGGGCGTGGCGGCGGTCGACACGCTCTCGTTTGTGGCTGAGGACGGCGCGCGCATCGTCGGCACGGTGCGCTATTGGCCGATCATGATCGGGGGCGAGGCGGCGTTGATGCTGGGACCGCTCGCGATCGTTGCGGACCGGCAGGGGCAGGGGATTGCGCTCGCCTTGATGCAGGCGAGCCTCGCTGAGGCAAAACGGCTCGGCCATCGCGCGGTGATCTTGGTGGGCGATGAGCCCTATTACGGGCGCGCGGGGTTCAAGCGCGTGCAGCCCTACGGCCGGATCACGATGCCGGGGCCAGTGGACTACGCGCGGGTGCTCGGGCTGTCGCTCGCCGACGGCGCGGTCGAGGCGATGAAGGGCGACGTGCGCAGGGCGGCGATGGATGATCCGGTTGCTGCTGCGGGGTGTGCTGTCGGGTCGTGATGCCGCCAGTTCTCGGGCGACGGGACGCAGAGAACGGTGACTAGAGGCATCGCCCACGTGATGCCTGCAGTCCGCATGCCGTCTTCAGATTCCAAATACGTTCTTGATGCCGTCGATGACGAATTGGGCGGCAAGCGCGGCCAGGATGATGCCGAAGATGCGGGTCACCATGGCGGCGATGGTGGCGCTGATCATGTGGGAGAATTTGGCGGCGAGCCAGAAGGCGCCTAACGTCAGCAGGAGGTTGACGGCTACACCAGCTAGGACCGCCGCGCGGCCGGGCCAGGCGCTGTGCTGGGCGAACAGCAGCATGATCGAAGCGATGGAGCCCGGGCCTGCGATCAGCGGGATCGCGAGTGGGAAGACGGAGATGTCTTCGTGCTCGCCGGGGTGGGCGTGGCGTTCCTCGATCACCTTGGCGTTGCGCGCTTCGCGGCGTTGTGTGCGGGTTTCGAACAGCATGTCGATCGCGATCAGGAAGAGCAGCAGACCGCCGGCGATGCGGAAGGCGTCGAGGCTGACGTGCAGTTTGTCGAGCAGCCATTCGCCGCCGAGCGCGAAGCCTAGCAGGATGAAGCTTGCGACCAGGACGCTCTTCCAGGCCATGCGGTGGCGCCAGGAGACCGGCATGTCTTGCGTCAATGTCGCGAACATCGGGATGACGCCCGGCGGGTCGATGACGACGAAGAAGGTGACGAGCGAGGCTAAGAAGATTTCGAGCATGGGGAAGTACTAGCGGCGTTTGGCGCGTTCGGCCACCCCTCCGCAAGTGGGCTAGAGGAGAAGGAGTGGCGAGCGTGCAGGGAGTCGGCTTAGAGTGTGCCACCGCCATTTAGGAAAGGACCTCGCCCATGGCCACGAAAATCGTCAACGATCCTCGTATCGATCCGCGCATCAAGGCGATGCTGGGGGCTGCGCCCGATGTGGTGCCGCCGGGCAATGTGGCGAACCGTGAGCAGCTTCTGGCGGAGGACAACTCGCCGGCCGCGCAAGCGCGCATGGCTATGGTCAAGATGTTCACCAACATGTGCGACAACGAAGATGTCGCGCCGTCGAAGGGCCTGAAGGTCACGACGGAGACGTTCCGCTCCGAACCTGACGGTAACGAGATCAAGATTCAGTTCATCCGGCCGGATACGAGCGAACGCTTGCCGTGCGTCGTCTATCTGCACGGCGGCGGCATGATGCACTTCTCGTGCTTTGACGGCATGTACAAAGCTTGGGGGCGCATCATCGCGACCCAGGGCGTTGCCGTTGCGATGGTCGACTTCCGCAATTGCGTGACGCCTTCTTCTACGCCCGAGGTCGCGCCGTTCCCGGCGGGGCTGAACGATTGCGTGTCGGGGGTGAAGTGGGTCGCCGCGCATGCCGACAGGCTCAAGATCGATCCCAAGCGGATCATCGTCGCGGGCGAAAGCGGCGGCGGGAACTTGACGCTCGCGGCGGGTCTCAAGCTCAAACAAGACGGCGATATCGGGTTGATCAAAGGGCTCTATGCGCTTTGCCCGTATATAGCGGGGCAGTGGCCGTTGCCGCAGAATCCGTCGTCGTCGGAAAACAACGGCATTCTGCTTGAGCTGCACAACAATCGCGGCGCGATGGCCTATGGCATCGAGGCGTTCAACGCGAAGAACCCGCTCGCGTGGCCTGCGTTTGCCGGGGACGACGACGTGAAGGGTCTGCCGCCGACGGTCATTCACGTGAACGAATGCGATCCGCTGCGCGACGAAGGGCTCAATTTCTATCGGCTGCTTCTGAAAAACGGTGTGAAGGCGCGCGGCCGGCAGTCGATGGGTACGACGCACGGCGTGGAGCTGTTCGCGATTGCGACGCCCGACATCAGCTACGACACGGCGCGGGATATCGCGGCGTTTTGTAAGGCGTAGGTTATCCACAAGCTTCTCGTAGGGGTGCGCGACGAGCGCGCCCCTATCCCTAGTTTGAGCTGCACCGGGTCCGCGCGAAATCGTGCGGCATGGTTGTTTCACAAGAGAAATCGGTCGCACGACCTTTCATTGAGGTGTGGCGCAACGCGCGCCTAGGATGTCGTCCAACGGTCGGGACATCGTCGTGGCGCTTGAAATCGAACGAAAGTTTCTTGTTGTCAGCGATCGTTGGCGGGAGCACGTCACCGCGAAGTTGGAGCTCAAGGATGGGCTCATCTCGCGCGACGGCGAAAAGAAGGTGCGCGTGCGCAGCTTTGGCCATCGCGCGACACTTGCGGTCAAGAGCCGGTCTGTCGGCATGCGCCGCGAGGAATTCGAGTACGAGATTCCCGTGGCCGACGCCGAAGCGATGATGCTCTTGTGCGGCAAGTTGATTTTTCAAAAGACGCGCCACATTGTGCCTTGGCTCGGGCACACTTGGGAAGTCGACGCCTATCACGGCGTGCTTGAGGGAATAGTGATCGCGGAAATCGAACTTGTGAGCGAGACAACGCTGTTCGAGCGGCCGGCGTGGGTGGGCGCCGAGGTGACAAGCGATCCGCGCTACAAGAAGATCAACCTCCTAACAGCACGGCTTGCGCGCCGGAAGCTGCAGGCGGCGGTGTAAGACTGCTTCGCCGTAGTCAGCGACCTTCGCGGCGCCAGCCGAGCATCAGGCCGCCGATGATCAGCACGAAGGCGATTGCCGGGTGGAAGAGCGGCGTTTGGCGGGTCGAGCGCACAGCGTAGGCTTCGTTCGCACGTAGGCCGATCCAACCGTCGTCGGCCGCTGCGCGGCCCGGCCTGGTGCGGCGAATTTCCGGAATGCCGTCACGTTTGATCCAGGCGATGCCGCCTTTCGTGGCGGCGGTGACCGGCTTCACGAGCTTGTCGGTCGCGCGTACATCGGCCAGTTCGCGCGGATTCAATGGGCCGGCCGCGGCGACCGCGTTCAGGTTGCCATCGCGTAAGCGGTAGAGGCCCATCTCGGGCGCTTTAATCGTGCCTGCGAAGGCGCCGTCTTCGGTCGGCGTCAGCGTCACCTTCTCGACGCGGCCGGACGGGCGGGTCACTTCGATCGCGGCCGCGCGCTCGGCCATCGTGCGGCGGGTCACGATGAGGCGGTCGCCCTTGATCGTGCCGTTCAGGCGCTCTTCCTCAAGCTCGGGCTCCTTCATGAGCCAATGCGCGAGGCGGCGCAGGAGTTCGGCTTGCGGGCCGCCACCTTCGAAGCCGCGGGTCCACAACCATGCGTGGTCCGAGAGTAGCAGCGCGACGCGGCCTTCTTGCACGCGGTTCAGCACGAGCAGCGGCTGCTGTTCGGCGCCCTGCATCAGCGTTTGACCGGTCAAGACTTGGCTCTGGACGAGGCGGAACCAACGGCCCCAGGTTGGATCTTTGGCGCCCACATTGGCGCCCGGCAGGCCCGCCGTCACGGGATGGCGTTCGCCCGCCGCCGTAAGGCGAGGTTTGTAACCTTGTTCGAAGATGCGCTCGACCGGTTCGGCGGGCAGCACGGAATTGAGCGGCGAGCGATAGAGGCTGAGCGGCGAGGCGAACTCGGGGCCGGACGTCACGAGCATCGCGCCGCCGTTTTCGACGTAGCGCGCCACGTTCTCGTAG
>CAYXQB010000202.1:0-6319 GCA_964466435.1 uncultured Flavobacteriaceae bacterium | reverse complement strand
GCCGCGCCGGAGGAGATGATCGCGTTCTACAAGCGGCTCGGTTTCGAGATCGCGGTGTGCGGCGCGTCGAGCAGCGAGGCGCTCAGCGCGCAATTGCTGGCCGCGGGGATCGCGACGTGGCGCACCGGCGACACGCGCGACGCCTTCGAAGTTCGCGCGGGCGTAGAGGGTGACCACCGAGGGTTCGGTCGCCGGACCTTGCACGGTCAAACCGCCTTGCGGATCGTAAGACAGTAAGACGGCTTCGATGTCGTCCTTTACGCTGTCGAACTTGGCGGTCGGCGACAGGCAGCCGATGTCGTGGATACGGCCGGGCTGGGCGTGCAACTCCTCGCGGCTCTTGAAGCGCATCAACTCGCCGTTCGCCTGCTTCATGGAGAATTCGGCGCTGACGGTTTGCACCTTGCGGCCGCGACTCGCGTCGCGCACGGCCGAGGACGAAACGACCACGTCTTGCGCGCCTTGGGCCTTGTAGACCTGGAGCCAGAAGTCGTCGCCGAGTTTCGTCGCGGCGTCACGGTTGATGTCGGCTTGGGTCATCGACTTCGTTCCCGGCGTGTCGGTGAGAACCACCACGCAGACCGCGAACAGTTCGGTTTCCGTCCGCTTTGCCAGCAACGCCGCCACGCGGTTGTCGGTGGGTTTGCCCCCGATCCATTCGTCAGGAACGCCGATCGCGAACCGGCCTTCGGGATCGACATAGGCGCTGGCGGCATAGAGCGGCGCTGCAACCGCGGCGGCAAAGACTGCCGCAAGCGCGGCGGAACGAATGGACATTGAGGAGGCTCTCCTAAGGGGCTTCGAGACAAGCCAGCGATAGCACGGCGCACGGTTTGCGCATGTTCGGATTCGTCACGCGCATGCAGAATCGTGTGCGGAACTTGTGCCGGATTTCCGCACTATTCGCGTTGCGTCAGGAGTGATGCATGCCGGTGCGCGCAGCGCGTGCAGCGGTTACGCCGTCAGCTTCGCCATCGTGGCGTCGGACATTTCGAAGTTGGCGTAGACGGTTTGGACGTCGTCGTGATCGTCGAGGGCGTCGATCAGCTTGATCAGCGCTTCGGCGGTTTCGCCTTCGACGGGGACGCCGGTTTGCGGTCGCCAGACGAACTTCGCCATCGATGGGGGCCCGTACTTCTTTTCGAGCGCGCGGGAGACTTCGTTCAGATCTTCCGGTTTGCAGAACAGATCGTGCGTTTGGTCGGAGGTTTGGCAGTCGTCGGCGCCGGCTTCGATGGCGGCGTCGAGCATCGCCTCGGCGCTTGCGACGCTGAGCGGATACTGAATTTGGCCCAGACGGTCGAACATGTAAGCAACGGTTTCGCCGGACTGCCCGCCGTGCTTCGTGAACAGCGAGCGCACGTCGCCTGCTGTGCGGTTGCGGTTGTCGGTCAAGGCCTCGACGATGATCGCGACGCCGCCGGGACCGCGACCTTCGTAGCGAACCTCTTCAAAGGTTTCCAAGTCCGGCCCTGAGGCCTTTTTGATGGCACGCTCGATGTTGTCCTTCGGCATGCTTTCCTTGCGCGCCGCAATGATGGCCGCGCGCAGCTTTGGGTTCTTGTCGGGGTCCGGCAGACCGCCTTTTGCCGCAACCGTGATTTCGCGCGCGAGTTTGGAAAACAGCTTCGAGCGCTTCGCATCCTGCGCGCCCTTGCGGAACATGATGTTCTTGAACTGACTATGGCCGGCCATGCCTGCGTCTCTGTCGGATCGGTGGTGTTTCGAGGGCGGTGATAAAGCGCAAAGCCCAGGCGCGAGGCAAGAGGGCCGGATTTGAGCCGCCTCCCCTTCGCGGGGAGGCGGAGCTTACTTGACCACCAGCCTTCGCGTTTCGCTTTCGATGAGGTTGCCGTCGGCGTCTTCGGCGACCACTTTCCAGCGGTAGGTCTTGCTTGGGTCGAGGCGTTCGATCGTGGTTGTGCCGGCACTGCGGCCGGTTTGGATCAGGTAGACTTGCCAACCTGCCCAGAGTGCCACGACGAGCGATAGAAGAATTACCGCGATCAACCGGCCACCGGCCAGGAACCAGAGGATGAGCGCGAGCAGCACTGCCACGGCCGCGACGATCGCGTAGTTGAGCCAGTCTTCTTGTTGCGGCATCCAACCTTGGGCGAGCACGGTGCATCGGTTGAAGTCGTAGAGATGATCGTTGTCCCAGAGACAGTGGCGGAACGTTAGGCCCTGCGCCGCAGGGTCGAGCGGCTTTGTCCATTCGAAGCGAACGTCGGCTGCAGGTATGACGGCGTTGTTCGCGGGCGTGCGCAATTCGGGCGCGCGCGCCTTGAGACGGGTGAGCAGCTTCTCGGTTGCGCGATAGGTTTCGGCAAAGACCGGCGCACCCGTTGCCACGACGTCGGCGACGCAGTTCTTTTTGCGCGCGGGATCGAGTATGGCGGCGCAGAGTCTTTCGGCTTCGGCCAGCGGGAGCGGCGTGGGCGTTGCCGCGACGGGAACGCCCGGCAACGACGGCGCGTTGCACGCTTGCGGTGAAGCCTCGGGCCAACGTTCGGCCACGAACGCGCGGGACGAATGACCGGGCTCGTAGTCGAATAGCGACGTCGTATCGTTCACGCGCCAAGCGTCAGCGAACTTCTTGTAGAGCATCGCATGGCGCGCGCCCGGATCGGCCGGGCGACTGCCCAGAAGCGTGCCGTCGGGCAGCGCGGGCAGCCAGTTGCCGGGCGCAATCGCGCCCATGACGCCCTCTGTTGCGCGGGCGCGCGTGACGTTGACGTTCAAGAACGAAACGCCGAGCCAAACGCCGGGTGTCACGACAACGACGGTGCCGCCTGGGGCTTGCACTTGCACGCCGCCGGGCGCGGATGTCTTAAGAACGCGGCCGCCACCGGCAAGCGCGTGTGCTGCCGTTCCAAGTTCGACCGGCTTGCCGTCGATGCGTACGATCATCGCGCCCGGTTTACGCGCGTCTTTCGCGAGGTCGGGCTGGTAGGTGACGCGATGTTTTCCGACGCGCAAGGCGACGGCCGAGTTGATGCTGACGCAGGCGGTGAGGCCCGTGTGCGCGTCGGCGATCGGGGCTGCCGTCGGCACCGGCGTTTGGCGGGCTTGCAGTTCGAGTCCGGCGTCGCGCAGCAGTGTAAATTCGCCCGCGGCTTGGAAGTCGTAGTGCACGCCGTCAACCGTGCGGATGTGCGGGTCGCCTTCGGTGTTGGGCGCGCCGCCTTCGATCCAGCGGCGGATCGTTTCGATGTCGACCTTGCTCAACGGCGGCCCGCCGCAAGGCATCAGGCCCTCGGGGCAACGTTCGTCGGCAACGTCGGGCGCCATGTCGTCGTCGGGATTTAGGATATTGTATGGCTGGCCGGGGTTGTAGGGATGGGCGAGTTTGCCGTGGTCGGTGATACGCCGATAGAGCGTGCTGGTCATGAGGTCGGCGCCCACCACTGTGCCGACGACGCCATAGGAGCGCGCGAAGCGGCCGGCGCCGGGCGTCTCATCCTCGGATAGGTTAAACGCTTGGGCGATGCCGCCGTAGTTGCGGAACGGCGGATAGCCGAGACCGCCGTGACACTCGATGCAGCTTTTGTTGAAGATGCGTTGGATGTCGGTGTAGGTCGGCGTCGCGGCGGCCGTGGGGAGCGCGGCATAGGCTGCAGCGATCATCGGCATGACGACCGGGCAGACGTCGGCGGTCGAGGCCGGGATGCCCAGACTGTCGCGGATGCCGCCGGGATCGGGCGAGGTCAGCGCTTCACGAATGCCGAAGAAGGACTGCGCAAACGTGTAAGTGCGCGAACGTCCGCGCACGTTGGGCGACCACTTGTCGACGGAGACGCCCAGCGGTTCGAGGAAATAGCGAAGCAACACGAGCGGTTTGATCACACCGTCGGTGTAGTTCTCGCGATCGACCAGCACGCCGCCCATCACCGTGACATCGGGAGCGCCGCGATCGATCGGCCGGCGAAAGACCTCTTGGCGAAGCCGCAGGAGGCTCGTGTCCAAGCCGCCGGTGCCGCCGGCCACGCCTGACGTCGCGCCACCATGTTGTTGGATCAGGCCGTTCACGACTTCCGGTGCAGCCGGGGGGACGGCCGGACCATTCTCATCGAACACGTAGGGGTCCGCCGTTCGATCGAGCGTCCGCTTCTGAATGTCCGCCTTCCTCAGCGGCATGCTGAATTGACGGCGGCGCGTATCGTCGAACACGTCGTTGAACGTCATGCCGTTGCGCGCGTCGAAGAACGCTTGCGCGGCTGCCGGTAGCGCGGGCGAGATCGTCTGCATCGTTGCGATGTCCGTCGTCTCGGGCACGGTGATGCAACCGGCCGCGATCGCAAGCGCGAGCGGTCTGGCGTCGAAGGGAACGCTGCCGGTCGCGTAGCGGTGGGTCTTCACCTCGTCCGCGACACGCTGCGCGTTCGGGCCTTGACCCATAAAGTCCATAAAGCGCACGCCGCGGCCGGCGTCGCTTCTTGGGCCGGTCGTATGGTGCAGCGTCACGAACTGCGTGTAGGGGTAGAGGTCGGTCGGCGACGTGGACGGGTCGCGTGCGACCGGCGTGCCTACCGTTCCCGCGCGACGATCGAATTCGTACGTGACGGTGGTTCCGGGGCCGGTGGGTTGCGGTTCGGCCGTCGTCGTCGTCCCCGGTGCATCGAAACCGAAGACGACATGTCCGTCGTTCGGTCCGCCTGAAGTGAGACGCGTGATCCGATCATCGACGACGACATTGAGAACGGTCGAGCCGTCGTCGTTCGCGTGCGTCCGCGTGCGCGCGGGCGTGCCGTCGGGCACCAGCGGCGGCTGAAACTCCAGCTGCTCGATGACAGCGCGCATGGCAGGCTCGTCGCGCCACGTCCAAAGGTTGAATAGCTTGCGGAACGCGGCCGCCTCGATAGAGCCCTTGTAGATGCGGTCACGGTTGAACGGCAGCATGCCGCCCCAGCTGTCGTAGGCGTCCCAGTTCGGTTTCAGCTTCACGGGAACGGCGTGGGCGATGCCGTCGGTGCCGGGCGTCATTCCGCGATTGAGGATGTTGCGCGTCGAGTGACAGGCAAAACACCTTGCATCGTCGATCGAAACGCCACGGCCACGGCCCAGGAAGCGGGGGGTGAAGACCGCAGGGTCGGGATCGATGTCGTCCCGGTCCGGAATTGCGCCGAGTGCGATCTCATGGAAGCGGAACGTCTTTTGGACTTCGTCCCATTGCATGAACTCGACGGCGGTCCGGTACGATGCGGGGTAGGATGGATCGTGCTCCGCGCGTAGACCGACAGCGAAGGCGTTTGTCGCGGCGGCGTTGGGCATGAGGATGCGAGGGCTTGCGGCGGTGCCGGTTTGCAGGCTTTCGGAGCGCGGCATCAGGAGCCAGTTGCGGCGGTACTCGATGGGCAAGGCCGCGATGAACTCGGCGACGGTATCGACGTCGGTGCGCGCGGCCAGATAGTCGCCGATGCCGCTGCGGGTCGCGGCCACATCGGCGATTTGCGCCTCGGTCAGCGGCGTGACGGCGACGGTCCTGTCGAACTGCGCGCGGACCGAGCGAAAGCTTGCGAGCGAGATTTGACACTGGTTCGCAGGCGTCGCGGGGTCGGTGTCCGGGCAGTCGCCGCCCCAGCTTGAGAAGGTGGAGCCTGGGCTCGCCGTTGCGGTAAGCGTGATGTTGGCGGTTGCGGCTAGCGTCTCGTTGCAGTCGATCGTGCCGCTCACGGCGCCGCAGTTGATGCCGGGTGCGGTAACGCTTCCTTCGCCGAGGCCCGTCGTGATGACGCGCACGGTGTCGGCGGCGGCGGCGTGCACGACCAGAGACGCGATGACGATGAGGATCGCGCGCAGTGCCGACATCATGTTCCCCTCCCCGCTTCGGGCCGGTCATCTTGCCCCTGGTCTTGCGGCGGCGGCAAGCGCGGCATGCTGCGGTGCACTAGAGCGCGGGAAGCGCCTCTTTTAGCCGGCCGCCGAGTCGCACCGGCTCTATGCGTTTTGCCAAACCCGTGTTGTCGTCGGTTTCGATGAAGGCGCCGCAGATTGTTGCTGGGCCTTGGGCGGGGGTCATGCGGCCGGTGGAGAGTTTGCGGGTGAAGCGCTGGAGCGGCTCCGTCTTTTCCATGCCGATGACGCTGTCGTAGTCGGCGCAGGCGCCGGCGTCGGTTTGATATGCGGTGCGCCCATGCAGGATTTGCGCATCTGCGGTCGGCACGTGGCTGTGCGTGCCGATGACGAGGCTCGCTCTACCGTCGCAGAAGTGGCCCATTGCCATTTTTTCCGATGTCGCTTCGGCGTGGATGTCGACGATGGCGGTGTCGCAACCCCAACCCAGTTTGCAGGCGTCGAGTTCGCGATCGACGGCGGCGAA
>CAYXQB010000201.1:0-6323 GCA_964466435.1 uncultured Flavobacteriaceae bacterium | reverse complement strand
CGCGACGTATTGATGTGCAGCGAGCGGTAGGCCGACGACATGCCGTTCGGGTTCTTGAACACCCAATTGCCGCCGACCCTGTCGGACTTCTCCAGACAGTCGAACGGAATTCCGAACTCGGAAAACGTCTTGGCGACGGCGATCCCGCTCGAACCGGCACCGATGATGCAAGTCTTAGGCAGGCGCGGATCGGGCGCGCGCGGCGTGATTGGCATTCAGTCCCCAAAGCTTGTTCAGCCCACGGAACATTATCGGCTCCAGGTGACGCCCCGTCAACTTTTGGGAGTAGGCGCGATTGGAAGGGTTAAGGAAGCCGGATGACGAAGAGCTTGCGCGTGGTCTCGACGACTTCCCACGTCCCTTCAAAGCCCGGCTGAATGACGAACGCCTCGCCGGCAGCGACACGCTGCGCCACCTCGCCGTCCCGCGTGATGATGCTGACCCCACTCAAAATCGAGCAATACTCCCACTCGTCGTATGAGATGCGCCATTTGCCCGGCGTCGACTCCCAAACACCGGCAAACACTTTGCTATCGGGCGTTTCTTCGAACGTCCAGGTGCGAAACGCAGGCGCTCCGGCCAAAAGCCGCTCCGCAAGCGGCGCACCCGCCTCGAACGGCATCTGCTCCAGTCGATCGAGAGGAAACCGCACGAACATCATTCCGCCGCCGTCGCCAATGCCATCTGCGCAGCGCGCGCCGGTACCGCCGGCAAATTGACGCCCGCGGCCCGCTTGCGCCCGCGCGCCATCTCGCGCTTCAGCTCCGCGCAGTAGACGTCGAAGTTCAGCTGCTGCGTATGCCGGCGCGACTTGTAGTGCTTGCCGATGTCGCGCGCCTCGTCGCGCCGGATCGTCTCCTCCATCTCGGCCCTCGAAGGCAGCGCCACCTCGCCCGTCAGGAACGCCGACACCCACTTCGCCTGCTGCTCCGCAAAGTTCACGAGGGTCGGCAACGGTTGTGCCAATCCCATGAAGAACAGGTTCGCGATCGAGGGGCTCCAAATCCGCTTGAAGAGCGCAACATGGTTGTCGACGACCTCGACCACGGATTTGTCCAAGAACGGGAATGTGATGTTGTACCCCGTAGCATAGACGATCGCATCGATCGGCTCGACGGAACCATCCGTGAACTTGACCTTGTCGCCCATCAGTTCGGCGATGTTCGGTTTGACCGTGATATCGCCACAGCCGACGCGCGTCAAAAACTCTCCCGAAACGGAGGGGTGCGCGTCGGCCGGATGATGCTCGGGCTCGGGTAAACCGTAGTCTTTCATATGGCCAACTGCCTTGACGATCATGCGCTTGGCAAGCGCCCGGCGCATCCATACCGGCATCCACATCGGCATAACGCCTTTGTCCGGCACTTGCCCGTTGATGTACTTCGGGAAGATCCAAACGCCGCGCCGGGCCGCGACGAACAATTTGCTTGCGATCGGCCGCTGCGAGAGCTCCGAGGCGATATCCATCGCGCTGTTGCCCATGCCGACGACGAGCACGCGCTTGCCGCGCATGTCGATCGGTTCGAACGGATCGATATATTTGTGGCTGTGAAACGAAGGCCCGTCGAAGCTTCCCGCAAACGCCGGGATGTGCTCGTCCCAGTGGTGTCCGTTCGCAACCGCAAGCGCGTCGTACAAGCGCATCTCGCCGGTCGAGAGCGTCACCCGCCAGAGCTTGTCGGCGGTAAGCTCCGCATGCCGCACCTCGGTGTTGAACGTGATCTTGTCGCGCAAACCGAACCGGTCGACATAGGCATTAAAGTATTCGAGAACCTGCGAGTGATGCGGATAGTCCGGATAGTGCGCGGGGATCGGCAGATCTTCGAATTGCATCCGGTACTTCGACGTGTCGATGTGCAGCGACTGGTAACAGGCTGAGCGTCTGTTCTTGTTCTTGAACGCCCAGTTCCCTCCAACCTGATCCGACATCTCGAAACAGTCGAACGGTATCCCGCGATCGGCAAACGCCTTCGCGGTGGTGAAGCCGGAGCACCCGGCCCCAACGATGCAAA
The DNA here is from genome assembly GCA_964466435.1 of uncultured Flavobacteriaceae bacterium. Classification (GTDB taxonomy): domain Bacteria; phylum Pseudomonadota; class Alphaproteobacteria; order Micropepsales; family Micropepsaceae; genus SZUA-430. Next base: position 4,311 of record CAYXQB010000201.1, on the reverse strand, counting down.
CGCTGGGAAGCATGAAACGGACCCGTCAATAGCGATCTGCCATCAGCCCATGCCGGGCCGTTATCCGTCAAGCGGGGATGAAACCAATGCTCCTTGGTGAAGCAGGCTTCCGCGATCGAGAGCGCATTCGGCGCGACGAATTTTTCCTGTTTCGGCGAAAGCCCGAGAGTCGCCACCGCACGAACCGCGTCGGTCGCAATCACAAGCGGGACACTGACATCGCTTCTGCCTTCACGTTAGGGAACCGGACGACACTCCCCGGTCCGCCCGACAATCGTGAACCCCGGTTGACAGACACGGGGTGAGGGGCATCCACTCAAGCCACCATGAGCGATTTGCCCACCATCCCGGAACACAAAGCGGGCTTCGTGCTTGCGGCGGTTCCCCACGCGGCGGCCCTTCAGTTGATGGTCGTGGAAATCAAAGCGGGCGAAGTCGTCTGCAAAGTGCCCTACGCCGAGCATCTGATCGGCAACCCCGACACGCGCGTGATCCACGGCGGCGTCATTACCGCCTTGCTCGACAACGCCTGCGGCATCGCTGTCGGATCGAAAACGCGTCTCGCAGGACAAATCGCAACTCTCGACCTGCGCATCGACTACATGAAAGCCGCGAACCCGAACGAGGACATCTTCGCTTTCGCGGAGTGCTATAAGATAACAAAGAACATCGCCTTCGCGCGCGGCGTCGCCTACCACACCGACCGCGACGACCCGATCGCAACCTGCGCCGCCGCCTTTATGCTGGGCACGAAGAACCAACGTGGCGCGAACGCCCCTTCGGGAGGTAAGTGATGGAGATCATCCGCCGCGCCCTCGCTGAAGGAAAGAAGCCGGACCTGCAGGCGATCGTCGACGCCATTCCCTACTGCAAGTTCCTAGGCATCGAGGTCGATCGCAAGGGCACCGAGCTGACGACCATTCTGCGCTTCAATCACAAGCTGATTGGCAACCCCGTCCTGCCCGCCCTACACGGCGGCGTAGTCGGCGCCTTCCTCGAGGTAACCGCCGTCATCCAACTGATGATGGAGGCCGAAAGCGAAGATCTGCCGAAGCCGGTCGACATTGGGATCGACTACCTGCGCTCCGGCAAACCGGTCGATACGTACGCTCGCGCGATCGTGACAAAGCACGGCCGGCGCGTCTGCAACGTCCGCGCCGAAGCTTGGCAGGACGAGCACACCCGCCCGATCGCGGCCCTCCACGGCCATTTTCTGATCCGCCCGCGCGAAGTTGCACCCGCTTAAGATCGACGCCCATTGCACCTGCGAAGCTACTGCAAGTAACCAGCTTGCGCCCCAGCACCATGAGCGTAGGATTGTTTCCACATCGTGTTTCTCAGTTTGCGTACCGATGCACTCGCACCATGGAGAAACCACTATGCGCGGCAGCTATCTTCGCGATTGGATTGCCTGGTCGCTTTTGGCGGCGATTGGAGTCGTCGTTGGGACCGAGTACTACGTCCAACGCACCACCGGCCTGTCGACACCGGAATACGTCTACAAGATCGTCGTCACACCGAGTTCGTCGCAGTAACGGCGACTGACGCTTGTCTCCGGCAGCTTGGGTATGAAGCGCGGCTCACGCTTCGGGCTCCTCAAGGATGACGTTGTAACCCCACAAGCGGCGAATGTGCTTGAGCACGGCTTCCTTGGTATTGTGCGCCAAGGGAATTCCGCGGTGCCGATTGTGGCGCAGCGTCAGCGTCCGGTCGCCCGCGAGATTGGCGCCCACCACCTGAACGTCCGGCTGGTGCGTCGAGAGATCGTAGAGCCGCGCGAGCGACGTGCGAAGCTTGCGGTACCCAAGCTCGTTGTGAATCGCGGCAACGGTATAGACCGGATCTTCTGTCTTATCGCGCACTGCGAAGAGCTTTAGATCCCGCATCACCTTCGGGCTCAAGAACTGTTGAATGAAGCTCTCGTCGCGATAGTTCGCCCACGCATGCTTCAGAACTTCGCGCCAATTGCCCTTGCCCGCGACATCCGGGAACCAGTCGCGATCCTCCGGCGTGGGGTCTTCCGACATACGCTTGATGTCGGACATCATCGCAAAGCCGAGTGCGTAAGGATTTATCCCATAGTAGCGCGAGTCGTCGAACCCAGGCTGCATCACGACGCTTGAGTGCGAGTGCAGGAACTCCAGGATCGACCCTTCGCTGATCTGCCCGCGATCGTACAGCGCGTTCATGATGTAGTGGTGCACGAACGTGGCGCACCCCTCGTTCATCACCTTCGTCTGCATCTGCGGGTAGAAATACTGTGCCACGTTGCGCACGATGCGCAGCAGCTCGCGCTGCCAATTCTTCAAGGCGGGCGAATGCTTCTCGAGGAAGTAGATCAGGTTCTCTTCCGGGAGATTCATCGGAGCCTGCGGCCCCACGACCTCGTCCTCGTCGACGGCCGCCAAGTCCGCGCTCATATCACGCGCCGTTCCGGGCAGCGTGCGCCACAGATCGTTGAAGCTCTCTTCCTCGTATTGCTGGCGCTTGCGTAGCCGCTCCTCGCGCTGCGCACGCGACGGGCGCGGGGGCCGGCGATAGCGGAACACGCCCTGCTCCATCAGCGCATGCGCGGAGTCCAGGATCTGCTCCACCGCCTCGGCGCCGTACTTTTCCTCGCACGCCGCGACATACTTCTTCGAGAACGCCAGGTAGTCGAGGATCGCCTCCGCGTTCGTCCATTGCCGGAACAGATAGTTGTTCTTGAAAAAGTGATTGTGCCCGAAACACGCGTGGGCCATGACGAGCGCCTGCATCGTCATGGTGTTTTCTTCCATGAGATAGGCAATGCAGGGGTTCGAATTGATGACGATCTCGTAGGCAAGGCCCGACCAGCCCTTGCTATACATCGTCTCTTCGCGCGCAAAGATCTTACCGAACGACCAGTGATGGTACATCAGCGGCATGCCGTGCGCCGAATAGGCGTCCAGCATCTGCTCGGAGGCGATGATCTCGATCTGGTTCGGATAGACGTCAAGCTTGAGGTCGTTCAAACCGACGTCTTCGATCGCCGCGAATACGCGCTTCAGAAGCGCGAAGTCCCACTCGCCGCCGGTGAACAGTAGCTCGCTCATGCCGCCACCCGACTCGTTTGCCGCTCCAGCATGAGGGCAAACAGGGCTTTCAGCAAATCGATTTGCTCGAAATTGGCGCGTGACAGCAGGTGGTTGGTCGCAACCTCCCCATGCCCCATCCCGTCAAGCAGCACGTAGTGCGCGCCCGGTAAGATCGTCGATGTGACCGGCACAAGCCCGTCATTGCGCAAACCGAGTTCCTCCATCCAGCGTACCGTCGGCCAAGAGGGCAAAAACCGCCTGCTGACTGCCGTCCCGACACACATCAATGGCACATCGGTCAGAAGTTGCGCGATCTCGGTCGCATTCTGGTCCAAGTACCGTGCACGCTCGCCGGTGGTCAGGTCGCAAATTGCGTTTGGATCGGCGCCCAGAAGCTTAAGCGCCGCCGCACCGATCCGCCGCGCCTTGGGCGCCGTGCACGCGACATCGGCAATCGGCGAGCCCTGAAACGGCGCCTGAAACGAAACCCAACCGTCGACGAACCGTCGCACATCCGGATAGGCGAGAAGCGCCTCAAGCGCGTCGAGCCCGCCCTTCGAGTGCGTCACGACCCAGGTCGGACAGTGATGCCGCGCCAGAATCTCGGCCAACTGCGCGCCGTTCGATCGCACCGTGGCACCGGTGTCGATGTCGGCAATCTCCGCTTCGAACCCCTCGTCCTTCAGTTGCCGCACCTGATGCGTCAAATACTCGACAAGGCGCAACCGGCTTGCCTTGAGCGCAATCCCGCTCAGCAGCGCCGGCACGAACAAGAGCCGCGACGCGCGGATGCGATGCGCAACCCGTGCAAATGCTGCCTCGCCGCGCGCAGCGTCCAAGGTGCCGCGCGAGAAAAACGGCGAAAGCCTTGCCGTCTCCTCGTGCCCGTAGGGCGCGCGCTTCAAGCGCGAATACGCCCCGGGCGCGTCGTCATGATCGAGCCAGCTGAGCATCCGGCCCCAAACGCGCTGACCGGCGATGTTCACCCCTTGGCCTCCGTGCCTTCCTTGGCGAACAGCTCGCGGAACACAGGGAAAATGTCTGCCGGCTTTGCAATGCGCTTCGTTGCGAAGTTCTTCCAGTCCTTTGCCACGGTCCGATAGGCGCGCCAAAGCTCCGCTCCGGACTCCTCGCTCGAGAACACTTCCATCTCACGTTCGTCCAGAATTTCGATATAGGCGTAGTACTGGCAGATCGGCATCAGCTCTTGGTTCAAGAGGTCGACGCACCGCGACGCATCGCCCGTCTGCGTGTA
>CAYXQB010000200.1:0-6496 GCA_964466435.1 uncultured Flavobacteriaceae bacterium | reverse complement strand
ATCCGGCTCGGGCAAGAGCCAGACTTTCATGGCAATCATGGGGTTGCTCGCCACGAACGGCAAAGCCACGGGAAGCGCCAAGTTCAAGGGCGAAGAGCTTGTCGGCATGAAGGTGGACAAGCTGAACAAAATCCGCGGATCGAAGATGACGATGATCTTCCAAGATCCGATGACATCGCTGACGCCGCACCTCAAGATCAGCCGGCAGCTCAGCGAAGTTCTGGTTCTCCATAAGGGCATGAGCGAACGCGACGCGCGGGCACGGGCGTTGCAGATGCTCGACCGCGTCAAAATTCCGGACGCCAAGCGCCGGCTCGACCAGTATCCGCACGAATTTTCGGGCGGCATGCGTCAGCGCGTGATGATCGCGATGGCATTGATTTGCGAGCCAGAATTGCTGATCGCCGACGAACCGTCGACCGCGCTCGATGTAACGGTTCAGGCGCAAATTCTGGAACTGCTTCAGGAACTGCGCGCACAAGGAAACATGTCGGTCATTATGATCACGCACGACCTCGGCGTGGTTGCCGGTCTGTGCGACCGGGTCATGGTGATGTACGCGGGCGAGTTCTGCGAGACGGGCGCAGTCGAAAACATCTTTCACGATCCGCAGCATCCGTATTCGCGCGGGCTCGTGGCATCGATCCCGCGCCTGGATCGGGCGGAAGAAGACCGACTGACAGCGATCCAAGGTCAGCCGCCGAACCTGCAGCACCTGCCGAAGGGCTGCACGTTCCAAGAACGCTGCAACTTTGTGTTCGACAGATGCATCACCGAACGGCCGAAACTTGTGGGCTTCGCGCCGGGCCGGGCGAAGGCCTGCCACCTCAAAGGATTTGACGGCAACGGCGAGGTGGTGAGATGAGCGCCGAACCCATTCTGTCGGTCAAAGATCTCAAGGTTCACTTCCCCGTTCGCGGCTCGATCTTCGGCGGCGCGCGGTCACTGAAAGCGGTCGATGGCGTTTCGTTCGACGTATTTCCGGGTGAGACGCTAGGCATTGTGGGCGAGTCGGGGTCCGGCAAGTCGACGATCGGGCGTGCGGTACTACAGCTCATCAAGCCGACCGCGGGCCGTGTTGCTTGGCTTGGCAAGAACATTGCGGGGCACACGCGCGGGCAGATGAAACCCTACCGGCGCGAGATGCAGATCGTATTTCAGGATCCGCTGGCGAGCTTGACCCCGCGCATGACGGCGGGCGACAGCATCGCCGAGGCGCTCGACACGTTCGAACCGGGCATCGGCAACGCCGAACGCAAGAAGCGCGTGCAGGAAATCATGAGCCAAGTCGGCCTCCTGCCGCAGATGATCAACCGTTATCCGCACGAGTTCTCCGGTGGACAGAACCAGCGCATCGGCATTGCACGGGCGATGATCTTGAAGCCTAAGCTGATCGTGGCGGACGAGCCGGTATCGTCGCTCGACGTGTCGATCCGGGCGCAGATCATCAACCTGCTTGCGGACCTACAAAAGAGCACCGGCGTGGCGCTGATGTTCATCAGCCACGACCTCGCGGTCGTACGCCACGTGAGCCATCGGGTGCTCGTGCTTTATCTCGGCAAAGTGATGGAGCTTGCGGACGCTACCGAACTGCTGACAAAGCCCAGGCATCCCTACACCCAGGCGCTGCTCTCGGCTGCACCGATTCCAGACCCAGCCATCGAAAGGGGCAAGAAGCGGATTCTGCTTGAGGGCGACCTGCCCTCGCCTCTCAATCCGCCGTCGGGCTGTGTGTTCCGTACGCGTTGCCCGATCGCGAAGGCGAAATGTGCGAAAGAAGTTCCTGCGCTTGACACGCGTGAGGGGACTGGCGGCCACGTGGTCGCCTGCCACTTCCCGTCGTAAGCGACGTTACTTCGTGCGGCGGACCTTGATCAGGCCCTTGCGTTCTTTGAAGATCAGCGAGTAGCTGCCGAAGAACGCCTTTTCGACCGTCACTTCGTCACCGGGTTTGGCGTCGCGGACTTCGATCGTGTCGCCTTCGATCTGTGTCCACACCTGACCGTTGTCGAGCGTGAAGATCGCGCGGCCGAGGCCGGTGCGTGAAAACTTGCTCACGCGCCCGGCGATTTGCGTGACCTCTTTCGGTTCGTCGGCGCGCGGCGGCGGACGACCAAAGTCTTCAGCCTTCTTCGCAGGCTTGCTGTCGCTCAAACCGAACCAGCTCAGCACGCCACCGCCACTTTCTTCGGCTTCAACAGCCGCTTGCTGTTGAACGGCCGGCGGAGCGGAGAGCGCCAACTTAGCCGCGACCGCTGCGTTGTCGTAGCACTGCAGACGCTCGATCACGACGGTGACTGCCGAGCATTTGGCAAATTCCGAGAGGGCGTCCCTTGCTGGGTCGGCCTGAGCCGGAAGAACCGTCAGCGCCACCGCAGAAAGAAGCCAAAAGATTCGCATGTCACCCTCGCAATAAACTAACCGGGACGCAGCGCCGCAGGGCACCCACCGTCGCCTAAGTCCCTATCCCCACACTATTATAGCTATATGAGACTTTCCCCGCACAGCCCAACTGGAATCTAGTGGGCTGGCAAAATCGCAGATTCTCGCCGCTAATCACGGTTCGGCTACCGTTCACAGACCCCAACCCCAGGCTTAGAAACTCGGGGTGGCGTCAAGGGAGATAGGAAGAGACATGAGCAGAACGAAACGCGCGCTCGTTCGCGCCCGCACGTTGGAAAACGACGGTCGGCACTCTTGGGTCTGGCTCAGTTTCTTGATCGTGGTCGTGACTCTGGCGCTTGCTGCGCCGGCTTTCGCTGCAAAAGAACTTGTGCGCGGCAATGCGGGTGAACCGAAGAGCCTCGACCCGCATCGCGCGACCGGCACTTGGGAAAACAACATCATCGGCGACATGATGATGGGACTCTACACCGAAAGTGCGAACGCAGAGCCGATCCTGGGCGCCGCCGATGACGCAAAGACGTCCCCGGACGGGTTGCGTTGGACATTCCGCATCCGGCCGCACACGTGGTCAGACGGGCAGCCGGTCGTCGCGGGCGACTTCGTGTTTGCAATGAAGCGAATTCTAGATCCGAAATTCGCGGCCGAGTACCGCGAAATCCTTTACCCGATCAAGAACGCACTCAAGATCAGCAAGGGCGAACTATCGATCGATCAACTCGGCGTCAGCGCGCCGGATGCCCAGACGCTGATTATCGACCTTGAGAATCCAGCGCCGTATCTACCGCAACTGCTGACGCACTACACGACGTTCGCACTGCCGCAGCATGTCGTCGAAAAACACCAGAGCGATTGGATCAAACCAGGCAAGATCGTCTCCAATGGACCGTTCATGCTGCTGGAGTGGCGGCCGCACGACCACGTTACGTTGGTCAAGAATCCGAAGTTCTACGATGCGGCAAACGTGAAGCTTGATCGCGTAACGTTTCTTCCGATCGAGGACGACCTTACGGCGCTGCGCCGCTATCGGGCAGGCGAGTTGGACCTGCAAGAACGTTGGCCGCTGACCGAGCAGAAAGCGCTTAAGCGGCAAATCCCGAACGAAGCGCGCAGCTTCATCTACTTGTCGGTCACCTACACGACCTTCAACATGACCAAGAAGCCGTTCAACGATATTCGCGTGCGCAAGGCCGTCGCGCTGGCAATCGACAGGCAACTCATCGGGAAGCAAGTGTTTTTCGACGCCTACGGCAAAGAGGCGTTCTCATTCTTGCCGCCCGGACTTGCGGGCGTCGAGCATTCTGCCCAAGTGCCTTATGCCAATACGCCAATGCCGGAGCGCATCGAAGAGGCGAAGAAGCTTCTTGCCGCCGCCGGGTATGGCCCGAACAATCCGCTCAAATTCACCTACAATTTCATCGGCTTTCCCGACGCGAAACGGTCGGCGATCGCGATCCAAGAGATGATGCAGAAGATCGGCGTCTCGATGGAGCTTTTGGCAGCTGAGCCGAAGGTTCACTACGACGCGCTAAAGACGAAGAGCTACGAGGCCGCGAACGCGGCGTGGGTCTTCGACTATAGCGACGCGAAGAACATTCTATACTTGTTCGAAAGTTCGACCGAGCAACAGAACTATCCGGGTTACAAAAACCCCGAGTTCGACCAATTGATGAAGAGCGCCGATGCCGAGCCGGACGGTGCCAAGCGCGCGAAGCTTTTGGGTCAGGCGAACGCGCTCTTGATGCGCGATCTGCCGGCGGCGCCCGTGTTTCACCAGTATCAGCGCTCTTTGGTGAAGCCTTATGTGCTGGGCTTCGTGGAGAATCCGCGCACCATCTTCCGGTCGCGTTGGATGGACATCGGCGATAAGCCCGGGCCAGCAGGCACCGCAAGCGGAGCCGATGGTGGCGCGCAAGCGTCGGAGGGCGGGTTCTGGTCGTGGCTGGGCTCGTGGTTCAGCTGGGAAGCCTGGCAGAAGTGGTGGAACTCGTAAGGGGCTGAGAAAGAGATGGCACTCAACACATTCGGCCGGTTCGTCCGGCTGCTCGGCGCGGTCGCTATCGCGGCTGCGATGGCGATGCCCGCTTCGGCGGAAAAGGTATTGAACCGCGGTAACGGCGCCGAACCCAAGGGGCTCGATCCGCATCAAGCGTCGGGCGATCCGGAGAACCAGATCCTCGGCGACATGTTTATCGGCCTCTACACCGAGGACGTGAATGGGAAGCCGGTCTTGGGCTCGGCCGAGAAGGTCGAAACCTCCGAAGACGGACTCACGTGGACGTTCACGATCCGCGACCACAAATGGTCGGACGGCACGCCGGTGACGGCGGAGGACTTCGTGTTCGCCTACCGGCGGATTCTCGACCCGAAGACCGCGTCGGAGTACGCGAGCATCCTGTACCCGATCAAGAACGCCGAGAAGGTGAACAAGGGAACACTTCCGCTCAGCGAGCTTGGCGTTAGTGCGCCAAACCCGAAGACGTTCGTGATCCAACTCGGTCATCCGGCGCCCTATCTGCCGGAGATGATGACGCACTATTCGACGTTTCCGATCCCCAAGCACGTTGTCGAAGCGAAGGGCGCCGACTGGACCAAGGCTGGCGTGATGGCTTCGAACGGACCCTATATGCTTGCAGAACGGCGGCCGTTCGACCGGATCAAGCTTGTCAGGAATCCTCATTTCTACGACGCGGCGAACGTGAAGATCGATGTCGTCAACTTTTATCCGACGACCGACGAAATGGCGGCTCTGAAGCGGTACCGCGCAGGCGAATTCGACACGATCGACCGCTGGCCGTTGGCGGAGAACAAATGGCTGCTCGCGAACATCCCGAACGAGACGAAGAAGTACCCGGGGCTTCGCGTGCTCTACACCGTCTTCAACATGCGCAAGGCCCCGCTGAACGACCGGCGCGTGCGCCTTGCCCTTGCGCTCGCGGTCGACCGGGCGACGATCCAGAAGGAAGTCTATTTCGGGGTACACGGGCTCGTCGCGGAGAACGTGCTGCCGCCTGGCATGGCGAACGCCGATCTTTCGGCCAAGGTGCCGTGGTCGGGCAAGTCGATGGACGAGCGCCGTGCGGAAGCCAAGGCGCTGCTGCAGGCCGCGGGCTTCGGGCCAAGCAAACCGCTGAAGCTCACCTATAGCTTCATCAACCGGCCCGACACGAAGCGCAATGCGATCGCCCAGCAGTCGATGTGGAAGGAGATCGGCGTCGATGTGGAACTCGTTGCGAAGGATTTCGCGGTTCACTACGACAACATGAAGACTGCGAATTTCGAGATCGGCGAAGCGGGCTGGGTATTCGACTACAACGACGCGCAGAGCGTCTTGTTCTTGTTCCAAAGCTCGACGGAGCAGCTGAACTATCCGGGCTACAAGAACCCAGCCTTTGACGCGCTGATGACCCAGGCCGAGAACGAGAAGGATGCGGCTACGCGCGGCAAGCTGCTCGGCCAAGCGGCGGGACTGCTCATCAACGATGTCGCAGTGGCGCCTTCGTTCTTCCAGTTCATCCGTCCGCTCGTGAAGTCGCACGTGCGCAATTGGGAAGAAACGGCGCGCGGCGTGAATCGCACGCGTTGGCTGGACATCGTCGACAAGTCGGGCGAGACCGCCAGCGGCAGCCAGGGATCGTCCGAAGGCGGTTTCTGGACCTGGCTCGGCTCCTGGTTTAGCTGGGACGCCTGGCAGAAGTGGTGGAATTCCTAAGCCAAAAGAAAACGCTGGGACGGCGGTCCGCCCCAGCGTTTTCTCTTCGGATGCCGCCCTACTTTGCGGGCGCGGGTGTCACGCTTTGGACAAAGCACACTTGGCCGAAGCGGAACTCCAGAACGTCATCGCGGTCAAAGCACTCTTGGTCGCCATAGAGGCGCACGACATAAAAGTTGTCGATCATGTCCAATGCACGGCAAGGGTCGCGTAGCGTGACGACATACTTGTCCTTGCCGAACTTCGTGCTGGCCATGTAGGTGCGGTCATCCACCTTGGTGAGACCGGCGAAATTGCGAAACTTGAGGCACGCCTGCGGTGAGGCTTCGGCCGGTTGATCCATGGCACCGAGCGCAGCAACGCCGCCGGCCGCCGAGGCTG
>CAYXQB010000199.1:0-6501 GCA_964466435.1 uncultured Flavobacteriaceae bacterium | reverse complement strand
TACGGCGCGCGCGTGGAAGAGGCGTTCCGCAACCCCATCATGCAAAGCGGGCGCGAGCTCGTGGCAGTGCAGAACTACGCGCCGAACGCGCAGTCGCTCGACCCCGCGGTCAAGGCGATCGCGAAAATGAAGTTCGACGCGATCTTCCTGCCCGAAGGCGGCAACATGCTCAGAAGCCTCGGCCCGATCCTGATGATCAACGGCGTCGACGCGACGAAGGTGAAGCTGCTGGGTACCGGCTTGTGGGACGATCCGCAGATCGCGCGCGAGACTTCGCTCGTCGGCGGCTGGTATGCGGTGCCGCCGCAAGACCAGCGGCAGAACTTCATCACGCGCTATCAGCAGCTCTACGGGACGAAGCCGCCGCGCATCGCCTCGCTCTCCTATGACGCGATTGCGCTCAGTGCGACGCTTTCGGGCGGGCAGGCCGGGCGGCGTTACACGCGCGCGACGATTGCGGATCCGAACGGATTTGCGGGCATCGACGGCATTTTCCGCTTCCGTTCGGACGGGATGACGGAGCGTGGGCTTGCGGTCATGGAAGTCTCGGCGACGGGCAAATCGGTCATTAGCCCGGCAGCGGCGACGTTCCAGAGCCAAGGCTTCTAGAGAAGCAGCTGTTTCAAGACAGCGTTTAGGACCAGACGGCCGCTTGCGGTGGCACGCAGGCGGCCGTTGTCGTCTGTGAGCAACCGCTGGTCCTGCAGCGCTTCGATGCGTGCGGGCGAAAGCGACCGGCCGAGTGCGTTCTCGACGGCCGCGCGGTCGATGCCTTCGGTCAAGCGCAAGCCCATCAACAGGCGTTCGGTGCCTTGCTCCGGCAGCGTGACGCGTTCCCAGCGTTCGAGGCCGTGGCCTTGGGCCTCGATCGATTTCGCCCAAGCTTCGGGTTGGCGTTCGGTTGCGGTTGCGATCTTTTCGCCCGCGATCGTGATGCGTCCGTGAGCGCCGGGACCGACGCCGACATAGTCGCCGTAGCGCCAGTACACGAGGTTGTGGCGCGACTCTTCGCCGGGGATGGCGTGGTTCGAGATTTCGTAGGCGGGCAGCCCTGCCCTCTCCATGCGCGTCTGCGTGAGTTCGTAGAGAGACGCCGCGCGGTCGGTGTCGAGTTCCTTCATCGTGCCGCGCATAAGAGCGGCGTGGAAAGGCGTACCTTCCTCGAACGTCAGCTGGTAGAGCGAATAGTGCGTGCAGCCTACGCCGAGCGCGCGTTCGAGTTCGGCGGACCACTCATCTTCCGTCTGCTTTGGGCGGGCGTAGATGAGGTCGAACGAGGCGCGGGGAAACGTCTCCTGCGCGAGCGCAACGGCGCGCATGGCTTCATCAACGGTGTGCAAACGGCCGAGCGCTTTCAAGTCGTGGTCGTTCAGCGCTTGGACGCCGAGCGACACGCGGTTGACGCCGGCCGCGCGATAGTCGCGGAAGCGCGCGGCGTCGACGCTGGTCGGGTTTGCTTCAAGCGTGATTTCGATGCCGGATGCGAACCCGAACAGGCGCTCGGCGGTTTGCAGCACCTTGGCGACCGTCGCGCCGGGCATCAGCGAGGGCGTGCCCCCGCCAAAGAAAATCGAGGCGAGCGGGCGGCGCGAATCGAGGCGGGCTGCGATCGTTTGCAGTTCGCGCGCCAATGCTCCCGCCCAGGCCTCGTCGTCGATCTTCGCGCGGACATGGCTGTTGAAATCGCAGTACGGACACTTCGAGAGGCAGAACGGCCAATGGACGTAGAGGCCGGCGTCAGCCAAGGCAGGCCTCCACGAACTTTGCGAAGGCGCGGGCGCGGTGGGACATCGCGTGCTTCTGCGAAGGCTGCATCTCGCCGAACGTGATGCTGTGACCTTCGGGTACGAACATCGGGTCGTAGCCGAAGCCGAGCGTGCCGCGCGGCGGCCAGATAAGCGAGCCGGATACACGGCCTTCGAACGTCTCGGCGTGGCCATCGGGCCAGGCGATCGCGAGTGCGCACACAAAGTGCGCGGTGCGGTCCTTGGCGCCGCTTTCGCGCAGACGATCGTGCACCAATTGCATGGCATCGCGGAAGTCTTTGCGCGGGCCCGCCCAGCGGGCGGAGTAGACGCCGGGTTCGCCGTTCAACGCGTCGACGCAAAGGCCGCTGTCGTCGGAAAGCGCGGGCGTGCCTGCGGCTTGCGCTGCGGCGTGCGCCTTGATGAGCGCGTTGCCGACGAATGTTGTCTCGGTTTCTTCCGGTTCGGCGAGCCCGAGCGTGGAGGCCGGAACAGCTTCGAGACCGAACGGCGCGACTAGGTCTGCGATCTCGCCAACCTTGCCGGGATTGTGGCTGGCGACGATCAAGCGCTTTTCGGTGAGGCGGCGCGGCATTAGCGGGCAATCGCCAAGCGTTGCAACTCGACGAGTTCGCCGATGCCTTTGCGGGCGAGCGCCATGAGTTCGAGGAACGCCGCTTCGGTGAACGGCTCGCCTTCGGCGGTGCCTTGGACTTCAACGATGGCGCCGGCGCCCGTCAACACGAAGTTCGCGTCGGTACCTGCGCTTGAGTCTTCGTCGTAGTCGAGGTCGAGCACGGAGGCGCCGTTGTGGATGCCGCAGGAGATGGCTGCGACGTGGTCTTTCAGCGGGATCGCTTTTATGAGGCCGTCGCGCTTCATCATCTGAAAGCACTTGTGGAGTGCCACGAACGCGCCAGTGATCGCGGCCGTGCGCGTGCCGCCGTCGGCTTGAATGACATCGCAGTCGATCACGATCTGCCGTTCGCCGAAGCCCTTTTGATCTGTTACGGCGCGAAGCGCGCGGCCGATCAAGCGTTGGATTTCCAGCGTGAGGCCCGACTGCTTGCCCTGCGCGGCCTCGCGGCGCATGCGCTCGCCTGTGGCGCGCGGCAGCATGCCGTATTCGGCGGTGACCCAGCCTTTGCCTGTGCCTTTGAGGAATGGTGGGACCGTGTTTTCGAGCGAGGCGGTGCACAGCACGTGCGTACGGCCGAACTTCACCATGCAGGAGCCCTCCGCGTGGGCGGAAACGCCAGGTTCGAGCGAGACTTCGCGCAACTGATCGGCGCGGCGGCCTGAGGGTCGCATGGAGGTTCCTTGCCTTGAAGTTTGGGGGCTTAGGCTTTACCTAGCCTGGCGCTTGCGGCCCTTGCAACGGCTGCGAAGTCCTCGGCGAAATTCAAGCGATATGAACGAACGGCCCAGTTCCAAAGTGCCAGCGCTTAGCCAAGTGGGCGAGCTGTCCGAGCGCTCGCGCGACATCTTCCGTTCCATCGTCGAAGCCTATCTGGAAACAGGCGAGCCGATCGGATCGCGCACGGTATCGCTGAAGAGCGGCTTGGCGCTCTCGGCGGCGTCGATCCGCAACGTGATGTCGGACCTGGAGCATGCGGGGCTGTTGGAGGCACCGCACACGAGCGCGGGGCGCGTGCCGACGCAACTCGGGCTGCGCATGTTCGTCGACGGCCTGCTTGAGGTCGGCAATCTGGCGCCCGAGGAGCGCAAGGGCATCGAGGGACAACTTGCGGCAAGCGGGCGCAAAATCGACGACGTGTTGATGCAGGCGTCCGCGCTGCTGTCGGGCTTGAGCCAATGTGCAGGGTTGGTCGTGACGCCGAAGCGCGATCCCGCGCTGAAGCATGTCGAATTCGTCTCGCTGGCGCCGCAGCGTACGCTCGTCATCATGGTGGGCGAAGATGGGTCGGTCGAGAACCGGATCGTCGAGACGCCGCTGGGGCTGACGCCATCGAACTTCATCGAGGCGGGCAACTATTTGAGCGCGCGGATGCGCGGACGGACGCTGGAAGAGGCGCGCAGCGAAATCCTTACCGAGATCACGGCGCAGAAGGCCGAGTTGGACGGGCTCGCGGCCAAGCTGGTTTCGGCCGGTCTTGCCGAATGGGGCGGGTTGCAGAGCACCACGCCCTCGCTCATCGTGAGAGGCCAGGCGCGGTTGCTCGAAGATGTCGCTGCAACCGGCGAACTGGAGCGCATCCGCCAGTTGTTCGACGATATCGACCGCAAGAACGACTTGATCCAGCTGCTTGAGCTTGCGAAACAAGGTGACGGCGTGCGCATTTTTATCGGCGCCGAGAATAAGCTCTATTCGTTGTCGGGATCGTCGGTGATCGCAGCACCCTATTCGGATCAGTCGAACCGCATCGTCGGCGTGATCGGCGTGATCGGTCCGACGCGCCTCAACTATGCGCGGATTGTGCCGATGGTCGACTATACCGCACGCGTGATCAGCCGGCTGATCAGTCAGCAAAAGTGAACGGAAGCAAGTGAGACGATGAACAAGCCGCGAAACGGTGACGATCACCAACAGCCGCCGGTCGACCCTCAGGCGGACCCGGCGAACGACGCGACGCTCGATCTTTCGAGCGCCGACATCGTACGCGAGGCAGCCCAGATCGCGGGCCTTCATCAGGAAGTCGCCGCTCTGAAGGACCGCTATTTGCGAGCGATGGCCGAGATCGAGAACGTGCGCAAGCGGGCGGAGCGCGAAAAGGCGGATGCGGCACAGTTCGCGTTCAGCAAGTTCGCACGCGACCTTTTGAGCGTCGTCGACAATTTTTCACGGGCGTTCGAGGCGCTGAAACCGGACGTTCGCGCGGCGCTGCCAAGCGAGGTCACCGCCGTCGTTACGGGTATCGAGGCGACGCAGCGCGAGTTGCAAAACATCCTCGAGCGCCATGGCATCAAGCGCATCGAGGCGCAGGGGCAGAGGTTCAATCCAAACCTGCATCAGGCGGTTGCGGAGGTTCCGAGCCGCGAGCATGCGCCGGGCACCGTGCTGGCCGTCGCTCAGCAGGGTTACATGATCGGCGGACGCTTGCTGCGCGAGGCGATTGTTGCGGTATCGACGGCGCCTCAAGCTCAGGAAGGCAGTCAGTCGCCCAAGTAGCGGTCAGTTGCCGTTGCCGTCCGGCGGGCCGCCGTCGTCGTCGTCGTCGCGCGCGAAACCGAACCAGCCATGTTCTTCGTGCATGCGGCCGCGCCCCAACCTCGCGTCACGGCGCTCCACATGGAGCGCACCCGCGATCATCAAATAGACCGCGCCAATGAATGCGCCGAGGATGCCGAGCGCGACCCAGCCGTTACCGGAAATCGTCGGCGTGCGCGCTATGATGCTCGCGGCGCTCGCGCTCGCGGTCATCACGAGCGCGGCTGCGGCGACACCAAGCGTGCGGCCAGCTGCGAACTGAAGGGTCATCTCAATCCCCGATACTGCCAATGCCTGTCCCATATGTGGGGTGCGCTCGATGGCGATTGTATGGCCGCGGAAAAAAGTGATCGGCAGCCTTGCGCGTGAAACATTTCGGCGCCGCACGCAGCGGCGCCGAAAACTGCCAAATCCCCGCCCTTTTACGCGTACTGCGCCGTACGGGTGAACGTGATGAAATCCTGGTCGGCCTCGAGCGAGACGACGGCGCTGCACCGATTTCTGAGCGCCCTTTCCTCACGCTTAAACAGCTCGACCTCGGCCATCAGCTTCGGTCCTTCGTCGGCTACGTAGAGGACGACGACGGGGCTTGGACCATCCGTATCGGTGCGGCTCTTCGCCCAATACCTGTCCCAGCGGCGGGTAAGGTCGGCGCCCCTTTTGTCCAAGTTTTCGATCGCCGTGTAACAGTCGGCGAACGTGCGACCCATCGCGAGCAAGCGGTGCGTCACCGGAAGGTATCGCTCGAAGCCGGGCGGGCCGTTTCCCGCGGCAGGTGCAAAACCCGCGCCCCACTCCGCCGCGTAGAGGTAAGGGGCTGCACCTAGCGCACGGAAGCGCCAGAGATTGCCCACACGTTCCACATCGCCAATGCGTGTGCCCGGCGCCAGGGCCAAGCACTCGCCCGTTTCGAAGCCGTAGCGAACGCTCGGATCGTCGGCGCCAAGTCTTGCGATGACGGCGGCGTTTTGGGCGGAGAAACAGGCGTAAGTCGGTCGCGCGGTGCCGGCTTGCGCTACGCCAAAAGTCAATACCGATGTTACTGAGGCCAAGAACGCGGCCCAACCCAGTGCTCGAAACATGGTCGGCCTCCTCGTCATTTTGACGCGACCATCATAACCCTGGCGGAAAGGGCTAGAAAATCACGATGTTAAGCGCCCCGGGCCAGTTGCGGGGACCGAGGGGCGCCCCTATATCTGCCCTCGAACCCGCAGAAATTTGCGGGATAATCAACGACGTACCAACTGATTTGCGTGGGGATGGCGGCGGGCGCTTCAAGCGTTTGGAAGGCCCCTGATCATCCGCCGAAGAAGAGAGGTTTTGAGAAAATGGGTAAAGTTATCGGGATCGACCTTGGCACCACAAACTCGTGCGTGGCCATCATGGAAGGCTCGCAGCCTAAGGTCATCGAGAACGCCGAGGGTGCGCGCACGACGCCTTCGATCGTCGCCTTTACGAAAGACGGCGAGCGGCTGGTCGGACAAGCGGCGAAGCGCCAGGCGGTCACCAATCCCGAGTTTACGTATTTTGCGATCAAGCGCCTGATCGGGCGCAAGTTCGAAGATCCGATGACCCAAAAGGACATCG
>CAYXQB010000198.1:0-6504 GCA_964466435.1 uncultured Flavobacteriaceae bacterium | reverse complement strand
CTCGGCGGTCAGTTCCAGCGCTTCGCTCAAATAGGTGTGGATCGTGTCGATCGCGACGAGCGTGCCTTCGACGGTGGAAACCGCGCGCGCCGCAGTCTCGGCGAGCGTCGTCGACCCGGCGGGGCGGCGCGCCAGGCGCAGCGCGCGGTCGATGCCCGAGCGAATGTCGACGGGGTCGACGGGCGCTTCGACCGGCGCTTCCTTGCCGGACAAGACGCGGCGCGCATAGGCGAACATGCCCTGGGCTTCGACGCGCTTTTGCTGAACGGACATGGCTTTCCCCATCGAAACGAATTCAGGGGCAGAGCGTAGCGGGGGAGGGGTTAGGGAACGCTTTACCCGGCCATGCGAGTTGCGCTTAAAACGGCGTTACCATGACCAAGTTTCGCGCCCGCCTCGTCGGGTCGACGATCGCCGCCTATCAGCGCGTCGCGCGAATCGCGCGCACCGGGCGCTGGCCCTTAACGATCGGTGTACGGATCATCGTGCGGGAGGACGATCGCGTTCTGCTCGTCCGTCACACTTATGCGCCGGGCTGGCACTTCCCGGGCGGGGCGATCGACCGGCGCGAGACGGCCGCCGATGCGGCCGTGCGCGAACTGCGCGAGGAGGCCTTGATCGAGGCGGTGACGCCGCCGCGGCTCGTGGGCGTCTATTTGAGCACGGTGCAGAAGAAGTCCGACCACATCGTGCTCTACGAGGCGGGCGAGTGGCGGCGGATCGAGGGGAAGACGCGGCCGCTGGAAATCGCGGAGGCCGCATTCTTTCCCGTGCGCGATCTGCCGAAGGGCACGACCGGCGGCACGCGGCGGCGGCTCGCGGAGGTGATGGGCGAGGCGGCGATCACGGCGGCGTGGTAGGGGGCCGCCGTGGTCTTATCGATGCGGTCGACCGTGCGCGCCGAACGCTGCGGCCGTCGATTGGGCCGCGAGCCAAGCTGTAGGCAGCATGAGAGCAAAGTTCTGCGGTTCCGTGAAGCTGTTCTTCGCGACGATGAACGCGACGGCGAAGGCGAGCAGCACGATGTTTGCTAGGGCGGCGAGCGCTGCGGCCAGGGGATCGTTCGGCGCCCTGAGCCAGAGCACGTTGATGATCGCCGCAAACCAAAGCGTCATGCCGCCGGTTACGAACCAGAGCAGCCGTGTGGTGAGCGTGTCCGACAGGGCGGGTGCTGCGACGAAGTTGTGAATGCAACCAAGCACAAATAGCGCCAGTACGCTCAATCGATCAAACCAGATCATGGCAATCCTGTCCGTTGTCGAACGCTTGAAGCGTGGTCATGCGTCTCGCCATTTCCAACCACGTAGTTCGTAGAAGCGGCGGCGCGGCTCCGCGGTGAGCGGGTGGATGCCGTTCGCCCGGCACCAGATCACGTGGACGATCGTGCCAAGCAAAGCGAAGCCGGCAAGTACTGCGAGCGCCCAGTGGCCGATCCACGCATAAGAACCGAGCGTCAGCGCTGCAGCCAAGACCCAACGCAACAGCTTGCGCACCACCGGCGTTTCCGTTTCAAATCTGTCGAACAAGCTCGAGCCCAAAGCCACGACGACAAAGAGCGCCGCGAACTCCGCTTCGATTCCAATCTCCATCATGTGGCTTCCAATGACATGCCGCTACGAGGTGGGGCGTTCGGCGTGACCGCAATGTCGACCGTGTGGCCCGCCGGGATTAACGCGTTTGCCGATCATTCCGCGCCGCTGCCTGAGCGGCCACTTTGCGACGACCAGAATCATGCCGACCGCAAGAGCTACGTCCGAAGTGGCTGCGATGGCCAACGGATCGTCACTGCGTGCAGCCACGCGATGCCAGGACCAAGGCGATCACCGGTACGAACCAAAAGTAGTCCTTCGACGATTTCTTGCGGTCTTCCAAATGCCCTCCTACGGTAGCGATAGGCGCTCGATGCGGTCTGCTCAAGCGATGTGGCGCCATTCGTGTCCTTTGCGGTGCGAGCCGGGCGTTCTCGGCAGACGGCGTTCTTCTAACCGCTCGTGACATATTGCGCGAACGGTTCTGTTCGCCATCAGTGTGGCGAGCCGTTCGGTTCGGCGCCCCTTTTTGGCCGGATGTTGTGCGCGTTGCGAGATGCGACTAGCGTTGGAGGGCGCCGCGCGGGCGTGCGGCGGTGAGGTGCTGCGTGATATGCCATCCCGGCTCTGCTTTGCTTCCCATGGCTTCGCCGCCGCGCGAGGTTGCCGTGGGTGTGGCGTGCGAGGATGTCGTGATCGCGAGCGTCGATCTCACTTTCGGCGCGCGCACCCATGTGGAAGAGGCGACACAGTACCGCTTCGGCGTGACCGAAACGGCTTTCGTGGCGGATGTCGAGCACAAGGCGATCGAAGTGACCGGTTCGCACCTCGTGCGATTCCATGAAGTCGGGGACAAGATCGGTTCGCGCATCGACGGCCCGGTGCGTTCGACGTGGGTCGTTCTCTCACCTCGCTTCCTTGAGGATGTCGTCTCGGAAACGCCTTTTTGGCGCGAGCCCTTCCGCGAACCCTTCGTTGCACCACCGCTGCCGATCCTGGGCGAGCTGCATCGCTTCCTCGCACGCGCCAAAGCGGGCGGCAGTGCGCTTTGGGCGCAAGAGACCTTGTCGGTGTTGCTGCCAAGACTCCTTGCGGCGCGGTTGTGCGAGGACCGATGTCGTCGGCCGCTCGCGACCTCCAGCATGCTCAAGTTGGCCCGCGATGCCGAGTCTCTGCTCGGCGCGGCGTTCCCGGATCCCTGCAGTTTATCCGAGCTTGCGCAGCGGCTTGGCGTCAGCGCCTCCTATCTCGCGCGCGCCTATCGCGCGGCCACGGGCGGCACGCTGCACAAACGCATTGCGCGGCAGCGCATGTCGCTGGCGCTTTGCCGCCTCGCCGCCGGTGCAAACGACCTGACCACGCTCGCGCTCGAACTGGGTTATTCCAGTCACAGCCACTTCAGCGCGGAGTTCAAGCGCCATCTGGGCGTTCCGCCGAGTCAATTCCGCTTGAACACGCAAATGTGAGTCCGGCCCCCGACAACGGGCTTGGTGAGTTCACAAATCTGATAGCGAGCAATCGCTGCGATTGGCGACACTCGAGGATCACCTTTGGGGGCGCCTGTGCTTAGACATTTTGTCTTGTTCGCCGTCGTTTTCGCTCTCGCCGCGTCGTCAGCGACGCGCGATCTCCATGCTCAGACCGCGCCGTCGCCGGCGATGCTCGCGCGATTTGCCAAGGGCATGGAGAAGCTGAAGCTGGCCGCCGAAGCGGCGGGCGGCGTTCAAGCCATCCGTGGAATGACGGGCGTCAGCTTCACGGCGCGCGGCGACACCTACAACGACGTCCAAGGTTTCTCGGCGGCACGGATCGGTCGGCCCGAACGCGACGGACGGCTGAACGTCGCCAACGATTTCGACTTTGCCGGCGCTCGCTTCTCGCAGCGGACGCAGCAGGAGCTGGCAGGTGGCTTTGGCCTGGACACCGCGTCGCTCTATCGTGGCGGCACGGCTTATGCCGTGCGGCACACCGGCCGCGAGTACGTGCAGACGTCGAACGCGCCGTCGCCGGCGGCAAGCGGCGGATTTGTCGCGATCGCTGCGCGCTGGTGCCCGCCGCTGCTGCTGCAACGCGCTTTGCAGAACTTCCGGTCGGTCACTTGGGTCGAGGAGATCACGGATGCGAGCGGGGCGGTCGACGTCATCGAGTTTTCCTTCGACGAAACAACGCGTTTCAGGCTTCACATCAGCCAGTCCGACCGCCGCGTCGCCCGCGTGCAGGCGATCAGTCCGGACGCTGTCGCGGGCGACGACGTCAGCCTTGTCGAGTTGAGAGGCGCTCAGGTGGCGGGGGGCATCAAATTCCCGACCCATTTCGTCGGCATTCGGCGGGGCGCGCGGACCTTCGACATGGCAATCGAAGGCGTTGGTGTGAATTCGAACTTCGCCGACGCGCTGTTCCAACCGCCTGCCGGCTATCGTCAGGTTTTCGACGACAAAGTGACGACGAAGCAAATAAACGATCGCTTCTATGAAGTGAGCGGTCTCGGCGGCGGGTCGTACCGCAGCCAATTTGCCGTCATGCAGGACTTCGTTGTGGCGTTCGAAGCGCCGCTCGGCGTTCCGGCAACAAGGCAGATCATCGCCGAAGTGCGGCGCGTCGCCGGCGACAAGCCGATCCGCTATGTCGTCATCAGCCACTTCCACAGCGACCATGCCGGCGGCGTGGGCGCGTATGTCGACGTCGGCGCCACCGTCGTGTCGGCGGCCGAGAACAAAGAGGCGCTGCTGTCGTATGCACGCTCACGCTCGCTGTTCTTGGGGTTGGAGGGAAATCGCGGCGACGTGCAAATGAGTTTTCTGCCTGTGGCCAAGGACGGGGCGGACATCGTCGACGCGGGCGGGCACCGGCTGCGCATCATCGACTTTCAGACGCCTCACGTCGAACGCCTGCTCGCACTCTACGATCCTCATACGCGAACTATTGTGAACGGCGATCTCTTCTCGCGCCTGGTGCGCTGGAACAAGACTTTCGACGTGTTCGCCCGCTGGCTGCATCGCAACGAGACGCCCGTTGATCTGATCTTAGGCACCCACCACGAACCGATCACTCGCGAAGACCTGCTGGCCGCGGCGAAGTCTGCGCGGCGGTAACGCGAGGGAGGCGTCAGCACGGCGACGGCCACCGCAACGGTCTTCTGTACCGCCGGCGCTCCGTTGGGATTTGTCGAATGAGCTTGAGTCATGTTTCGCGACGACAAGGCGCGCGGCGCGTTCCGCGATTCAGCCTGCTCAAGCGATGTGGCGCCATTCGTGCGTCTCGCGGGGCGAGACGGGCGTGCTCGGCCGACGCCGCTCTTCCCACCGCTCGCGACAAATCGCGCGGAAGCCTCTGTTCGGCTTCGAATGTCTGCGTAGTCTTCGTGCACGATTGTTGCACGAGGTGACCCGTGGGTGTGATGAGGACTCTTCTGTTGCCAGGTCTCGTGCTCGGCTTTGCCGTCTTGACGCTTGTGCATTCCGCTGCGGCGTCGTCCGGCGTGTGCAGTCAAGGCCAGGCGGTGGATCCAGTCGACATCGAAGAACTGCGCCGATTGGAACAGCGCGGTGCGCGCACCAACGTCGAGGGCTGGAGCCTCGACGAGGCGAAGGCGTTCTTCGCACCGACGTGGGTATCCGTCGGGCCGGACGGCAAAGTGGCCGGCGTCGACAGCGTGCTTGCAAGCTTTGTCGATGGGCGAAGCCGTCCTTGGGCGTCGCGCTTCGATCTCTTGGAACTCGACATTCGCGTTTATGGCGCCGCCGCCGTCGTCATCGGGCTCGCCGAAGCCGAAGGTATCGGTGCGCCCGCGGGCGCGAAGCCGATACGGTTCCGCTATCTGAACGTGTGGCGCAAAGTGCACGGGCGCTGGCTCTATTCCGAGCAGCAATTCACACGCTTCCCGACCCCTGAGCGGTAAGGCGTTGGCGCGCCGCTTCGCCGTAGGTGCGGCTCATCAGCAGCTTGGCGCCGGTCTTCAGTTGCACGTCGTAGTCGCCGTTGCGCCGCGCGGTCAGCGACTGCACGCGATCGAGGCGGACGATCGCGGAGCGGTGGATGCGGCAGAACTCAGCCGGGTCCAGTTGGCGTTCGAGGTCGGCGAGCGCGCCGCGCTGAAGATGCACGGTGCGACCGACGTGAATGCAGAGGTAGTGGCCCGCAACGTCGATAAAGTCGATGGCACGGGTCGGCACGATTTCGGTGTGCGAACGATCCTTGACCATCATGCGTTGAAGGTAATCGCGGCGCGCGGGTTCGGGAGCGATCTTGCTCCGCGCGCGGTCGAGAGCGCGGCGGAAGCGTTCGCGGTCGAACGGTTTCAGCACATAGTCGGTCGCGTCGACGTCGAAGGCCTCGACGACCTTGTCGTCATAGGCGCTGACATAGATCACGACGGGTTGCCTGCCGGGCGGAATACGGCGCGCGATCTCATAGCCGTCCATGTCTGGCAGGCGCACGTCGAGGAAGACGAGATCCGGCGCGAGCGCTTCGATGGTCTGCAAGGCCTGGCGGCCGTCGGCGGCTTCACCCACGATTTCAAGGTCCTTCTCGTCGGCGAGCATGCGGCGCAGGTGCTCGCGGGCGAGATCGACATCGTCGACGATGACTGTGCGGATCGGCGTCATTCGCGCGCGGCCCCCACGCGTGTGAACGGAAACGAGAGCGTCACCGTTGCGCGCTCGGACGTTGTGGTCAACTCACAGGCCTGTGCGTTGCCGAAGAGCGCCTGAAGGCGTTCGCGCACGTTGGCGAGGCCGACGGCGTTGCCGGGCGTCGGTGGGCCGTCGGCGGCGTCGTTAACAAGCGCGACGGTGAGGCGGCCGCCGCTTTGTCGCGCGGTCAGATTGATACCGCCGCCGTGCGCCCGTTTGGCGATGCCGTGCACGATCGCGTTCTCGATCAGCGGCTGCAGCAGCATGGGCGGAACGGCGGCGTTCCACGCTTCGTCGTCGACATCGAACGTCGCCCGGATTTTCTCCGGAAGCAGAACCTCATA
>CAYXQB010000197.1:0-6562 GCA_964466435.1 uncultured Flavobacteriaceae bacterium | reverse complement strand
TTGTCGCCGGCGGAGCGGCCGGTGTGGATGCCCGTTTTGACGACAAGCGGGCCGTCCTTCGCCAAGATGCCTTCGTTGCGTTGCACCGCCTCCTCGACGAGGCTTGCCATCGGCAGGTTCCAGTGGATGTGGCGCGTATTTTTCAGGCCCACATGGTCGAGGTTCTGCCCGGTGGTCTTCATTCTGTAAGCTCTCCGTCACGCCGTTCCCTAACGGAATGGCGCTATTTCCAAGGCGTTTGTTGAGGCGGGAAACATAGGGGCACGCCCCTCGCTGAGGCAACAAGACTCTGGCCGCCGGGGCGTCGCAGTGTCAGGAATACTGAAGACAACTGCCCCCGTTTACGGTCTTCGCACATGCAGCAGTTCAGGCCCGCCTTACCCGGCTGGACCGTTGATCGCCTGCTGCATCTGTGGCGCGAAGACGGTTGGCCGACGCTACGTCTCGCGGCGCCCGTCATGGTCGCCCGCGCGGGTGTCGTGTTCCTGTTCTTTGTGGATTCGCTGATGACGGGCCGCGGCGGCGCGCACGAACTTGCGTTCCTGGGTCAGGGTCTGGCCGCGCAGTCCGTGATGATGCTGATCTCGATCGGGTTGTTGCAGGGCTCGATGGTCTTGATCGCGCAGGCCTATGGTGCGGGCGAGAGGGCGAGGTGCGGTGTCGCCTGGAAGGGCGCGCTGATCGTGGCCAGCGTGCTTGGGGCGCTATTCGCCGCGATGTGTTTTCTGGTGGAGCCGGCATTGCTGGCGACGGGTCTCGATCCCGCGCTCGCCGATGGATCCGGACGCGTGTCGCTGCAGGTTGCGTGGGGCATGCCGCCGATGCTGCTCTATATCGCGAGCGGCTATTTTCTGGAGGCGATCAAACGGCCGACGATCGGCATGACCATCATCGTGGTCGCGAATCTCGTCAACATCCTTGCAGACGGGGTGGTCGTGCTCGGCTGGTTCGGGTGGGTCGAGCCGATGGGCGCTGCCGGTGCGATGATGACGACGTCGGCGATTCGCTGGCTCTGTCTTGCGGCGGCGCTTGGTTACATCTTCACGATGAAGGATGCGGCGGAGTACGGTGTGTTCGCGCCGCTTGCCGCAGCGCGGACGAAGGTGCCGCGGATCCTCAGTCTGGGCGCGCCCATCTCGGCGGCGCTAGGGCTTGAGACGGCGGCCATCAGCTCTTTGGCGTTCATGGCGGGGCATCTGGGCGCGGCTTCAGCGGCGGCGCATCAGCTGACATTCAATTTCAACGGGCTCATGATCATGGTCGCGGTCGGAATGTCGGCGGCGACGTCGGTGCGCGTGGGCCATGCTGTCGGATCCGGTGCGCATGATCGGGTGGCGCGGGCCGGGCTCAGCGGCATCGCGCTCGCGTTTGTGATCATGACGGTGTTCGCCGTGCTCGTCGCTGTGTTTCCGAAAGCGATCAACGACGCCTATGTGAGCGACCCGGCGGTGTGGGCGGTTTCGCGCCAAACGCTGGCGGCAATCGCCCTCATGGTCGTGATCGACGGCGTGATGATCGTCACCATGGGGGCGCTTCGCGGTATGGGCGACGTGCGCTGGCCGGCCTTCATGCACGGGATTGCGTTCTGGGTTGTGGGGGTGCCGCTTGCCTATACCCTCGCTTTTCCGGCCGGAATCGGCGCTGTAGGGTTAATCCTGGGGATAAGCCTCGCGATGCTCGTTTCGCTGGTATTGCTTGGCTTGCGCTTTCGCGTGGTATCGGCGCGCGCCATCGCACGCGCATAGCGGTGCGGGCGGCGCATGCTTATATTTGCGGCGGATTCTTGAAGGTGGCTTTGGGTTCATGACGATCATCGCACTTGTCGACGACGACCGGAACATTCTCTCTTCGCTTTCCATGGCGCTGGAGGCGGAAGGCTATCAGGTGCGCACCTACACCGACGGCGCCCAGGCTTTGACGGCGCTGCAGGCGACGCCGCCGGCGCTTGCCATCCTGGACATCAAGATGCCGCGCATGGACGGGCACGAGGTGCTCCGGCGTTTGCGCCAGGCCTCCGACCTGCCGGTGATCTTCCTGACATCGAAGGACGACGAGGTGGATGAGGCCCTGGGCCTTTCCATGGGCGCGGACGACTACATCAAAAAGCCATTTTCGCAGCGTCTGCTGCTTCAGCGCGTTCGCGCGGTGTTGCGCCGGGCGGAAGCGCGCGGGACGCCCGCGGCTGCGGCCGGGGCGAAAGAGGTGCTGACGCGCGGCAAGCTCACGCTCGATTCACAGCGCCACTCGTGCAGTTGGGACGGCAAGGACGTGCAGTTGACGGTGACCGAATTCTTGATCCTCCATGCGCTTGCGCAACGGCCGGGATTCGTGAAGAGCCGCGATAATCTCATGGACGCCGCCTATGACGACCAGGTCTATGTCGACGACCGCACGATCGACAGCCACATCAAACGACTCAGGAAGAAGTTCAAGGTCGTCGATGACGAGTTCGATTCGATCCAGACGCTCTATGGCGTCGGTTACAAGTACGTAGAAGTTTGAGTGCAGCCGAACCGATAACGACAGACGAACGGAAACAGACGGGGCCTTTGGCCCGCTGGTTCGGCGGCTTCTTTGCACCAAGACTACGGCCTAAGGGTTTGGCGGCACGACCGAGGCGGCGGCTTTCGGCGCTCACCGTCGAGGTGTTGCTGTTCAACGTTGCCGCGCTCGCGTTCTTCATCTTCGGGGTCTATTGGGTGCAAGCGGTGCGCGTGAGCCTCGTCGAGGAGCGCGTGAAGTCGCTGATGGGGCAAGCCGAGATCGTTTCGGCGGCCCTGGCCCGTTACGCTGCGAAGGGTGACGCACCCGAGGACGAGGATGCGGCGACCGATGTCGATGCACTCAAGGCCGGCGATGTGCTCAAGCTTCTTGTCGGGCCGACGGGCATGCGGGCGCGTGTCTTTTCGCGGACCGGCGAACCGCTGCAGGATACGCGCTTTATCCTCACGCGAAATCAGGTCACCGTGACGGACCTGCCGCCGCCCGGGCAGATCGACGTGCTTGCCGAGCTTGAGCGCGGCGTGAAGCAAAACATCTACGCGCTGCGTCCGGGCAAAGACCTGCCGCCTGTCGTCAACGACGATCCGCAGCAGCGCGGACAGAACTACGAAGAGGTTCGCAAGGTCCTAGAGAAGGGCGAGCCAGGGTCGGCGGAGCGCATCAACGCGGAAGGAAATCTGATCGTTTCCGTCGCGGTTCCGATACGGCGATTGCAGTTTATCATGGGCGTGCTGATGGTCTCGACGGAGGCTGGCGATATCGACGATGCTCTGCGGCAGGAGTGGCTGCAGTTGTTGCTCGCCGCGTTCATCGCTTTTCTTGTGCTCGCGGCGGCTTCAGGCTTCCTGCTGTATCACGTGACCGGTCCGTTGCGCGCGCTCTCCGACGGCGCGGATGCGGTGCGGCGCGGCGAGCGGCAGGTCAGCGTGATCCCGAACTACGGGCGGCGGGCCGACGAGATCGGCGACTTGTCGGTGTCGCTGCGCTCGATGACCGCGGCGCTCTATGCGCGGATGGATGCGATCGAACAGTTTGCGGCCGACGTGGCGCATGAAATCAAGAACCCGCTGACGTCGGTGGGGAGCGCGATCGAGACGCTGCAGCGCACGTCGGACGACGAAAAGCGCGCGAAACTCATGACGGTCATCCGTCATGACGTGCGCCGCCTCGACAAGCTGATCACCGACATTGCCGACGCGTCGCGGCTCGACGCCGAGTTGTCGCGCGAGCGGGCAAACGACGTCGACCTTGCTGCGCTGATCTCGGCGATGACGCAGATGTTCGACGACCCGGACAAGGCGGACGGGCCGAAGTTCAAGCTCGATCTACCGGTCGATTCGTTCGTCGTGCGCGGGCTCGACGGTCCGCTTGCGCAGGTGTTTCGCAACGTGCTCGAGAATGCGGTGTCGTTCAGTCCGAAGGGCGGCGTGATCAAGGTCGTGGCGACCGCGATCGACGGGCGTGGCGTCATCACGATCGAAGATCAGGGGCCGGGGATTCCCGAGGAGAACCTCGAGACGATTTTCCGCAGGTTCTACACCGAGCGGCCGCCGTCGCATGGGTTCGGGAAGAACTCGGGATTGGGATTGTCGATCTCGCGCCAGATCGTCGAGGTGCATGGCGGGCGAATATTCGCGTCGAATTTGCGGGACGATGCGGGTGCGGTGCGTGGTGCGCGGTTTACGATCGAGCTGCCCTTGGCGCCGGTGGCATAGCCGATGCTGGTGCATGCTACGACGCTTGATCTCGCGGGGCTTGGGGTCTTGATCCTTGGACCGTCGGGCGCGGGCAAGAGCGACCTGGCGCTTCGGCTGATCGCGGATGGGGCGTTGTTGGTCGCCGACGATCAGACTTTGGTCGATCTGCAGGGCGACGCTTTGCGGGCAACTGCGCCGGAGAAGATCGCCGGGCTAATCGAGGCGCGCGGTGTCGGGATCGTTCCGGCTGCGATCAAGCGGGCAACGCGGCTTGCGCTTGCCGTGCAGTTGACCGCCAAGCCGGAGCGAATGCCGCAGCGGCGGGCGTGGTCATTGCCGGGCTCAGCTGTGGCAATTCCGTTGGTCGAACTCGATCCGTTTGAGGCATCGGCCCCCGCAAAACTGCGGTTCGCGCTGGCCGCAGCCCGGGCGTGACCGGCAATCCACGTTCCTGGCGGAGGCGGCGCGTTGAGGTGGCGCACGAAGCAGACTATGTAAGTCGCCCCTGAACGCCCGCGGGGCGGGGCTTGGAGTGCATTCGAATTCGATGATCGGCGTTCTTCTGGTTACGCACGGCCGTCTGGCCGACGAGCTCAAAGCCGCGACGGAACATGTCGTTGGACCCCAGCAAGCCTTCCGCACCGTCTGCATAGGGCCGCAGGACGATATGGAAGCGCGGCGCGAAGAGATTCTTGAGGCGATCAAGACGGTGGATTCGGGCGAGGGCGTGGTGCTCTTGACCGACATGTTCGGCGGCACGCCGTCGAACCTTGCGATATCGGCGATGGGATCGGGCAAGGTCGAGGTGATCGCGGGCGTCAATCTGCCGATGCTGATCAAACTCGCTTCGGTGCGCTCCAAATCCAGTTTGAGTGAGGCCGTGGACAAAGCGCAGGAAGCCGGCCGCAAGTATATCCGCGTGGCCTCCAAGGAGCTTGCGAGTGGCTGACGGCGAACGTCAGGTCTCGCGCGTGCTTTCGATCACCAACATGAAGGGGCTGCATGCGCGCGCGTCGGCAAAGTTCGTGCAGTGCGCGGCAAAATTCGACGCTCAGGTTACGGTCGCCAAGGACGGTAGCGCGGTATCCGGCACGTCGATCATGGGGCTGATGATGTTGGGTGCCGGTATCGGCAGCGAAATAGCGGTGTCGGCGACCGGCCGCGAAGCAGACGCAGCGCTCGATGCGCTGGCGGCGTTGGTTGCGTCGAAGTTCGGTGAAGACTCATGAAGTTCGCGTGGGCCGTTTTCTTTGCGTGTCTGCTTGCGCTTACGCCTCAGTTGCGCGCGGAACCGCTTTCCGTCCCCGAGACAGCGACGCCGGCATTGTGGGTCGTCGAGCGCGACGGCCGGAAGCTCTATCTGTTCGGCTCGCTGCATCTGTTGCCGCCGCAAACCAAGTGGACGTCCGAGGCGCTCGACAAAGCGCGGGCGGAGTCGGGCGTGTTCGTTTTCGAGGCGCCGCTCGACGAAGGCGGAGCCGCGATGATGCGTTTCGTCGAGAAGGCGGGGAAGCTTCCCCTCGGGCGGACGCTTTCAAGCGTTTTGCCGGCGACGCTTCATGCCGATCTGCAGGAGGCAGCCTGGAGCGTGCAGTATCCGCCCAAGATGTTGGAGCCGCTCCGGCCATGGCTCGCGAGCGTTTATCTTGAGCTTTATGCGTACATCAAAGCCGGCTTCTCCTCCTATTACGGCGTCGATCATGTGATCGAGGAGGAGGCGAAGGCGCGCAAGGCGGAGCTTGCCTATCTTGAGACCGTTGAAGAACAGCTGTCGCACTTTGCGGCGTTGAGCCGGTCCGGCGAGCTTGCCTATCTGAAAGCAACGGTTCGTGGCGTTCTGGAAGAACCAGACATGCCGTTGAAACTCTTGAACGGCTGGGCGTCGGGCGACACGGTGGGCTTGGCGAAGCTGCTGGAAGAGGGCTTCGTCGAAGTACCGCACCTTCGGGCGCAGTTGCTGGTCCAGCGCAATCGCAATTGGGTGCCGAAGCTCAGAGCCATGCTCGCCTCCGGCAAGACGCATTTCGTCACCGTCGGAGCGGGCCATTTGATCGGCCGCGACAGCGTCGTCGCGATGTTGCGAGCACGTGGTTACAAGGTTACGGGGCCGTAAAGCTGCGCCGTCATGCCACTTGTATCAGGGTGGGCTAGCCCTTATTTTTGACCGGTGACGGCTGCACAGAAGTGAAGTGCGGGCAAGATTGACGACGGCGCTCCACGCCCTCGTGCAGGACGGTTCCCATTCATCGCATGGCCTTTCACGACGCGCGGGCATGTCGCACGCGTGGAACCAGACTGCATAGCATAGGGACTTGAATCGCATGTCGCAGAAGACCG
Organism: uncultured Flavobacteriaceae bacterium; assembly: GCA_964466435.1. Taxonomy (GTDB): domain Bacteria; phylum Pseudomonadota; class Alphaproteobacteria; order Micropepsales; family Micropepsaceae; genus SZUA-430. The sequence goes on along the minus strand of CAYXQB010000197.1, from coordinate 26 downwards.
GAACGGTCAAATTCTTCAACGCCACG
>CAYXQB010000196.1:0-6598 GCA_964466435.1 uncultured Flavobacteriaceae bacterium | reverse complement strand
GCTTCTTTCTCGATCCGGCGCAGCGCGGCGACGTTGCTCTGCAGCAGTCGCTCGTGTCGCCGATGGCGGACGACAATGTCGGCCTCATGCGCTTCGCCAGCGATGACGAACCAAGTGAGGGCGAACGCGGCGGCTTCTGGCTCTATGTGCCGGAGAACTACGCGCCCGACCGCGAATGGCCGCTCGTCGTCGCCCTGCACGGCGGCAGCGGCACTGGACGCCAATTCCTATGGAGCTGGCTCCGCGACGCGCGCAGCCGTGGCGCGATCTTGGCGGCGCCGTCTTCCATCGGCCCGACCTGGGCGCTGACCGGCGAGGACATCGACACGCCAAACCTCGAAGCGATTGTCGAGATCGTGCGCGCCAACTGGTCCGTCGACCCGAAGCGCATCCTTCTCACCGGGATGAGCGACGGCGGCACGTTCGCCTACGTGTCGGGCCTGCAAGAAGCCTCGCCCTTCACCCATCTCGCGCCCGTGTCGGCGGCGTTCCATCCATTGCTCGCGCAGATGATCGATGCGACGCGGCTACAGGGCTTGCCGATCCATGTCGTCCATGGCGCGCTCGACTGGATGTTCCCCGCCGACATGGCCCGCGAAGCGGAACGCGCGCTGAAACGCGCAGGCGCCGACGTGACCTACCGCGAGCTCGAAGACCTAAGCCACACCTACCCGCGCGAAATGAACGCGGCGATCCTGGGGTGGCTTCAGCGGTAAGCCGTCTTAAACCGGTCGGATCGGCTCGCTGCCATCCAAGGTGGTTCCTTCGTGCGCTAAGCGTTGTATCAATTGCACGGACAATTCGCCAATATCCTTAACCGACAACACCGGAGTTTTCCATGCAAGGCCTTCAACTTCGCTCACTTGTCAAAGAGAGTGGCGAACTCGAACTTTCGCTTCAGCGCGTCGAAACGCCCGAACCCAAGGACGACGAGGTGACGATCCGCGTCGAGGCGACACCGATCAATCCTTCCGACATCGGACTGCTCACCGGGCCCGCTGACATGAGAGCGGCGAAGGTTTCGGGATCGAAGGACAGCCCCATCGTCACGGCGCCAATCCCCCCCAATTTGATGCGCATGCTCGCGGCCCGCACCGGTCAGTCGCTGCCCGTCGGCAATGAAGGCGCCGGCACGGTGATCAAGGCAGGCAAGAACGCTCAGGGCCTGATGGGCAAACGTGTCGCGACGTTCGGTGGCGCCATGTACGCGCAGCATCGCACCGTGCGCGCCGCCGATTGTCTGCCGCTTCCCGCCGGTGCAACGGCCGCCGACGGGGCGTCGTGTTTCGTCAATCCGCTGACGGCGCTTGCCATGGTCGAGACGATGCGCGCCGAAGGGCACAAGGCGATCGTTCACACCGCCGCGGCGTCGAACCTTGGCCAAATGCTTGTGAAGATCTGCCTCAAGGACGGCGTGCCGCTGGTGAATGTCGTGCGAAAGCCGGATCAAGCGGCGCTGCTGCGCGACCTCGGCGCAAAATACGTCGTCGACACCAGCGCTCCGAGCTTCTTTGAGGATCTGACGAACGCACTGGTCGCGACCAACGCGACCATCGCCTTCGACGCCATCGGTGGCGGCAAACAGGGAAGCCAAATCCTAACCGCCATGGAAATCGCCGCGAACAAGAACGCGACGAGCTACAGCCGCTACGGCTCGACGACGTTCAAGCAACTCTATATCTACGGCGGCCTCGACATGGGCCCGACCGAACTCGCCCGCTCATTCGGCTTCTCGTGGTCGGTGAGCGGCTTCCTCCTCACGCCGTTCCTGCAAAAAGCCGGCCCGGAGAAAGCAGCGAAACTTCGCCAACGCGTTGCCGACGAACTGAAAACAACTTTCGCAAGTCACTACTCCCACACAATCTCCCTCGCCGAAGCGCTCGACCTCTCAACTATGTCCGCCTACCTGAAGCGCGCCACGGGCGAGAAGTATCTGATCGACCCAAGCAAGGGCCTTTGACGAACGGCGAGCCGGGGGCCTCTGCGCTTCCGGCTCGCGTCGGCTCTTCGAACGACCTAGCGGCTCAGACCCGCCGGATCGGATCGCTGCCGTCCCACGTCCCGGCAATCGCGCGGATCTTTTCGAAGAAGCGGCCTTTGCCGCCGCTGATGTCTGAGATCTCGACCACCGTGCCGGGATGGGCTTGCGTATCGAAATAGGCGAAGCGTCCTTGCGGCCCGCCGATCTGCCCTTCGTGGCCGACCTTGAAGCCAAGCTGCAGCGCCTTGTCGTACAGCGCCTGATAGTCGCGCGACCAGTACGACATATGCTGAAGCCCCTCGTGGCCGGCGTCGAGAAACTCCTTGTACATCGAAGGTGCGTCGTTGCGCTGCTGGATCAGCTCGATCTGCAGGTCGCCCGAGTTCGCAAGCGCGATCGAAACTTCAGGACTCGAGTCGGCCCCGCGATGACGGAACCAGTCCATCTTCACGCGCTCGATATAGAACCAAGGACCGACGCCCATCACCTCGATCCAATGCTTCATGGCCGCATCAATGTCGCGCACGACATAGCCGTTCTGGCAGACTGCTCCGAAGATGCGGCTCATGCGCGAATGTCCAAGGCTGGAAGAGGGGCAATTGTCGTAGTGCGCCCCGCGCGCCGGGTCAAATCGAGCGGCGAGCACCTTGCGGCAGCGCCTGCGATGCGGCACCCATGAGGACCGTCCTCGTGGAGAATGAGTGATGCAACGCATTGCGGTTCTTGGCGCCAATGGCGTCTATGCGCGCCACCTCCTGCCGCGCTTGGCGGGTGCGGGCTTCGACGTGGTCGCCCTCGTACGCAGACCGGATGCCGCCGGCGTGGCGCGCGGTTGCGGCGTGGCGGTCAAGGTTGCGGACATTTTCGACGAAGCATCGATGACGTCGGCCTTCGAAGGATGTGACGCCGCCGTGAACCTGGCGACCAGCCTGCCGGGCCCCAGCGGACGCGGCGACTTCGCTGAGAACGACCGTCTGCGTGTCGAAGGCGGCGCGAAGTTCTTGCGCGCCTGCCGAGCGGCCGGCGTCGCGCGCGTGCTGCAGCAAAGCATCAGCTTCGTGAACGCCTCCGGCGACGCGCGTTGGAGCGACGAGGACTTTGCGTTCGCGCCCTCAGCCGAAACCGTCGCCACCCGCGCGATCGCGGCGGCCCTCCGCATGGAGGAGGGTGTCCGCGCTTCGGGTCTCGATTGCGCGATACTGCGCGGCGGTCTGTTCTACGGACCCGGCACCGGGTTCGACGAAGGCTGGTTCGCCCGCGCCGCTCAAGGAAAGCTCCGCGTACCCGGCGACGGCACGTCCTACGTGTCGCTCATTCATATCGCAGACATGGCAAGCGCCACGGTGGCCGCGCTCCGCCGCTGGCCGCGCGAGCAGTCTCTCATCGTTTGCGACGACAATCCCGTGCAATGGCGCGAACTGTTCGGCTTCATCGCGGCGTGCGTGGGACAGGGGGAGCCCACGCTCGGGGCACCGGAAGGCTTTCCGTCCTTCCGGCTCAAAAATACGCGCGCCAAGCAAGCGCTAGACTGGCAACCATTCTACGCGACCTACCGCGAAGGCTTGGCGCGCTAGCCGAACCCGGATCCGCCGCTCGCCGCCAAGGTGACGAGCGCACTGCCGGCAAGCAGCATCAGCAAAGTCAGCTTCCACACGACACTCACCCGTCGATGTCGAGGCCGAGCGCGACGCGGCCGGTGTAACGCAGCTGCGGCTTTTCCTGCAGCGGGTGATAACGAGCCGCTTGCACGTCCCGGAACGCACGCTCAAGGCCCATCTCCCGGTAGAACGCGGCACCGCCCGCAAGTTCCATTGCCCGCTCAACCGTCAGAATCGCGTTCTGCCCGACAAGCGTACGGCGGATCATCTGCCGGCTCGTCGTCTCTGGTCCGGGCTTCTCGCTATCCGCGATGCGGATCATATCGGCCCAAGCGATCTCCGCGACCGCATGTGCATTCTCCATCTCGCCGGCAAGGTATGACGTGTTCTCGTCGTCGCCCTTCTTGCGCGCAGCCGCCAACGCTTTCGCGCGCGCGCCGTCAGCCACGCCCATATAGGCCGAATAGATGATCGGAAACGCCAGCATCGAAATGGCGTGGAACAGGGGGTGCCACTTGGCTTGCGGCCGGCGCCCGCTGATCGCCGCATCCGGCACGAACACATCGTTCAATTCGACGTCGTTAGACCCGGTACCGCGCATACCCATCACGCGCCACGTGTCGAGCACCTTCACGCCCTCGGCCTTGAACGGCACCGCGAAGTGCAACACCGTCGGCCCAGCTTGCGGGTCGTCGGTGACCGAACTTGTGACCAGGAGGTCGCCCATCGGCGAGCCACTGGAGAAGATCTTGCGCGCCTTGATGCGATACCCACCCTCGACCTTCGTGGCCACGCCGGCGCTCTTCAGCCAATCCGATCCGCCGCTCGAAATGCAGATCAAGTTCTCCGCCGCGATCCGTTTCAGCAAACCGTCCGTCGGCGCCTTCTGGTTGCGCCAACGCCAGGCGGCGACGGCGACGATATGGCTGTGCATGGCAAACGCGAGCGCCGTCGATCCGCACGCCGCACCAAGCCTGCGCACGACCGCGCACAGCTCCGCATAGCTCGCACCATGTCCGCCGAGTTCCGTCGGCACGTGCATCTTGAAGAAGCCGTCGGCCTTCAGCCGCGCATAGCACTCCGCAACGAACGAATCCTCCGCATCGTGCTGCGCAGCATGCGGCCCGATCTCGGCAGCGACGCGGTCGGCCAGGTTCAGCCAGTTCGTGGGCGGCATCTCAAATCTCTTCAATTCCGCAGTCATTGTAGAACCTCCGTCTGCGATTTGCGCGGGATAACTGCGCGATGGCTTTCAATCTCAAATTGGCTGCAACCCGGCTAGTTCAGAAACTGAACCCAATCCGGTATAGTTTTTGAACCTGGAGACGGCTAAAGAGACCGCATGGCGCAAAGCTATGAGCAATTCTGCCCCGTTGCGATGGCGGCAGAGATTCTGTGTTCCCGCTGGACGATCGTCCTGCTGCGCGAAATGCTGGCTGGTTCCACGCGCTTCAACGACCTGCGGCGCGGCGTGCCGCGCATGTCGCCGGCGCTGCTGTCGCAGCGGCTGAAAGAGCTCGAAGAGGCGGGCGTGATCGAGCGCAAGCCGGTCCCGGGCGAACCGAGCGTGTCGGAGTACCTGCTCACGCGCGCGGGCGAAGAACTGCGTCCGATCATTACGGCGTTCGGTGTCTGGGGTCAGCGCTGGATCGACAGCGATCTGTCTCTGGAAAACCTCGACCCAAACCTTCTCATGTGGGACATGCGGCGGAATCTGAACTGCAACCCGATGCCCAAACGCCGCTGCACGATCGAGTTCATGTATCCGGACGCCCCAAAGAAAGAAGAGCGCGAGTGGTGGCTCGTCGTGGCGCCGGAAGAGGGTGTCGACCTCTGCAAGATCGATCCCGGTTTCGACGTCGACCTCTACGTGTCGAGCGACCTGCGCACGATGACGGCAATCTGGATGGGGCACGACTCGCTGAAGAAGGCTCTGCGTCAAGGCAATGTAAAGCTCACCGGCGACAAGCAGCTCGCCCAGAACATCGAAACCTGGCTCGGCTTGAGTCCGTTTGCCAAGGAAAAGAGTGCGCTGCGCTAGCAAGCTCACGCCGCACATGGCGTCGCCTCGTAGAACCGCCCGGTCTCGCGCACGAGGGTGGGGCAGGCGTAGTACGGCGGTGTGCGTTTGAACCCCATCGACCGGTAGAGCGCCTCGGCCTCGCTCTGCAGCATGCCGCTCTCGAAGTACATGTGCGCGTAGCCGCGCTGGCACGACAGCGCCATGACCGCTTCGATCATGCGCCGACCCAAGCCCAACCCGCGAAACGCACGCCGCACGAACAGCCGCTTCATCTCGGATGAGTCCTCGCTGATGCCGCGCAGCAAAACGCAGCCCGCCGGCACGCCGTCCACGAGCGCGAGAAGGATCCCGCCATGCGGTGCGCCGTAATGGCCGGGGAGGTCGGCGAGCTCGCTTTCCCATTCGCGCGGCTCGAAGTAGACGTCGATCATCTCCAGCCGCTCGTGATAGCGCCGGTGCATCCAAAGCAGGTAGTCGCGCAGCAATTGCACGACGGCCGCGACATCGTTGGCGGCTTTCGCTTCGATGATGGATATCTTCGGCATGACCGGTTCCTTTGGCAGTGTGAGTAGGACCGCGCGGTTGAACCCGCGCGACCCCGAAGTCTTTCAACAGAAGTTCGGTGCAACTTCCTCGAACGCCTTGCGCTTGGCGGAGCTCAACTGCCCCAGCGTTTCGAGAAAGTTTTTGTGCGTCAGGCCCGAGCCGATATAGGTCCAGCGGTTCGCCTGATGCTGCTTCGCCATGAACTCTTCGCGCTCGACGGTGGAGAGCTTGCGCCCTGTCGCGAGTTCGAGGGCTTCGAGATCGAAGCCGGTCTGCTGACGTAGGCCTTCGTCCAAGAACCCGCCGATCGCGAGAACGCCGTCGATGGCGCTTTCGATTTCGTTAGGCTTCATGTTCGCGGCGATCGCCTCGACCATCAGCGTGTCGAGTTGTGCGTGCTGCATCTCTTCCATCCAGTGATGCTTGAGCAGGCTCTTGAACTGCGGGTCC
>CAYXQB010000195.1:0-6600 GCA_964466435.1 uncultured Flavobacteriaceae bacterium | reverse complement strand
GTTCACGCCCGGCGCGCCCTTCAGCGTGCCGCGGCCGACCGCGTAGTTGATGATTGCGTCCGTTTGCTCTGGGCGATAGCCGAGCACGCGCAGCGCTTCCGGCACCGACTGGTTGATGATCTTGAAGTAGCCGCCACCGGCCAGCTTCTTGAACTTCACCAGCGCGAAGTCGGGTTCGATGCCCGTCGTGTCGCAATCCATGACAAGGCCGATCGTGCCGGTCGGCGCGATCACCGTCGTCTGTGCGTTGCGATAGCCGTAAAGCGCGCCTTGCGCCAACGCCTCGTCCCACGATCCGCGCGCGCGGTCGATCAGGCCTTCATAGCCCGTCTCCGGCATTTCGATCGCGTTCAGCGGCACGGGCTTGATCGACAGCTTCTCGTAGCCGTCGACCGCACCGTGCGCCGCGCGGCGGTGGTTGCGGATCACGCGCAGCATCTGGTCGGCGTTCTTGGCATAGCCCTTGAACGCGCCCAGCTCGCGCGCCATCGCCGCCGACGTCGCATAAGAAGCGCCCGTCATCAGTGCGGCGAGCGCACCGGCAACCGCGCGGCCTTGCTGCGAGTCGTAGGCAATGCCTGACGTCATCAGCAGGCCGCCGATATTCGCGTAGCCGAGGCCAAGCGTGCGGTACTCGTAAGAGAGTTGCGCGATTTCCTTCGACGGGAACTGCGCCATCATGACGGAGATTTCGAGCACGATCGTCCAAAGCCGGACCGCATGCTCATACGCCGACACGTCGAACACCTTGCGGCCGTCCGGGCCGTCCTTGCGGAACGCCATCAGGTTCAAGGAGGCGAGGTTGCACGCCGTGTCGTCGAGGAACATGTACTCCGAGCACGGATTCGATGCACGGATCGGGCCGGAGTTCGGGCAGGTGTGCCAATCGTTGATCGTCGTATGGAATTGTAGACCCGGGTCCGCGCACTGCCACGCGGCTTCGGAGATCTTGCCCCAAAGATCACGCGCCTTCAGCGTCTTGTGCGTCTTGCCGTCGATGCGGCGGGCCAACTGCCAGTCCGCATCCTGCTCGACCGCACGCAAGAAGTCGTCCGTCACGCGCACGGTGTTGTTCGAGTTTTGACCGGAGACGGTGTAGTACGCCTCGCCGTCCCAATCCGTGTCCAACACCGGAATGTCGATAGCCGTGTAGCCTTGGCGCGCGAACTGAACCGCACGCTGCACTGCGTTGTCCGGAATGTGCACCTTGCGGGCAGCTTTGATCTCGCGCTTCAAGGCCGGGTTCTGCAGCGGATCGAAGCAAGCATCGCCGTCGGCCGAGCAATTCACGCAAGCTTTGATGATAAGGTTGAGGTGCTTGTTGAGCAGCTTCGAACCGGCGACGAGTGACGCCACCTTCTGCTCTTCCAGAACCTTCCAATCGATAAAGGCTTCGATGTCGGGGTGATCGGCGTCGACGATCACCATCTTCGCGGCGCGCCGTGTCGTGCCGCCCGACTTGATCGCGCCGGCAGCCCGGTCGCCGATCTTGAGGAAGCTCATGAGGCCAGAGGACTTGCCGCCGCCCGACAGCTTCTCGTTCACGCCGCGCAGTGCCGAGAAGTTCGAACCCGTGCCCGAGCCGTACTTGAACAAGCGCGCCTCGCGAACCCAAAGGTCCATGATGCCGCCTTCGTTCACGAGATCGTCCTTGATCCCCTGAATGAAGCAAGCGTGCGGCTGCGGATGCTCGTAGCTGCTGGCCGAAGCGGTCAGTTCGCCCGTCCAGTGATCCACATAGTGGTGGCCCTGGGCGGGACCATCGATGCCGTAAGCCCAATGGAGACCGGTGTTGAACCACTGCGGGCTGTTCGGTGCCGCCATTTGGGCGGCCAGCATGTAACGCATCTCATCGAAGAACGCGCGGGCATCGCTCTCTTCGTCGAAATAGCCGCCCTTCCAACCCCAATACGTCCACGTGCCGGCCAGACGATCGAACACCTGACGCGCGCTCGACTCGCCCACCGCCTTGGGTTCGTCCTTCAACTTCTTGAGACCGGCTTCGTCCGGCGCCTTGCGCCACAACCATTCCGGCACGTTCGCCTCGGAGACAGGCTTCAGCTTCGCCGCGATGCCGGCCTTGCGGAAATACTTTTGCGCGAGCACGTCGGACGCGACTTGGCTCCAGCGCTCCGGCACTTCGATGTTCTCTTGGCGGAAGACGACCGAGCCGTCCGGATTACGAATCTCGCTCGCCGTCGTGCGAAACGAAATGCTCTCGTAAGCCGATTGCCCTTCGACGGTGAAAACGCGGTCGATGCGCATGCGTGAAGCCCCTCTAAAGTGCCCTTGGGTGACAACTGTTCCCTGAGAGGCCGAGACGCGTTTTGGAGCTCTTGGGACTGGGTCTCGCGGGCCTTGCCAAACGCCCCTGCGCGAGCAGTCCCTGGCGCCCAAAAATCTTGGCTAACAGGGACCACTATCTAGTACCTACATTTTGATCGCCGCAACAGATTTAGTGTTAACAGGCGTTAGCAAATACCAGATTTAGTAGGTCGGCAGAATCGTTTCTGTGGACATCGATTTCGATGCCGCAATGCGACCAAAGCGCCATTTGTTGCCCACAGCTGTGGGCAAATTTTGAGCGGAATCCCCCCGCTGTCGCGTGACGCAAACGCGATCCAGTTCGACGATGGAATCGAACTTCCAGGCGAGAGCATGCACCGATTCTAGTTGGCCGGGAAAAGGGGTTTTTGCGAGCGCGGGAATCCGCGAGATTCGGCAAGGTTGCACGCACTCCCCATATGATACCTGAGAATCGGGAGATGCTCGAAATGATGCTGATACTCGGGTTGGTACTTCTGCTTGGGGCTTTCGTCGTTGGTCTGGCTGCATGGTCGGGTCCAGGCGGTCGAGGAGCGGTCGCTCCGCGTGCGATCGCAACAGGTGCGGCAGTTCTCGGCGTCGTCGCGCTAATCCTGAGCGCGTTCACACAAATCGGAGCGGGCCAAGTTGGCGTGTCGAGCCTGTTCGGCGCAGTCGACAAGGAGCCGCTGAGCCAAGGTCTTCACGTGATCAATCCGTTGAAGCGGGTCACGCAGATGTCGACGCGAACGGAAGCGATCAACGTTCACGCCGGTCCCGGCGGTCGCAAAACCGAAGGCGAGTCCGTTGACGCCATCTCCGCCGATGGTATGCGCATGCCGCTCGACGCGACTGTATACTACCGCTTGTCTTCCGCGGACGCGCCCTGGGTATATCAGCATTTGGGCCCGGATTTCGCCGACAAGATCGTGGTCCCGGCGACCCGCACGGCAGTGCGCGAGGCGCTCGCGCGCTTTACGGCGCAGGAGGCCTACAGCACGAAGCGCGATCAGATGACGATGGTTATGCAGGACATCCTGCGCCAGCACGTCCGCGCCTTGCTCGACGACTATGACTACAAGGGCCAAGCCGTGGCCGTGCAGCAGGTGCTCCTGCGCAATATCGGCATTCCTGATCAGGTCCGCGACGCCATCGAGAAGAAGCTGGCCGCGGAACAACAGGCCCTTGCCATGCAGTTTGTGCTGCAAAAGGAAACCCAGGAGGCCGAGCGCAAGCGCATCGAAGCCCGCGGTATCGCCGACTTTCAGAAAATCGTGACCGAGGGGATCAGCGACAAGCTCCTGGCCTGGAAGGGCATCGAAGCGACGCTAGAAATCGCCAAAAGCCCCAACGCGAAAGTGGTAGTCATTGGCAACAGCAAGAACGGCCTTCCTATCATTTTCGACAGTTCTGCGGCGGCCGCTACGCGATAGCGGCCCCGCCAGGGGGCGACAACCCGCGCGGAAACGGCATAATGCGGATTCTCAAGGCCTCATCTGAGCCGCAATTCTGACGTCATTGGCCGCTCAGTTCGTATGTACCTCTCTTAGGAGTCACTGATGCGGGCGTGGCGTTTGTTTGACCGCGGTCTGATTGCGGCCTCGTTTCTCGTTCTTCTCGTTATTCTCGTCGCGCCGGCCGACGCGCGGGGCCGCTGGCCCCACGAAGGCTCCGACCTCAAACCCGATGCCACGATCAAATTCGGCGAGCTTCCGAATGGCTTCCGCTACGCGATCAAGCCGAACCGGAACCCCGAAGGCACGGTGACGCTGCGCTTGCGCATCGCCGCCGGTTCCCTGCACGAGAACGACAGCGAACGCGGCGTCGCCCACTTCCTGGAGCACATGGCCTTCAACGGCTCCCAGAAGTACCCGGAAGGGGAGATGTTCCGCACGCTCCAGCGTATGGGCATCCAGATCGGCGCGAACGCGAACGCGGCGACGGACTTCGACAACACGATGTTTACGATCTCGCTGCCGAGCGTGCGCCCGACGACGCTCGACACGGGCCTCACGATTCTACGCGAGATGGGCGATAACCTGACGCTGTCCGAGCAGGCGATCACCAACGAGCGCGGCGTGATCCTGTCGGAGGAACGCTCGCGCGACACGCCGAACACCCGCGCGAGCATCGCGCAGATCCAGTTGCTGTTCGCCGGCCAGAAATATCCCGCACGCTTCCCGATCGGCGAAACGGCGTTCATCCGCCGGGCAGGGCCCACGGAACTGCGTTCGTTCTATGAACGCCACTATCGGCCGGAGCGGTCGCTGCTCGTCGTTGCCGGCGATGTCGATCCGGCGGCACTCGAAGCCAAGATCGCGCAGGTCTTCGGCTCGTGGACGCAACCGGGACCTGGGCCGGCGGCCGAGAATTTCGGAACGCCGAAACCGCGTGGCCTTGAGATCGCGCAATCGATCCAGCCCGGGCTCGACGAAAGCGTCGTGCTGAGCTGGGTTTCTCCCGAAGACACGCGCATCGACAATCGCCAGCGCCGCCGCGAGGTGCACGCGCGCCTCGTCGCCTTCACGGTGCTGAACCGCCGCTTGAGCAAACTCGCACGCGTCGCCGACGCACCGTTCATTGAAGCGCACATCGGCCGCGAACAGATCGGCGGCGCCGGTATCGTGACATCGCTGTCGATCCGCACGCGCGCGGGCGAATGGCAGAAGGGCATGGCCGCGGCCGAACAGGAACTCCGCCGCGCACTCGTGCACGGCCTGCAACAAGGCGAAGTGGATCGCGAAGCGCTGGAACAGCAGTCGCCCTACAAACTCGCCGCTGCGAACGCCAACACGCGCTCCAACGCGGATGTCGCCCAAGCCATCTTGGGTTCGATTGAAGCCAACCGCATACCGACCGACCCGAAGACGGATCTCGACCTCTATTCGGCAAGCATCAAGGGCCTCAAGGCCCAAACCGTGACGCAGGTGCTGAAGGCATCCGTCGGCAACGGCGGCCCGCCGCTCATCTTCTTTACCAGCTCGCAGGCGCCCGCCGGCGGACAAGAGGCGATCCGCACCGCCTTCATGGGCAGCACGAAGGTCGCGGTCGCAGCGCCGGCCGAAAGCACCATCAAAGAGTTCAGCTACCGCGACTTCGGCCCGACGGGCACGGTCGCCGAGCGCCGCACGGTCGGCGACTTGGGTGCAACGCTCGTGCGCTTCCAAAACGGCGTGAAACTGAACGTCAAGTCGACGACGTTCGAGAAGGACAAGGTCAGTGTCATCGTCCGCTTCGCCGGCGGCTATCTCGCGATGCCGAAGACGAAGCGGGGCGTCGCCTGGGCACTGCCGTTCGCGTTCGTCGAAGGAGGCCTCGGCAAGCTTGAAATCGGCGACTTGGAGCAGACCGAGCCGGGCCACTTCGCCGGCATCAATCTCGATCTGGACGAAGACGTGTTCCAGCTCTCCGGCGACACGGTCGAGCGCGACGTGCTGCTGCAGTTGCGCGTGCTCGCGGCGTTCTTCACCGACCCGGCCTATCGCCCCGACGGTTTGCGCCGTCTGCAATCGGCGGGCGACGGGCAGTTGCGCGAACAGTCGGCGACGCCGATGGGTGTGCTCGCCCGCGAAATCCCTGCGATCGTACATGACGGCGACCCGCGCTGGGCCCCACCTTCGCTTGAAGACAAGCGCGCGCTCACGATGGACGATGTCAAAGCCGCGATCGTGCCCTCGCTCAACGGAGCCCCCGTCGAAGTGACGATCGTGGGCCACGTGAAGGTCGAAGACGCGATCAACGCCACGGCGCAAACCTTCGGCGCCCTCCCGCCGCGTCCGGCGACGTTCAAGTTTCCCGACGGCGCGCGCGACGTCCGCTTCCCCGCAAAGCGCCGTGCGATCGAGTTGCGCCACAACGGCCGCGAAGACCAAACGGCTGTTGCCGTCGCGTTCCCGGGCCCCGATCTCTTCAGCGACGTGCGCCGCGAGCGCGCGCTCGCGATCATGAACGAGATCCTGCAGTTGCGCCTGCTTGACGAGGTGCGCGAAAAGCAGGGCGGCACCTATGTGCCGTTCGGCACGGCGTATTCCTCTCAAGCGCTGAAGGGCTACGGCTACATCATCGCGGGCGTGGAACCCAAGCCCGACGGCGTCGACCAGTTCTTCACGACGCTGGACGAAATTGCGAAGGAACTCGCAAGCGCTCCGGTCGCGAAGGATCTGCTCGAACGAGCCCGCAAGCCCGTTCTCTATCAACACTATGCGTCCGAATCGACGAACGCCTACTGGCTGGGGGCGCTGCAAGACATCCAGTCCGACCCGCGAAATCTCGCACGCGGCCGAACGGTCATGGACG
>CAYXQB010000194.1:0-6628 GCA_964466435.1 uncultured Flavobacteriaceae bacterium | reverse complement strand
AGGCGGGAAGTTGAAGGGCCTTGTGCGGCAGCCGAGCCGACATTTCTTCGCCGCGGGTTTCAGGGCCGGGTATGGCGCAGCCCGCGAGCGTCAGCAGCGTTCCGACGAGCGCGACGCGGCGAGTCCAAGGCGGGAAATCGACAGACATGGTGCGCATATTGCGCGAAGGGCGCGCTCTGACAAGCGCGCCCCTCGATCACGGCAGCGTTAGGCGACGGTGAGCGGCGTCTTAATGCGCCTTGCCCGTCATGGCAGCGCCGATTTTGCTTTCAAGAACAGTCGCGTTGAACGGTTTGAGGAGGTAGCTGTCGACGCCCGCTTCCTTGGCCGCGATCGCGTGGTCGGCTTTCGCTTCGGCCGTGATCATGATGAAGGGGGTTTCTTTCAGCGTCGCGTCGGCGCGGACTTTGCGCAGCAGGTCGTAGCCCGTGATGCCTTCCATGTTCCAGTCGGAGATAACGAGGCCATAGTGCGCTTCGCGCAGCTTGACGAGTGCGGCTTCGCCACTTTCGGCCTCATCGATGTCGGTGTAGCCGAGTTGGGTCAGCTGATCGCGGATGATGCGGCGCATCGTGCTGTAGTCGTCGACGACCAGGACCTTCATGAGAGACACCCCACCTTATTGTTGCGCGGGTCGCGCGCTTGTTGTTGTGCGAAGGTAGGACAGGTGTCTTTCCGTTTGGTTGACGGCGAACGAAGAGCAGTGCGATGTAGGCGTTACTTCGCATCAACACGGGTGAACGGATTATGACCTTGGCAGGCAAAGAGATCGTCGTGACGGGCGCGACGGACGGCATCGGAAAGGTCGCCGCGCGGGAGCTTGCGAAGATGGGCGCGGCGGTCACGATCGTGGGGCGGAATGCGGCGAAAGGCGAGGCGGTGGTGGCCGAGCTTCGCAAAGCCGACGGGCACGATCGCGTCGGCTTCGTTCAAGCCGATCTGGAGAGCCAAAAGGGTGTGCGGGCCGCGGCGGATGCGATCAAGGGGCGCGGCAAGCGGCTCGATGTGCTGCTGAACAATGCGGGGGCGATGTTCCAGAAGCGGGAGCTCACCGCGGATGGTATCGAGCGGACGTTTGCGCTCAATCATCTGGGGTATTTCTTGCTGACGCACGAGTTGCTTGATTTGCTTAAGGCTTCCGGGTCGTCACGGATCGTGAACGTCGCCTCGGCGGCGCATCAGGGCGCGAAGCTCGACGTCAACGATCTGCAGAACGAGAAGCGGTATTCGGGGTGGGTCGCTTACGGGCAGTCGAAGCTTGCCAACATCTACTACACGTATGAGCTGGCGCGGCGGCTTGAGGGGAGCGGCGTTATCGCGAATTGCCTGCATCCCGGCTTTGTCGCGTCGCGCTTCGGCGACAACAACGGCGGATGGCTAAAGTTCGCGATCGGGCTTGCAAAGTCGGTCGCGGCGATCTCGGAGGAAGACGGGGCGAAGACGAGCGTCTATCTCGCGAGTTCGCCGGAGGTTGCGAGCGTCAACGGCAAGTACTTCGACAAGTGCAAGGCGATCGGTTCGTCGTCCGTGTCGTACGACACGGACATTGCGCGCGAGTTGTGGCGGCAGAGCGAGCGGTTGACCGGGGTCGGCTAGCCTTCGAACAGGCTCCAACCGCCGCGGCCCGTGAGGCCGCGGAGCATGAGGTAGCTCAGGAGGCCGATCGGGCCGACGACAAAGGTCAGCAACAGGGTCGGTGCGACGATGAACGGGTTGATGCCGACACGCTGTGCATCCCGGGCGATCCAGGCGCCGACAAACAGGTCGAAGACGATGTAGTGCGCCCAACCGGCGACGACGGCTTCCTTGACGGAGAACGTCTTCACCAACGCGTCGAGCGAGGCGAACCCTGAGCCGTCGGGCATCGGGATCACGCCGCTCATCACGTTTGTCAGCAGCCATGCGTAGGTTACGCCGAGCACGATCGGCGCGAAGACCGAGTGCACCAGAATGTCGGTGATCTTGAGGAACGGCAGGAAAATCAGCAGCGCCCAGAGCGGCATTACGCCGAAGTTGAGTGCCAGATACATGTCGTCGGCGGTGATCGTGGGCATCGTTTGGCTCGAACGCGTTGGTGACTCGCGCGCGGATGATAGCGCGATGCGGAATTGGCGGCAAAACGGGTGAGGGCTTAGGCTTAACCGAAGCGGCGTTTCAGCCAGGAAATCATAACCTGGTTCAGTTCGTCCGGCTGTTCGGCTTGGGTCCAGTGGCCGCAGTTCTTGATTAGGTGCTTCTCGAGGTCGGGGACGAACGCCTCCATACCGTCGGCCATGCTGGGTCGCAGCACGATGTCGTTTTCCGCCATCACCATCAGGCAAGGGACGGTGATTTTTTGCGCGATGCCTTCGGTCGTCTGCCAGTTGCGCGTGAAGTTGCGGTACCAGTTGATGCCGCCGGTGAAGCCGGTGCGCGTGAACGCGTTTGTGTAGACGTCGAGTTCCTCCGGCGTCAGCAGCACTTTGCCCGGCCAAAGTTTTTCGTCGAGTTCGAGCGCGCGGACAAGGGCGAGGTTCTTTTCTTCGGCCGGGCGTTTGTCGAACTCTTCGATTGTCATGCCGGACTTGCGGTAGAACAGTCGCAACGTCTTGGCGACATCCTTACCTAACGCGGCATCGGCGACGCCGGGCTTTTGGAAGTACACGATGTACATTTCCTCGCCGTAGGCCATGCGCATGAGTGCGATCGGGTCCATCGGCGCGCGCGGGAGGAATGGCGTGTTGACGCCGATGACGCCGGCCACGCGAGTCGGATGCAACAACGGCATGTGCCAGGTGACGAAGCCGCCCCAGTCGTGCCCGACGAAGACGGCTTTTTCGATCTTCATCGCGTCGAGCATGCCGACGAGGTCGCCGGTGAGATGATGGATGTCATAGTCTTCGACGGGTGCCGGGCGGTCGGTCGCGCCGTAGCCGCGCTGGTCGGGGGCGATGGCGTGGAAGCCAGCGCCGGCGATCGCCGGGATTTGGTGGCGCCATGAATAGGCGAGTTCCGGGAAGCCGTGGCACATGACGACCGGCACGCCTTTGCCCTCATCGTACACCGCCATGCGGATGCCGTTGGTTTCGACGTAGCGAGGCGCAGCCCAGTTGATGGTCATGGTGTCTCTCAAGCGGTTTTGAGGCCTAAGGCTTCGAGCATTTCCTTACGCTCGGGGCCGAGCTTCGGGGGGTAGGGCTTTTTCGACTTCGGCGTCAGCCACGTCATTAGAACGCGCCAGACGATGGCGGGTTGGCCGAGCCAGGCGGTCGGTGCGGCCAGCATGTGGAAGCCGCGCATGATCGCGCGAAAGACGCCAAGGTCGGTGCGCGTTGCCGGGCCGACGGCGTCCTCGGCGAAGCTCTTGATCAAGCGCGCTTTCAGGCGCGGCTTGTAGGCGGGGTTCTGTTCGTTCTTGGCGCGGCGGATCGCTCCGATATCCTGCTTCTTGATCGCGTCCCAGAACGGGCGGATGTCCTTGCGGGTGCGTTTGTCGAAGGCGAGGGCGCGTTCGCGGGGATCGGCAGTCGCGTTCATCGCGTCTGCCAGGATGTGGGCATGCAGCATCGCGGACGAGCAGCCGCGGCCGTAAAGCGGGTTCGTTCGGATCGCGCTGTCGCCGACGGCAAAATAGTTCAGCACGACCGGCTCGCCCGCCTTCACGAAATGGCGCCAGACGTTGTGCAAGTTACCCATGCCGAAGACCTTGGTCACGGGCTCGGCACGGACGGGATCGATCCAACGCGCCATCCCGGGGATCTTGTTGCAGATGGCGTCGAAGGTCGCGGGATTGAGCGTCGCCACGCGCAGCTCGGACTCGATTTCGGGTACGGCTAGCGTGATCGAGAAGTGCCGGTTGTCGGCGTTGAAGACACCGTACTTGATGTAGCCGAGATCGCCCGCGCCCGGGATCAAGTCGCGCGGCGGTTCGTCTTGGCCGTCGCGTAAGCGATAGTGGCGCGTGAAGTAGAGGATGCCTGCCGGGCTTGATTCTTCGTCGATCGCGACACCGCGTTCGCGTAGCCGGTCGGTGAAGATGGTCGTGCGCCCGCTGGCGTCGATAACGGCAGTCGCAGAAAGGTCCTCGCCAACGCCACCTTCGCGTTCGAGTCGCACGCCGGTGACCAATGGTACCTTCGCCGTTCCGCCAAACATGAGATCGCGGACGATCGTGCTTGTAACGAAGCGCACGCCGGGCAACGATTCCACGTAGGCGCGGATCGTGTATTCCAACGTTGTCCGACGCGAGAACAGGAACGCGAGATCGCGGTCGCCGTCCGCCGGTACGTACCTGTCTCGTAGCGCCGGGGGCAGGCTCGCTTCACAGTCGAGTTCGCGCGCGCCCGCTTTGTGCAGCATGTCGTGCAGGCGCGGGTGCCTGTCGCGGATCAGCGTGACGAGGCAACCCAAGAACACGTGGCTGTGGCGTAGCTGGGTTACGCCTTTGCGTTCCCAGGTGTCGAAACAGGTTTCGACGCTCGGCGGCGGGGGCGGGTCGCGGTCGACGACCACGATCTCCCGATCAGCGCGGGCGAGTGCCATGGCCGCACCGAGGCCGGCTATGCCGGCGCCGACGACCACGATACGGTCGGGCATGCAATTTTCATCCTATGAGCGAATAGCGGTTGGCTTAGATTTAGCGGATCAGGGCGATGTGTCGAGGGGGGGCAGCGACGCTGCGGAAAGGGCCCGTTCATGAAGAGAAATTGAGTTGCAGTGGCACAACGCTGCCCGCTTACACTCCTGCAGCACGGAGGGGTTTCATGCGCACAGCGGTTCTGATTGGGCTCGCGCTCGCTTGGGCGGGAAGCGCGGCCGCGGACGATACGGTCCACTATTCGCTCACGCCTGTGTTGGCTAAGGGGAAGTTGGAGGCGCTGGCCTTCGATGTGCGGTTCAAGGGCGAGGCGGACGGGGAAACCGTGCTCAACCTGCCGAACGAATGGGGCGGGTTCACGGAGCTTTATCAGGGCGTGCGCGACCTGCGTATCGACGGCAAGGGTGTGGCGGTGAGTTCGCCCGACGCGGCGCGGCGTGTCGTGCGTCATGAACCCGGAACCGAACTGCGCGTCAGCTATCGCATCGTACAGTACTGGCCGGGGGTGCCGAAGGTCACGGGCGGTAACGAGTACCGGCCGATCCTGCAACCCGGCTACTTCCACGCAATCGGCGACACGGTCTTTATCGCACCCGAAGGCGACGGTTCGCGTCCGGCATCTTTTGCGGTGAAGGGTTTGCCGCGCGGGTGGGCGTTCGCGTCCGATCTCGAACACGCGACCAGCGGGCGCAAACTCGTCCTTGGCGACATCATCGAGAGCGTGAGCGTTGGCGGTGATTTTCGTGTCGTGAAGCGCGGTCCCGTGCGGGTCGCCATTCGTGGGAAGTGGTCGTTCACGGACGACACCTTCATGGGACAGCTTGGGCCGATCTTTGAGTCGCATCGACGGTTTTGGGGCGATGCCGAAGAGCCGTATCTGGTGACCGTCATTCAGCTCGCCTCGGACCCTGGGCAGCGATCGATCGGCGGCACGGGCCGTAGCGACGCATTCGCATTCTTTGCGACCGACAATGCCGATAGCGTTGGGTTGAGCTATACGCTCGCACACGAGCATATGCACACCTGGATTCCGCGCCGGATCGGCGGAATGCCCGGCGATGAAGAGCCGCGCGACTACTGGCTCTCGGAGGGATTCACGGACTTCTACACCATGCGCCTCCTCGTTCGCGATGCGGTTTGGACGGTCGAGCAGTTTGTCTCACAGCTCAACGATCATCTGGCGGACTACGGGAACTCGCCGGTTCGCACGGCGCCGAACGCGCACATTGTTGAGAACTTTTGGAAGGATCCGGAGAGCGGCAAGCTGCCGTATCGGCGCGGCCAGTTGTTGGCGACGAAGTGGGATCTCGATGTGAGAAAGGCGACGAATGGCGCACGCGACCTCGACGATGTCGTGCTCGCCATGAAGGCGCGCGCGCGAGCGGCGAGCGACAAGCCGCCGGTGGCGTCCGTCTTGTTTAGGGAAGAGATGCAGCGCCTGGGCGTTGACGTTTCAGCCGATTTGGAGCGTTTGATGGAGAAGGGCGAGGCCGTGTTGCTGCCGGCAGATGTGTTTGCGCCGTGTGGAACGATGGCGACCCTCGATCTCGCAGAGTTCGATCGCGGTTTCGATCCGGTGAAAACGGGCCAGAACGGCAACAAGGTCACCGGCTTGCGCGAGGACAGTCCGGGTTATCGCGCCGGTCTGCGCGACGGGATGCAGATTTTGAAGCGCGAAGCCGGCAAGCCCGGCGACAGTCGGGTCGATCTCACCTATCGCGTGCTCGACAACGGCGTTGAGCGGGTGGTGACATACAAGCCCGAAGGCAGCAAGCGGATCACGCTGCAGGAATTCACGCTGAGAGCAGGGATGACGGAAGCGGAGCGCAAGGCGTGTGCGGCACGCTTGGGCGGGGTGTAGCAACCAAAGGCCGTCATGGCCGGGCTTGACCCTGCCAGCCAGGGCCGCACACAGCATGGCGTATGGCGTCCGGTCGGAACGAGACCCGCGTATGTTTTGAAGTTGTGTTGCTGCGCTTAGATGTCAGCGCCTGTTTCCTTGGGTGGCCGGGTCAAGCCCGGCCATGACGCATTTTCTTGTTCGATGGCGCT
>CAYXQB010000193.1:0-6660 GCA_964466435.1 uncultured Flavobacteriaceae bacterium | reverse complement strand
CGTCTCCGCCTACCGCATGCTCGACCACATGGCGGTCCTAAAAGGCATCGCCAACGCGAAGGAGCGCCGCCAGACCGTCGAAACGCTACTCAAACAGACGAACCTCTGGGCCGTGCGCAACAAAGCGATCGCCGGCTTCTCCGGCGGCATGCGCCAGCGCTACGGCATCGCCCAAGCGCTGATCGGCCAACCGCAGCTTTTGATCGTCGACGAACCGACGGCCGGCCTTGACCCCGAAGAACGCAACCGCTTCCTGAACCTGCTTGCCGACATCAGCCAGAACGTCGTGGTGATCCTTTCGACGCACATCGTTGACGACGTCGCCCAGCTTTGCGCCGACATGGCCATCATCTCGAAGGGCAGCATCGTCCGCCACGGCGCCCCAAACGACCTCATCGCCGAACTCAAGGGCAAAGTCTGGCGCGCCTTCATCGCCAAGGCCGAACTCGACCAGGCGAAGGCCCAGTTCAACGTCATCCTCTCACGCCTCGTCGGCGGGAGAACGCTGATCCACGTCATCTCCGACGCGAACCCGGGCCAAGGGTTCGAGCCTGTCACGCCCGACCTCGAAGACGTCTACTTCACGGCCCTCACCGGCGCCGCGAAGGCGTGAGGGCAAGATGTTCGGCAAAATCGCAAGTTTCGAGTTCAGCTACCAGCTGAGATCACCGGTCTTCTGGGTTTCGGCGGTGATATTGGCACTGTTCGCGTTCGGCTCCGTCGCAAGCCCGAATATCCGGATCGGCGCACCCGGCAACACGAACATCAACGCACCGTTCGCGATCGTGATGGTGCACCTGGTGATGAGCATCTTCTCGCTCTTCATTGTCCCCGCCTTCGTCGCAAACGTTGTGGTGCGCGACGACGACACCGGCTACGGCTCGATCATCCGCTCCACGCGCATCAAAAAGTTCGACTATCTGTTCGGGCGCTTCACCGGTGCATTCCTCGCCAGCGTGCTGGTGTTTGCAGCGGTACCTGTTGGCCTGCTCATCGGCGCCCAGATGCCGTGGCTCGACCAGGAACGCGTGGGCCCTGTCGTGCCGATGCACTACGTCCAAGCCTTCTTCCTCTATGCCGTGCCGACGCTATTCATCGTCGCTGCATTCCTGTTCGCAATCGCAGCCGTCGTACGATCGATGGCGTTGACCTACATCGGCGTCATCGTTCTTTTCATTCTATCGGCCGTCTCCGGTGTATGGCTGAGCGACCTGAAGAACGAGCGCCTGGCTTCTTTGTTCGATCCGTTCGGCTCAGGGCCCGTAGGGATCGCCACCAAGTATTGGACGGCCTCCGACCGCAACACGATGATGCCGCCGCTTGACGGGCTGGTGCTCGAAAACCGGCTGCTCTGGTTCGCGGTCGCGTTTGCGCTTCTTGCGTTCGCCTACGCCGCCTACCGCTTCAGCGAGCGCGGTGCCCGCCGCGGCGGTAAGCGCGAAGAGGCGGCACCGCTCACGGCCTATGTGCCGGTCAACGTTTCGCGCAGGTTCAACGCCGCGGCATTGCGCGCACAGGCCTGGAAGTGGACGCGCTTCGAAATGGCACAAGTCGTCAGAAGCCCGGCCTTCCCTATCCTGATCCTGCTCGGGATCATCAACGCGACGGCGTCCGTCTGGGCAGGCATCTCGTTCGACCAGTGGACGCTGCTCCCGGTTACGCGGCAGATGATCGATCAGGTCGCCGGCGCATTCTCGATCGCCCCCTTCATGATCGCGGCCTACTACGCGGGCGAGCTGGTGTGGCGCGAGCGCGAACGCAAGTCGCACGAACTGTTCGGCGCCGCGCCTGTCCCCGATTGGGTCTTCGTTGCGCCCAAGATCCTGGCGATCGCCTTCGTGTTGTTGGTCACGCTTCTGATTGCGGTCGGCGTCGGCATCGGCGTGCAGGCGTACAAAGGCTACACGGACTTCGAACTCGACAAGTACTTCGTCTGGTACGTGATTCCGACGTTTATCAATTTCCTCCACATCGCGATCCTGGCCGTGTTTCTGCAAGCGATCGCGCCGCACAAGTTCGTCGGCTGGGGCTTGATGGGCATTTGGCTCGTCGTGAGCAGCCAGCTTCCGAACCTTGGCTACGACCACCGCCTCTATCGCTACGGCTCGGTCGGCGGCGTTCCGCTCTCCGACATGAACGGGCAAGGCTACTTCTGGATCGGCCGCGCCTGGCACGAGGTCTATTGGAGCGCGATCGCGCTCATCCTCGTCATCATCGCCTTCGCAATCTGGCCGCGCGGTACCGAGGCGCGCTACCGCCCGCGCCTCGCCCGGCTCTATCGCCGCCTAAAGGGCCCGGCCGGAACGTTTGGCGCGTTGGCGCTCGCCGTAGCGCTCACGAGCGGCAGCTGGATCTTCTACAACACGACGATCCTGAACGAATACCGCACACAGGATCAGCAGGAAAAGCTGCTAGCCGACGCCGAACGCGCGCTGTTGAAATACGCAACGCAGCCGCAGCCACGCATCGTCGGCACGCGTTTGAACGTCGCGCTCTATCCGCACGACACGCGCGCGGTCACGACGGGCGACTATCTGATCGAAAACCGCAGCGGCACGACGCTGACCGAAGTGCACGTCAATCTGCCGGACGAGCTGAAGGTCGAGAAGCTCGAAATCGACGGCGCAACGCTTGGCACCGAGTTCAAGGAATACGCCTACCGCATCTACAAATTCGACACGCCGATGCAGCCCGGCGAACGGCGTCACATCCGCTTCAAGACATTGTGGGAGCAGAGGGGCTTTAAGAACACAGGCAACAACACGTCGCTCCTCGACAACGGCACGTTCCTGAACAACATGTCCGTAACGCCGGTCTTGGGAACGCATCGCTCGAACTTCCTCTCGAACCCGACCGTACGCCGTCGGCAAGACCTGCCGGCCCAACTGCGCATGCCGAAGCTCGAAGACCCGGCCGCGGGCGCCAACTCATACCTGCGCCCTGACTCCGATTGGGTCACCTCAGACATCACCGTCTCGACGGTCGCGGACCAAACGCCGATCGCGCCGGGCTATGTGGTCTCCGACGAGACGAAGAACGGCCGCCGCACGGTGCGTTTCAAGTCCGACACGCCGATCCAAAACTTCTACTCGATCCAGTCCGCCCGCTACGCGACGAAGGAAACGAAGTGGAACGGCATCGAGCTCAAGGTCTTTTACCACCCCGAACACGACTACAACATCGACCTCATGCTCGACGTGATGAAGGTGTCGATGAAGGTGTTCGAGCGCGAGTTCGGCCCCTATCAGTTCCGCCAAGCCCGCATGATCGAGTTCCCGGCGATCGCGACGTTCGCGCAGTCGCTCGCGAACACGATCGCCTATTCCGAGAACATCGGCTTCCTGCAGGATACCAAAGCGATCCTGGCCGACCCGTCGAAGATCGACATGGTCACCTACGTCACCGCGCACGAAATCGCGCACCAATGGTGGGCGCATCAGGTGTTGGGCGCCGACGTGCAGGGCTCGACGATGCTGAGCGAGTCGTTCGCAAGCTATTCGTCACTGCTCGTGATGGAGGAAATCTACGGCCCCGAACAGGTCCGCCGCTTCCTGAACCAAGAACGCGACACCTATCTGCAAGGCCGCCTTCAGGAAAACGTCGAAGAGTTGCCGCTCTACCGCGTCGAAAATCAGCCCTACATCCACTACCGGAAGGGCGCGATGGTCCTCTACCGGCTGAAGACGGAGGTCGGCGCCGCCGTCGTCAACGGCGCGATGAAAACGATGATCGAGCGCTACAAATACGCCGCCACCCCGTATCCGCGCTCGACCGATTTCATGAAGATCCTGCGTGAAGCGGCAGGCCCGCAGCACGACGCCCTGATCACGGACCTGTTCGAGAAGATCACGCTCTACGAACTGAAAGCCGCAGCTCCGAAAGTAACGAAACGCACGGATGGCAAGTTCGATGTGACGTTCGAGGTCGAGGCGAAAAAGCTCTATGCCGACGGACAGGGCAAGGAGACGGAAGCGCCCCTCGCCGAAAACGTCGCCGTCGGCCTCTTCATGACCGACCCGACCGAGCCAGACTTCAAGCGCGACGCCGTCATCACCTACGAACTGCGCCCGCTCAAAACCGGCAAGCAGACCGTGACGTTCGTGACGGACAAAGCGCCGAAATTCGTCGCCGTTGACCCCTACTCAATCTGGGTCGATCGCGACGACAAAGACAACGTCGCGGCCGTCGAAGCGCCCGCATCTTAGCGGCCCCAATGTCCTTCCCCGCCCAACCGGGGAAGGATAAGCTGCGCCGAAACACGAGGCGCACATGCCCGACAAGTCAACGGACGACGCACTACTCCACACCTCGCGTGACGGCGCGGTCCTCACGCTCACGTTGAACAGGCCGCAGACTCGCAACGCGCTGTCCGAAAGCCTTATGGCCGCTCTCCAAGCGGCCCTTGAGGCGGCTGGCCACGACCCCACCACCCGCGTCGTCATCATCGCGGCAAACGGCCCCGCGTTCTGCGCCGGCCACGACTTGAAAGAAATGACCCCGCACTGGCAGGACGGTGACCGCGGCCGGCAATACTACGACCGCTTGATGAAACAGTGCGCGCGCCTGATGCAGACGATCGTGCGCCTACCCAAGCCCGTGATCGCGCAAGTCCACGGCACCGCGACCGCCGCCGGCTGCCAACTGGTGGCAAGCTGCGACCTCGCCGTCGCCGCCGAAGGGGCGCGTTTCGCAACACCCGGCGTCAACATCGGCCTCTTCTGCTCGACCCCCATGGTCGCCCTCTCCCGCAACGTCGCCCGCAAGGAAGCGATGGAGATGCTCTTAACCGGCGACATGATCAGCGCCGCCCGCGCACGCGAGATCGGCCTCATCAACCGCGTCGTGCCGCAAGCCCAACTTGGCACCGAGACGCTGAAACTCGCGCACCAGATCGCCGCCAAATCTCGCGTCTCGATAGCAATCGGCAAAGAAGCCTTCTACCGGCAACTCGAAATGGGCCTGTCCGATGCCTACGCGTTCGCCAGCGAAACGATGACCAAGAACATGCTCGAAGCCGACGCCGAAGAGGGCATCGGCGCCTTCATCGACAAACGCGAACCGAAATGGGAGCCGTAAAATGACCGACACGCCGCTGCCCGAAGGCTTCCAGCTGACGCAGATGGATCCCGACTACCACGCGCATCGCGCCGAACGCATCAGGGCGCTGCGCGAACAGTGCCCCGTCAAGCGCGACCCGATGTTCGGCGCATTCTTCGTCTCGCGCTATGACGACGCGCGCGGGGTCTTAACCGACCGCACGATGTGGCGCACCGCAGCGCGGGCGGAAGACGAAGCGGCAATCCTGAAATTGCGCGAAGTCAACGAGCCGCAGGAACTCCGCCAAGAGGGCGGCATCCGCAACATCATCTTCCTCGAGGGCGAGGAGCACGCCCGCGTGCGCCCGCCGCTGCAAAAGGCGCTCTATGCGCGCGTCGCAAAATGCAAGGGCTACGTCGAAAACATCGTGGACGAGATCCTCGACAAGATCGCGACCATGCCCGGCCCCGTCGATCTGATGGAGGAACTGGCGATGCCCGTGCCGGTAAAGGTCATCGCGCGGGTACTCGGACTCGACGAAAGCCGCTTCCACGAATTCCGCGAATGGTCCGAAGGCCTGATCCTGAGCCTCAAAGCCATCCGCACGCCCGAAGAGACCGAGAAATACGTCAAGGGCACGCTGGCGCTGCGCACGTTCTTCACCGAAGAAATCGCGCGCCGCCGTCAGACCAAACACGACGATCTGATCAACGACATCCTCGAAGCTCAGGATCACGGCACGCAGCTGAGCGACATGGAAATTCGCGACAACCTGATCGGCTTCCTCGTCGCCGGAAATCTCACGACGACCGACCTCATCGGCAACGGCATCTATAACTTGCTGACGCACCCGGATCAGCTGGCCAAACTGAAGGCCGACCCGAAGCTGATGGGACCGGCGATCGAAGAGGTCCTGCGCTACGAGTCGCCAGTCGACATCACTGTGCGCGTCGCCTCGCGCGAAATGGAACCACAAGGCTGCCCGATCAAGGCCAAGCAGGCGATCATCACCTGGCTGCCCGCCGCCAACCGCGACCCGCGCGCCTACGCGAACCCCGACACATTCGACATCACGCGCGAGGCGAAACCCCACGTCGCCTTCGGTGGCGGCGCCCACATCTGCATCGGCGCCCCGCTCGCCCGCCTCGAAGCGCAAGTCGTCTACCAAAAGCTATTCGACCGCTTTCCGAACCTGCACCTTGCCGAGCGGACCGAGACCTGGAAGCCGACCGTGTTCTTCCACGGCCTTCAGCACTTGCGCGTACACTTGAACTGAGGGCTTCAAACGGCGCGGGCCAGCACGCAGACGGCGGGGACCGGCTTCAAGTCGATTTCCTCGATGCGCATGTCGGCAAACCCGCTCTGTCGCAAGACATTGTTGACGCGCACCGCCATGGCGAGCGCATCGTCACGGGTCGCCTTCGGATGGCGCGGTTGGTACGTCGCTGCGAATACACCGCCCGACTTCAACAATCGCCTGGCCGATGCTGCAAAATCCGCCAGATCGACAAACTGAATGACGTTGATCGAGAACAGCTTATCGAATGGCGCAAGATCGCGCGGTGCGTCGTCGATCGTCCCCTCGACAAGCACCGCCCGGCCCTCCCGCACCGCGTTGGCGTT
>CAYXQB010000192.1:0-6673 GCA_964466435.1 uncultured Flavobacteriaceae bacterium | reverse complement strand
CGTCGTCTTGTTGTATTCCGCCAGCACTTCGCCGACCGCGGCCAGCGTCTGGTAGTATTGCGGATTCACCTGATCGCCGTCGACCGGGAAGGTCACGTCGCTGGCCATCACCAGCATGATGTTGTTGCCGTTGCGCACGACGGAAACGCCGGCTGCGCGAAGGCGTTGACGGAGCTCAGCTTCCTGCTGGTCCATGTAGCCGCCGATGGCGCCGCCCGCGAGCGCGCCGATGCCGGCGCCGATGAGCGCGTTGCGTGCGGCTTGCTTGCCGCTGGAGGTGTTGGTGAGCGCGCCGATGGCGGCGCCGCCGAGCGCACCGAAGATGGCGCCGCGGGTCGCGTGGCTCGTCTTCTGCTCGCCGGTGTAGGGGTCTTGCGTCTGGCAGGCGCCGAGCGCGAACGCGGCGGCGACGACTAAGGCAATGGCTTTACGCATGTCGGGAATGTCCTTTGTTGAGGCCCACGGATTTCTTATCTCTTGGACGGGGCGTGATACGGCGGGGCTGGTATTCAAGGCAAGTGATGGAAAACCAGCTCGCGCACTTGACGCGGCTGCCAAGGCACTTTCCAGTTCGAAAAATGAACAGCTATTCATTTTGGAAGGACGTGTAGGCCATGCAGCTCTTCGATCTCAGCGGGAAAATCGCAGTAATCACCGGCTCCACCAAGGGCATCGGCGAGGCGATCGCGCATCGCATGGCCGAGCACGGCGCGAAGGTGGTGGTCAGCTCGCGCAAAGCGGACGTATGCGACAAAGTGACGGCCGATATCAACCAGAAGTGGGGCAAAGGCAACGAAGTCGCCTACGCGGTGCCTTGCAACATCAATCAGCGCGAACAGCTGGAAATGCTGGTCCAGAAGACGCGGGCAAAGTGGGGCAAGATCGACGTCTTGGTGTGCAACGCGGCGGTTAATCCGGTGTTCGGGTCGATGTCGCAGATCAGCGATGAAGCGTTCGACAAGATCATGGGCTCGAACGTGCGCTCGAACCATACGTTGTGCAATCTTGTGATACCCGAAATGGTTGAGCGCAAGGATGGGTCGGTTATTATCGTGTCGTCGATCGGCGGGTTGCGAGGCTCGCCGGTGCTTGGGGCCTACTGCATTTCGAAAGCGGCCGACTTCCAGCTCGCGCGCAACATCGCGTGTGAGTACGGCGTGCACAATGTTCGGGCAAACTGCATCGCGCCGGGCCTAGTGAAGACGGACTTCGCGAAGGCGCTGTGGGACAATCCGGATATCCTAAAACGCTCCACAGCGAACGCGCCGCTTCGGCGAATCGGCGAGCCGGACGAGATCGCCGGCGCGGCTGTGTTCCTCGCCTCGAAGGCAGCGGCGTTCATGACCGGACAGACGATAGTGGTAGATGGCGGTGTAACGGCCGTTTGAAATTAGCCAAAATTGGCATGGCAGGCCGATATCCCCTAAAATTAAGGCTTTCCATTCGGTTGCGGTTCATCGAAAAGGTGCTGTCCATATTGTCGGACCACGTCGAAGAGGAATTGCATGGGGACCACCGCTGAAGCGCAGCGGGCGGAGTTCACGCTCAACGGCAACAAGATGCTTGCGCCACTCGACCGCACGGCTATCGCGCGGATAGAGACGCAGTGCACCTGGAAGGTCGCGCACGCGAACGAGCCAATTTTGAGCCGCGATTCCGACTCGCGCGACGTGTTCTTCGTGGTGAAGGGCCGCTGCCGCATCGTGAACTTTTCGCCCTCGGGCCGCGAGGTCGCGTACGCAGTGGCCGGTCCCGGCGATTTCTTCGGCGAAATGGCGGCGATCGACGGGCTGCCGCGCTCGGCGACCGTGGTTGCGCTCGAAGACTGCATCTTGGGCTCGATCACGATCAACGCGTTTCGCGACGTCGTCGAACAGTACCCCAAGGTCGGCTTTGTGATCATGGAGAAGCTGGTGCGTATCGTGCGAACCAGCGACGACAGGATCATGGATTTGGCCACGCTGTCGGCCTATCAGCGCGTTTACTCCGAGCTTTTGAAGCTCATCAAACCCGATCCTGTTCGGCAGGGTTCGTGGCTGATCTATCCGCTCCCCACCCAGGCGCAGATCGCGGCGCAAGCCTCGACCACGCGCGAGACGGTGGCGCGCGTGCTCTCGCACCTCTCCGCAGACGGGGTCGCGGAGCGCAAGTCGAAGACACTCTACGTCCGCCAGGTCGAGCGGCTGCGCCAACTGTGCGACAAAGTCGTGCCGATGACGAAAGATGACGCGGACTAGGCGCGCACGCCCCTCGAACTAGTGCAGCAATCAAGAACTGCCCACATCTCTCCTAGCGTCATGGTCGAGCCCTTGGCGCCCCGGCCGAAGATCTGCGCGATCTTAGTCGGGAAATTTGGAGGTTCTTTACCCGCAACGTCCACAGTTGCTGCAGACCGAGTAGCGCCGCGTGCGCCAGTGACCTGCGGGGAGCACGATCGTGACGACATCAACCAGACCCTTGAGCGAAGCCGAGCGCCGCTCGATCGCCGGACTGGCGACACCGGGATCGTTGGTCGCGGTCGGGTTGATGCCGACCCTGTTCGTCTTCATGGTAACATTCGCTGTCGGCATCGGGATCGAGCGGGCGTGCGGACTCTATGCCGCGTTAGGTCTAACTTGGCCGGCAGTCATTGCGGCAGGCGCGGCGGCGGCCTTCGCCCATTATCTCTATCGCAAAACGGAACCCTTGCTATCGAAGGAACGTGATGCGCACGCCCGCGACTTGGCGGCGGGCACGGCGGTGCGTTTCACCTTCGATGCGGTCGACGCAATTCGCGTCGAAGAGTTCGAGGACGAAGGTTCTGCGTACTATCTAAAGCTCGCCGACGGGCGCGTGCTGTTTCTGCAAGGCCAATATTTGTATGAGTACGAGGCCGCCCACGAGGGTGAGGACGGCAAACCCGTGCGTGCGAGATTTCCGGCAGACCGGTTCACGATCGAACGAACCGCCGGCAGTGGCCTGGTTCTCCGCATTACCGACTTTGGCGGCCTGATCCCGGTCAGCGGTGTGCTGCCGCCGTTCACGGTCGACGAACGCCGCGACGACTCTATCCCGAACGATGGCGATATTCTCAGGATCGACTTCGAATCTCTGCGCCGACGTTGACGGGGCGGTCGCGGGCCGACCGGCCGCGCGGTTTCACCTCTTGGCTGCGTAGGGAATCAGGCCGTTGCCGATGATCGCTGTCCAACCTTCGGTGACGGAGGTTTGGAATTGCGGGCCTAGACGCCCGAAGACGGAGTCCATCAGCTTCACCACGCAGCCCTTCCCGGCGTCTTCGAGTTCGATATGCAATAGTGATGTTGCGGGGCCGCCGTAGCGGGTTGCGAGCGCGCCGGTCAGATCGAGCGAGCGCTCGCGCTTCATCGCAAAGATCGTGTACCAGGCCAGCACCTCTTCGCCCGCCACTTCCTCGCGCAGTTGCCCGCCGAGACGCTCTTCGAACGAGAACTTGGCTTTGCCGCCGATCGCGCGGTGCGAGGCGGGCCACCACGCTTCGGGGTCGGCAAACAACGCCGACCAAACACGCGCGGCCTGCACCGGCACGCGCCATTCCAACGTAACGTCCAAACTGCCCACATGAGCGACAGGTAACGGCGTGACCACTGCTTTCTCTCCCAACGATTTCGAAAAGCGTACAGCCGCGCGACCGAGTCTTTGCGCGTGCGGCGATAGCCAACGCGTTTGCACTTGCTGCAAAGCGGCAGCATTCAAATGGTTCATTCGAACACGCCCGTGTTTGCGCGTAACGACCAGGCCCGCCCGCTCGAGAATGGCGAGATGCTTCATCACGCCGAACCGCGACATCGGCAACCCGACGCCGAGCTCAGTTGTCGACTTCGCGCCCCTTGCCAACCTGTCAATCAGCGCGCGTCGCGTGGGATCGGCGAGGGCCGACCAGATGTCCGTTTCAGGAGTCAATGTTGCCTTAGGCGCTCTCATAGGTTACCATTTGGTCACCTATTTGCTCGCGAGTCAACCGCCTCCCGGCCGCGATTGCACCGCTAGAGCAAACCGGCGTGCCGTTTTGTGATGTTGCGGTCCGACAAATGCCGCCGCAGGAACTCGCCCGCGTCGGCGATAGCGCGACCGCTTTGTTTGTCGAAGAGGCGTTCGAAGACGTGGCTTCCGCGCGACCAGACACGCAGCGTGGCGTTCACGCCCGCATCGTGCGCGCGCTTGGCGAGGGTGCAAGCGTCGTCGTGCAGAGCGTCTGTGCGGCTTGTCTGCACCAGCATGGGGCCGAGCCCGCGCAGGTCGCCGTAGACGGGCGACGCCGCCGGATCGATCGCGCTCATCCCTTGCAGATAGAGGTGTGCGCAGATCGCCATCGATTCCATGTTGATCGGGCTTTCGCCTGTAACGCTTCGCGCGGCCGTCGACATGCCGGTTAACGCGAGATCTGTCCACGGCGAGAGGAAGCAGAACGCGCCGATCTGCACACCGAAGTCGCGCAATCTCAGCGCAGCCGCGAGTGCGATTGCGACGCCTGCCGACTCCGCCACGATACCTATCCGCGCGGCCGCTTGTCCGCGTTCGACCAAATCTTGAACCGCCGCAATCACATCATCGACCGCGGCGGGACAGGGATGTTCCGGCGCCAAGCGGTAGTCCACCATCACGGTGTTCATGCGCGCGGCTTTTGCGATGCGCGCGATCAACGCCGTCAGGCGCGGGCTTCGCGCTGCGATGAACGAGCCGCCGTGCACGTAGACCAACGTCGCGTCTTCGTCGAATTCGGCGTGCTGCAAGATGGCGGCGCCGGTGTGCGGCTCGGTTGCGATTTCAAGTCCCGCCATCGACGCGCTCATCTGAGTCGTGGTGGGTGTGTCGAAGCGCATGTGCATCGCGCGTGCGCGAGCCATGTAAGCGGCGAAGCGTGCAGCATCACCCGACTCCATCGCACGCACCGCGCCCGCGACGACGCGGCGTTCGATCGTGCGGTTGATGGCGTTTGCCGCGCGCCTCACAAATTGCGGCATGAGCGTCGCACCGGCTGCCACGCGCTCAATGCGCAATCCGCTTTCTGCCGCTGCGATCATGTCTGCCTCCGGTCCGTGGTCGCCTCAGTGGTAGTCTAGGCACGCGAACTGATTCGCGTCACGAGGCTACGCGTTATGCCCATAAGCCCGAAAATTTCACGCGTTCTGGAAGAACAATACCTCGCGACGCCGCTATCGGCGGAGTACGCGCGCACCTATCCCGACATGCCAGACCGTTTGCGCGGCGTCGTCGATTGGCTGGACAAGAATCTGCGCGGTGCAGGCTTCGGCTTTATGCTCGAGCGGGTGGACGCGCGCGTCGCGGAAATTCAAGACGCTTGGGTGCGCAAGTATGCATTGACGCCGGCCGAGATGCGCTTGACCGCGCATCTGGTCAATGGCGGCACGATTGCGAGCTATGCGAAAGCGCATGGGCTCAGCCGCCACACGGCGCGCAATCAGCTGCAATCGGCCTATTGCAAAACGGGCACACACCGGCAGGCTGAGCTCGTTTCCCTGCTTTTGAAGGCCTGATCCAGCCCTTCGCATAGTGCGTTTGCATCATGCAGGCCGCCGCGCGCGCCCGCACCCTTTCGGTCGTGAAGCGAATCGCTTCGCGATTTTCGAGGGGATCGAGGGATATGCGCAGGAGTCTATTGTTGGCGACGGTTGCGATCGCCGCGTGCACCGGCACGATGGCGACGTTGCTTCCGACGGCCGCCTACGCGGCCGAAAGCACGGGCCGCGAGTGGGTCGACAAGCGGATAAAATGGCAGAGCGACGCCGCTCAGCTTACGCTGCGCATTCGCGATTACAGGCTTAGCCCGCGCTACTGCAAGCCTACGCACCTGAGGGACAAAACGTTCGACGAAGTGAGCTTGAACCAGCTGGAAGAAGAGCTGGCGATGCTCCGCGGCGAATTCGAGCGCATCAAAAGCGGCACCGAGGCCGCGACGCAAGGCACCTCTGGCGGCGACCTGACCGAGACTAGGTTGATGGGCGGCGAGTATCCGACGTATCGCGGCTTCAAAGTAACGCAGAGGGAGCACTGGATAAATCTGAAACGCGACAACATCGACGAAGCGGCCAAGCTCTTAAGCGAGAAGCGCGAGAAGCTCGCCAAGGCGCCGGAAGACTTTTGCGGCGAGACGACCAAAAAGACCGGCGTCATCGGCAGCCCGCCGGTCGTGCCCGCTGAACCGCCGATCCCGGCGGCAAGCTATCTGCCCGTCAATGTGCCGCCGCGCCCTCCCCGCTTTTGCTCCATCGACGAGAAGTTCGCGTGGCTCACCGCGCTCAGCAAGCAACGCGAGGATATGATCGAGAACGAGAAGCGCGCCTGGGCATGGGCGCAAGCGTTGCAAAAAGGTATCAGCGCCAAGCGCCGGGATGCTGCCACGCTGCGCGCGCTGCGCGACGGCGCAATCGCACAGCGCGAGGCTTATCTTGCGATGTACCGGCAGGCCGAGAGACTCTACGTCGACGTGCGCGACAACATGGAAGTCGAGAAGTGCGGCGGCGATGCGAAGAAAGAGATCGGTATGCTGCCCGGAAGCAATGACGCTTCTGTCAGTGTCGCCGCCGGCGTGGGCGATGTGACGATTCCGAAGAAGCCGTATGTCGCGCTGGAAGATGCGGGCAATTTGCGCCTTGGCGCAGCGCAGGTGAGGCGCGGCGAAACGGTCGCAGCC
>CAYXQB010000191.1:0-6713 GCA_964466435.1 uncultured Flavobacteriaceae bacterium | reverse complement strand
GAGGCCATTCGCTGCCGGTCCTGCGGTCCCAAAATGAAACCTTGGACCTTGTAGACCCGCCCGCCGTAGTGGCCGCCGGGCGCATACCAGATCCGCACCTCGGACCAGTCGTTGTCCTCCGAAACGTCCATGACCGGGTTGTCGAGGCTGATCTCCCCCCCGTTCAGCCAGTTGGCATGATCGACCACGATTTCCCGATCGCTGACGACCCGGCGGACCACGGCCACATGGCCGCGCTGAGCGTTGTTGTAGCTCTTCATGACCATGACAGACCCTGCTTCCGGCGCCGACGAGCGTTCGAACCGGCCGGAGGCCTTGTCCCACCAGGTGTAGGCGTCCCCCCAAATTCCGACCCCGGAATTGTCTCGTGCGTAGGGCACGCACTGGAGCTTCGGGCCCCCACGCAGGACGCGCGGCTGCGCGCCGGTCGAGTGCCAGGTGACAGGCCCCGGATCGTCAAACCCGGCGCAGGCGCTAAGACCAACCGCGAGTACGGCCGCCACAAACGCGGGAAGAGCTTGCAACTTCATAGTCCGTTAACCACCCAAATTGAGGACACCAATGCCGGCGCAAAGCCTCGCCGATACGCGAGCCATCCTCGCGCATGGCCCGCTCAAAGGCCGTTCAAATGAGAGTCGCGTTTTAGTTCAAACTGCAACGGACCAGGAATTGCGCCAATGTCGCTGTTCGCGCTGGTTTATGCCGCGTAACCGCGACTGGGAGTAGTTTCCACAACTAATCCAGCGTTCGGCGATATCGCAGAAGTGCGATTGCCATAGCCACCAGCATGAACGCGACGAGCGGCCAGATGTCGGCCATCATGTCGCCGAGATGACTGCCTTTCAGCATCACACCGCGTACGATGCGCATGAAATGCGTGTTCGGCAGAACGGATCCGACCCACTGAGCCCATTCCGGCATCCCGCGGAAGGGGAACATGAAGCCCGACAGTAGGATCGACGGCAGGAAGAAAAAGAACGTCATCTGCATCGCCTGCAGCTGGTTCGCGGCAACCGTCGAAATCGTGAATCCGATCGAGAGGTTCGCCGCGATGAAAAGCGCGAGCGCTATCGAAAGGTCGACATACGACCCAAGCATTGGTACGCCGAACAATACCCGCGCGGCGACAAGCACGACCGTGACTTGAATATAGCCCATGAAGATGTAAGGCAGAATCTTGCCCGCCATCACTTCGAACGGCTGGAGCGGCATAGCAAGCAGGTTTTCCATCGTGCCGCGCTCGACCTCGCGCGTGACGGCGAGCGCAGTGATCAACACCATCGTCATGGTGAGGATTACGCCGATCAACCCGGGTACGACGTTGTATGACGAGATGCCTTCCGGATTATACCGTCGATGCACGACAACCTCGAACGGCGGCGGTGTCGGCCGGAGCGCCGAGAGTGCGCCGGTCAGCTCGCGGTTGAAGACGGTTGAGGGCAGCTGCGCCACCGCGCTCACGGCGTTCGCTGCGGCCGCAGGATCGCTCGCATCCGCTTCGATCAGAATCTGCGGCCGCTCGCCCCGCGCGAGTTCGCGCGAAAATTCGGGCGGCACCGTCACGACGAACGCGACGCTCCCGCTTGCAAGCAGCGCCGCACCCTCGCGCTCGCCCTTGATGACGTTCGTAACCTGGAAATATCCGGAGTTCTCAAGTGCCCGCACCAGCGTACGCGAGTAGACGCTCGGGTCCTGAATGTTCACCGCTGTCGGCAGATGTTTAGGATCGCTGTTGATCGCATATCCGAACAGCACCAGCTGCACGATCGGAATGCCAATGATCATTCCGAACGTCAGCCGATCGCGACGCATCTGAATGAGCTCCTTCAGAAACACCGCACCGATCCGCGAAAAGGAGACACCGAACATGCGGATCACCCCGTCAGCCGCGCCCTGAAGGGCGCCATCAGGTGAATGAACACGTCCTCCAGGCTCGGGCTCGACTTCTCCCACGCGAACCCGGGCCGCGCGCGATACGGCGCGATCGCCTGTTCGAGTTTCGCCGCGTCCTTACCGCTGACATGGAGCGTGATGCCAAAAACGGAGACCTGATCGATACCTTCGCGCCCCTGTAGCTCGCCGGCGAGCGTGCGGACATCCTCGCCCGTCACGATCCACGTCGTGAGCGTTGAGCTTGCGATCACCTCGTCAACGGTGCCTCGCGCCAGCACGGTACCGTAGGCGAGATATACGATCCGGTCGCAGCGTTCCGCCTCATCCATGTAGTGCGTCGACACGAGTACGGTGAGCCCTTGTGCCGCGAGTTGATGAATTTCATCCCAGAAGTCGCGTCGCGCCTGCGGATCGACGCCGGCGGTGGGCTCGTCAAGAAGCAGCAACTGCGGTCGATGCAAGATGCAGGCGGCGAGCGCGAGCCGCTGTTTCCAACCGCCCGACAACGTACCCGCCAGTTGTTGCTGCCGCTCGACAAGGCCAAGCCGCTGGATCGCCTGATCGACAGCGCGCACGCGATCGTCCATCTCATAGACGCGCGCGACGAAATCCAAGTTCTCGCGGATTGAGAGATCCTCGTAGAACGAGAATTTCTGCGTCATGTAACCGACATTGCGCTTGATCTCGGCCGCTTGGCGCTTGATGTCGTAGCCAAGACACGTGCCAGTGCCGCTGTCCGGCACGAGTAACCCGCACAGCATGCGTATTGTCGTCGTCTTGCCGCTGCCGTTGGGGCCCAAGAACCCCCACACCTGCCCGCGCGGCACTTGAATGGAGAACTTGTCGACGACGGTGCGTTTGCCGAAACTCTTGGTCAGATCGCTGACGTCGATCGCGAGCGCGCCGCTCATGGCAGCGTCACGTCGATCGGCTGCCCGGGCATGAGCGCACCGCCCTCGGGCACCGCTTCGACCATCCAAACCAGCTTCTCGCGCGACCCGACGCTGTAGATGACGGGCGGCGTGAACTCCGCAGCGGAGGCGATGAACACGACGCGCCCTTTAAGAGCGCTCGCGCACCCATCGCACGCAACGCCGACAACCGTCCCGACCGCGAGCTTCGCGCGCAGTTGTTCGGGCACGAAGAAGCGCAGCTTCACATTCTGCGGCGGCAGCATTTGAACGACCGCGCCGCCCGGCGGCACGAACTCGCCCGCGCGCCGGAGCGTATCCTCGATCCGCCCCGCGACCTTTGCCCGGATTCGCCGCTGGCTTAGCGCATACTCTGCACGCGCCAATGCGGCCTTGGCGCCTTCCGCGCTCGCCCGCGCGGCCGCAATCTCGTCGTTGCGCGCGCCTTTGCGTGCGAGTGCGAGATTGGCCTCTGTCTGCTTGACCTGCATCGCCGCCGCATCGCGCTGCGTGCGCCGTGTATCGAGTGCGGCTTGCGAGACGAATCCACGCTGCTTGAGTTCCGCCGCACGCTTGAATTCCGCATCGGCAAGCGAACGGCTCGCGCGCGCTTGTGTCAGCGCCGCCTCCAGCGCCGCGATCTCGTCGCTACGCCGGCCCTTTTCCAGATTGGCAAGCTGCGCTTCTGCCTGCCGTAACTGAGCGGCCGCCTGATCGCGTTGCGCCACCTGCGCATCGGCGTCCAGCGTGAACAGCGGATCGCCCACGTTCACCTGCGCGCCCCGTTTGACCAGAACTTCGCTTACCCAGCCGCCCTCCGGCGCCGCCACATAGACGTACTCACCTTCCGCGTAACCGGTCACCGTGCCCGGCGGTTCGCCGTTGCAAGCGCTGGCCAAGAGCGCGAAGACCATGGCGATGGCGTGCTGGCGTTTCATGGCTCACTCCCAACAGTGATGCCCCGCAGGAACGTGTCTACGTGCTGTGTAACAAAGGCTTCAGCGTCCAACGCTGTGCTGTCGAACCGCTCGAAGGTGGTACGCCAAATCGCCGAGAAGAGTAGGGGCGCAACCGCGGCGAACGCCGCATGGTGCGGATCGATCTCGCGAAAAAGCCTTTCCTCGATGCCGCGTTCTATGATCGCGCCGACAATCGCAACACCACGCGAAACCACCTCGCGCTTGTATGTCTCCGCAAGCTTTGGAAACCGCCCGCCCTCGCCGATGACGAGCCGCGGAAACTTCATCATCCGCTCGTCGCGTAGAAAGCCGCCCATAAACGTGAGCACCCGCCGGAGCATCGCGTCGGCGGGGACGGTCTTATCGGAAGCCACCGCCCGCAGCTGCTCGACGTTGGGCAAGGGGATCGCGCGCACCAGCGCCTCGAACACGTCATCCTTGCTCTCGAAGTAGAGATAGATCGTGCCCTTGCTCACCCCGGCGCGTGCGGCGATGTCCTCAAGCCGGGCGGCCGCGAAGCCCTTTTCAAAGAAGACGTCGAGAGCCGCCTGCAGGACTTCGGCAGGCCGCGCATCCTTCCGTCGTTGCCACCGCTGAGTTCGAATGGGTTCTGTCATGGTTAAATAAATAACTGACCAGTCATTTAGTATCACCTATCGCGCTCGTGAACAAGATTAAGGAATGGTTACAGCTGAAACGTGGTTAAAGCATTGAAAAATAAGGGGAAAATTTTCGACCCGGGAAGCCATGCAGGAGAGTCAGACCTGACATGCAGATAGTGCAGTTGAATTCTCAGTATTGTGGATCACATACTAGTCCATCAGTCGAGACGAAACGCCGGCCCCCGCCCGCAGGACCTTGAGGGGGCGGCAGACAGAAAGAAGGAGAGACGGCAATGAAAACGATGACGGTCATGATCGAGTGGTCTGCGATCGCAGTCGCCCTGTACGCGACATTCGCGCTGGCACTTCCGGTCGAGGCCTTTGCTGGTCTCGCCTAAGCCACCCGAACCCAAAAACACCCAAGAAGAATTCAAAGGAGCATGACAATGCAAACGCTCACCACGATTATCCAATGGTCCGCGATCACGTTCGTCGCCTACATCGGCATCTCGACCGCGTTCGTTGGAGCCCCAGGCTTCTTCGCCTAACGACCAGTGCGGCCAAGTTCAGCTTCGGGGCCCGCGGCAAATCAAAAGCCGCCGGGCCCCGAAGTCGTTTTGGCCCTCTGCGATCACCGAATGCCCGTCGCGCTGGCACAGATGGCGCAAATCCAGCGGCGCCAACGGATCTGTCACGGTGACGGCAACGAGCGCGCCCTCCGCCATATCCCGCAGTGCCTTCGCCGTCATAAGCGACGGCATTGGACACTTGAGCCCCGTGAGGTCGAGTTGTCGCGCTGTCTTCCAATCCGCCCCGTTCATGGAAAGTTCGGTTGACCCCTCGCGCTTTGCCCGTAATTTCGTGAAAGAACAACACGCGATGTAGGCCATCGCAAGCCATCGGATGATACCAGCCGGGGGCCACGAGGGGGATGGAAGAGTGTTCGGCGCAATAGCTCGCGAGTGGCGATTCATTTCCACCACCACCCGGCTCCTTCGCCGGATGGGCAAGATCACCCCGGACTCGCCCCACACGGTCGCCGACATCATCGAGCACTGGGCCGAGAAGCGCCCGAAGAACGTCGCGATCTGGTTTGAAGACAAAAAATACACGCACCGCGAGTTCAACGCCGCCGCGAACCGTTACGCCCGCTGGGCCCAATCGTTGGGGCTAAAGCGCGGCGACGCGGTCGCGCTGCTGATGGAAAACCGCCCCGAATACATGTTCGCTTGGGGCGGCCTCATCAAAATCGGCGTGACAGTCGCACTCATCAACACGAACCTGCGCGAGCGCGCTCTCGCCCACAGCCTCGCGATCTCCGGCGCAAAGCATCTCGTGCTCGGCGCCGAACTCGCCGCCAACTACGCCTCTGCCGTGGACGACATAAAGGAAAAGCTCACGGTGTGGGCGACCGGCGGCACGATCGACGGTGCGCAAGATCTCGACAATGCGCTCGCCGCGCAGTCGGATGCCCCGCTGCCCAAAGACGTTCGCAAGGACATGACCGCGAACGACAAGTGCTTCTTCATCTACACCTCCGGCACGACCGGCCTGCCGAAGGCCGCAAATATGAGCCATTTGCGCATCCAGATGATGATGCACTCGTTCGCCATCGCGATGAAATCGACCGAGCGCGACCGCATGTACGACGTGTTGCCGCTCTATCACTCCGCAGGCGGCGTCTGCGCGGTCGGTTCCGTCTTGACCGTCGGTGGCTCCGTCATCATCCGCCGCAAGTTCTCGGCGACAGCGTTCTGGGACGATTGCGTGAAGTATCGCGCAACGCAGTTCCAGTACATCGGCGAACTCTGCCGCTATCTCTTGAACTCGCCGCCCCACAAGCTCGAACGGCGCCACAGCTTGCGCGTCGTGATGGGCAACGGCCTGCGCCCCGAAATCTGGCCCGCGTTCAAGGCGCGGTTTCGCATCCCGAAGATCATCGAGTTC
Organism: uncultured Flavobacteriaceae bacterium; assembly: GCA_964466435.1. GTDB lineage: Bacteria > Pseudomonadota > Alphaproteobacteria > Micropepsales > Micropepsaceae > SZUA-430. Next base: position 401 of record CAYXQB010000191.1, on the reverse strand, counting down.
TACGGTGCCACCGAGGGCAACGTCTCGATGGTCAACGCCGACGGCAAGGTCGGCGCGATCGGCCGCATCCCGGGTTACATGCGCCGCGTCATCCAAACGCGCCTGGTGCAGTTCGACATCGAAAGCGAGCAACCCGTTCGCACCGACAAAGGTTTCTGCGTCGAATGCAAGCCCGACGAAGCAGGCGAAGCGATCGGCAAGATCGATGAACAGCGCGGCCGCTTCGAGGGCTATTCGAAGGGCACGGACACGGAAAAGAAGATCCTGCGCGATGTCTTCGAAAAGGGCGACGCCTGGTTCCGCACCGGCGATCTGCTGAAGCGCGACAAGCAAAACTACTACTACTTCATCGACCGTATCGGCGACACGTTCCGCTGGAAGGGCGAAAACGTGGCGACCAG
>CAYXQB010000190.1:0-6756 GCA_964466435.1 uncultured Flavobacteriaceae bacterium | reverse complement strand
ACTCGGTGTAGCGCCGATCGTCTTCAGCGACCGCGAGGGCCGGGAGAAATCCCGGCCCTTCGCTTTTCTGGGTGCCGTTTCACCACGCTTGGCGCGATCGTGGCACGCTCCTCACGCGCGGATCAGTCCTCGCGAGTTAGGGCCAGCCACGCGGCAAGCACCTGCGGCGAGGCCCTCGACAAACCGTTCTATGACTGCCGCTAAATTGCTAGCCGACCTCCCCCTCGAAAGTCGATCCGAGGTAGGCGTCCAAGTCTTCAGGCCCGCGCGCCGACCGAAGGAAGCGAATCCACGCCTTCTGTTCGTGCAAAACCGGCCCCAACTCCCACACACAAAGCGTGCCCCTATGAGGACCAGCCTGTACGAACGGTGCGAAACCGCTCATTCCGGCATCCTTGTAGTAAACAGACTCCCAGAGTTCGTTCGAATTGCGCCAAGTGCAGACCGGCAGGAAGTAGAAGTCGTCGCCCGCACCGCAACGGTGCAGCACCGCAAATCCGATATCGCGGTCGAGCGAAAGCCCTCCGCGCGCCGCCTCCGAAATCAAGAAAGCGCGCGCGGCATCGCGAGTATCAACTGGAACGGGCGTATCGTGACGGCCGATATCGTACCACTTCAGTTTTGACGTACCTGCGATCAGCAATGCCGCCGGCACTGCCAACTTGACGACGTGACGGTACGCGCTTTGGACAGCAATGAAATCGTTCATGAAGCCGACCTTACCATGACCGACTAAATTGTACGCCCTACAGCCCGCCGCCCGCGCGCTAGCGTCAGGCGGATGTCGGTGGAGGTACGCGGTCCACCGCGTCGAAGAACCTCCGCCCAAGCGCCAGCAACTGCCCGTCGCTCAAATGATCGACCGTCTCCCAACCCTTGATGTGGGGTGACAGCCAAGCGCGGTGCTTCTCGACGTAGTGGCGGAAGTCGGCTTGCGCCTGACGCGAACCGGTCACGAGCACTTCCTCCACTCCCTTCAACGCGTCGCAAACCTCCGCGTAGAACTCGTGGATGGCACGCACGTTACTTCCGTGCTGCCGGGTGTAGTGCGTGTGATCCTTGACCTTCGTCGCTTCGACCTTCCCGTCCGAGAACTGCTGAATCAAAGCGTTGTGGTGATCCAACCAAATCACCGCGTGGAACAATGTCATAGAAGCCTCCTTGCCCCGCAGCGCTGGTCGCATAGACCCGTCACCGCTGTCGGAGGCAACAAAGCCTGCCGAGCGCTTCACCGCGTTGACCTGGATCAGTCCCGCCCTGCGCACGATCACATGTTTGCGTGGAATTCCAGCCGCTAAGGAAAATGGTCGGAGCGACAGGATTTGAACCTGCGACCCCCAGTCCCCCAGACTGATGCGCTACCAGGCTGCGCTACGCTCCGACATCGATGGGCGAACCCGCAAAAAACTGGGGGCAGGTTCGTTTGGGGCGCGCACTATAGGCAGGCGGCCCCCGCCGATGCAATCGCCGCCTTGTGCGTCGAAATCGCGTGCAGTCCTACTGCGCTGCTGCGACTTTGCTGGCGGGTTTCGGCCCGCGCTTCAACAGGTCACGCAGGTTCAGCAGGTCGTCCAGCACTGTCTCCAGCCTCTCCCGCTGCTCGGCAATGATCTTGTCGCTCGGATTATCGGCCGCCATGTTGACGTGTTCCACCGACGGCGCGCGTCCGAACAGCGGGGCCGGCATCGGGGCCACATCCTCAGGCAACAGATCGCGCTTCGCTGTCGCTGCTTTCGCACCGATGCGACCGATCTCGGCGACGTGCTTGCCGCCCTGTTCGCGCAGAACCTTTTGCACACCCTTGATCGTGAAGCCTTCGCCGTACAGCAGTGCACGAATGCCCTTCAGCAAATCGATATCGTCCGGGCGGTAGTAGCGTCGCCCACCAGCACGTTTCAGCGGTTTCACCTGGTTGAACTTCGCTTCCCAGAACCGCAACACATGCTGCGGCACGTCGAGTGTTTCCGAAACTTCCGAAATGGTACGAAAGGCGTCGGGCGCTTTTTCAATGCGATTGGCTTCGGTCATTTCTTTTCACCCTGGGCAGCGCCGTTTGACGCAACGCCATGCCCCTCGTTGATCATCGCCTTCAACACATGGCTCGCGCGAAACACGAGCACACGCCGCGGACTGATAGGCACTTCCTCACCCGTTTTCGGGTTTCGTCCGATTCGTCCGCCTTTCGAGCGTACGGCAAACGTCCCAAACGACGATAGCTTCACCACTTCGCCGCGGATCAATCGCTGAGACACTTCTTCAAGCACCCGGTCGACAAGTTCCGCAGACTCGTTCCGCGACAGACCGACTTGCGCATAGACCGCCTCGGCCAACTGCTGCCGGGTCAACGTCTCGCTCATGCCGCCTCGTGGATGTTCACGTTTGAACCGCGCATCTCGCGACTCACCTGCAAGACCGTAGGTGTCGAGCGAAATGCCGTCAATATCAGTGGGATAGAAGACGAGCTTACGCCGTTGCTACCACCGGATGAGTGAAGAGCCCCAGGTAAAACCTCCACCCATCGCTTCCAACACCAGAAGTTGATCACGCTTGATGCGCCCATCATTGACCGCTGTAGCAAGCGCAAGTGGCACTGACGCAGCAGACGTATTCGCATGAGTTGCAACCGTTGAGATCACCCGCGATGGGTGTACGCCAACTTTTCGGGCCGTGGCGTCTAGAATTCTTTGGTTGGCCTGATGCGGCACGAACCAGTCGATATCCGAGGCTTCAACCCCGTTCGAGCGCATCGCAAGTTCGATCGCCTCGGACAAGTTTACGACAGCGTGTCGAAACACCTCGCGGCCTTCCATACGAAGGAAGCCGGTCGTCTTGGTCTTCGACGGCCCTCCATCGACATAGAGCAGATCGTGCTGCCGCCCATCGGAGAAGAGATGTGTGGAAAGAACACCGCGATCCTTCACCGAGCCCGCACCTTGCGCTGCGGTGAGCAACAACGCCCCTGCCCCGTCGCCGAACAAGACCGACGTCGTGCGATCGTTCCAATCGAGGATGCGCGAGAACGTCTCAGCACCGATCACGAGGCAGTTCTTCGCTTGCCCCGCCTTGATGAAGTTGTCTGCAACGGCGAGCGCGTAAACAAAGCCGGAGCAAACCGCCTGCACGTCGAACGCCGCCCCGCGCGTGATGCCAAGCCGCGCCTGAACCGTGGTCGCCGTCGCCGGAAACGTCTCGTCGGGCGTGGCCGTCGCGAGTACGATCATGTCCACGACGCTCGCATTGGCACCGGCCGAGCGAAGCGCATCTTGCGCCGCCGCGATCGCTAGGTCGGAGGTGAACTCACCCTCGGCAGCAATGCGCCGCTCGCGGATACCGGTGCGTTCGCGGATCCACTCGTCGCTCGTGTCCAGCTTCTTCGCCAGGTCAGCATTCGAAACGATCTGCTTCGGCAAGTAAGCGCCGACGCCGGCCACTTGCGAGCGGATCACGCTCATTACTGCGCCGCCGCAGCGGGAGCGCCGCCTAGGCTGGCAATCGACGGCGGCAGATGAGCCATCGACTCGGCGATCCGGGCAACGAAATCGCTCTCCCCCATCTCGATTGCGAGATCCAGTGCAGTCGCGAACCCAACACCGTCTGTACCGCCGTGACTCTTAACGACCACGCCGTTGAGCCCCAGGAACACACCGCCATTGACCGCGCGTGGGTCCATCTTCTGTCGAAGCACGTTGAACCCGGGCTTCGACAATAGGTAGCCAACGCGCGACAGGAACGACCGGGCCATCGCAGACCGAATGTAATGCTGGATTAGACGCGCTGTACCTTCGGCCGCCTTCAACGCGATATTGCCCGCAAACCCGGATGTCACAACGACATCGACGGTCCCGGCGCTAATGTCGTCGCCTTCGACAAAGCCGTGGAACCTCATCGGCAAACCCGACGAACGCAGCGCGGCGGCGGCGTCGCGAACCGCATCGTTGCCCTTCATCTCTTCTGCGCCGATGTTAAGCAGACCGACATTGGGTCGCTCAAGCGCAAGGACGACGCGCGCATAAGCCTCGCCCATCATCGCGAAATCGGTCAACTGCCGCGCGTCGGTGTCAACATTCGCCCCAACATCGAGCACAACCGACTGGCCACGGATCGTCGGCCACAGCGCAGCGAGCGCAGGCCGCGACAAACCAGGCACGGTTTTAAGCTGCACCTTGGCCATCGCCATCAGCGCGCCCGTATTGCCGGCACTAACGACGACATTGGCATCCTTGGCGCGCACGGAATCGATCGCACGCCACATCGACGTGTTACGCCCGCGCCGGAGCGCCTGCACGGGCTTGTCGTCCATCGCGACCATGTCGTCGCAATGCACCACTTGAACCGCGTGCTTCAACGATGCTTTGCCGAGCAGAACGGGCTGCAACCGCGCGTGATCGCCGTGCAGGACAAACTTGACCTTCGGGTGACGCACATGTGCGATCGCAAGGCCATCGATCACTGCCTGAGGGGCGTTGTCGCCACCCATTCCATCGACTGAAACGACGATATCGCTATTCACGCCAGCGCAGTCCCTGAAAGCGGTCGGCGACCTCGAATCCGCCAACTATGCGCTGGGAGGGCGGACAAAGGCTAGGGCCGCCGGGCCGGCGACTTTTCGACTTCGCGTTTGTCGTAATGGCCGCACTTATGGCAAACGTGATGCGGGCGCTTCAACTCGCCACAATTGCTGCATTCATTGCTGGCCGGACGCCCGAGCGCGTGATGCGAACGGCGCATGTTGCGCCGCGACGGGCTGACTTTTCTTTTAGGGACCGCCATGGGCCACCGCTCCTGATCATTCGACGGCCTTTTGGGCCGAAAGCAAGGCGCGGATACAATAGGAAACGCTCCCTGAGTTCAACCCCCGGAAATCCGCGCTTTTGAGCCGCAGGCAGCAGAGATTCCCGCTAAAATCTGCGCTAAGGCCGCATCTGACGCCAAGACTCGCAGAAGGCGGCCCTGAGCCCCCTCCAAGTTACCCCTTCTTCGGCTTGAGCTTTGCTAGCACCGCAAACGGATTTTCGCGTGGCGCGCTGGCGGCATCGCCCTGGAACGCGACACCGGGCTTGCGGGGATAGTGATCGAGGTTGAGCGCCAGCTCCTCAATCAGAATCTCGCCCAGATCGATCTCATGTCCGAGTGGCTCCGGCGGGTCTTCGGCTGTTGGATCGACGAACACATCGCTCTCATCCTCAACCTCTTTGAGCAGCTTCTCGGGCTGTAGGAACCGTCGCTCAAACGTCGCTTCGATGTGCGCCTCGACGGGATCGAGCGTCACGACGCAGGTTTGCACCACATCTGCACTCAGTTTGCCGGTGAGCCGAACACCTCGACCGCGCCAGCGTTCAAGCGCGATCTCGCCCGTGAACGACTTCACATCCGCCAGCTCCAAATATGCAGCAATAGCCGCAAACTCAGCCGGCAGCGCCTTCACGGAATGCGCGAGCCCGCCGTCGCCGATCTTCGCGACCGCAACCATACGCTTAAAGCCGTGACCTGCGCTCACGGTGTAGGCCACACGAACGTACCCGCGACGATCTCCGCATCGTCCGCCGCCTTCAGCGCCTCTACCGCAGCCCGAACATACGTCGACAATGCGTCGAGCTTCGGCTGCGGAACCGCACCGCCACGATAGACGTTGCGCTGCAGCGCGGCACGCAGCGCCGACACGTCCCCTTGGCGAAGCGCGGTGTCGTATGCAGCAGCACGACCGTAGAACGCCGAAAGCATACCCTTCACCCTGCGCGGCACACCCATATCGCCGACGCCAAGTTCCCGCAGGTTCGCCTCAAGGTTCGCGAACATCTGATCGAATGTCGCCTGGGCCAGGCCTTTGCCGGTGGTGCGCACCGTCTTTAGGCGCGGCAAATACAAGCCTGCGTGGAGGACGATCAGGTCGAAACGCCCGTCGAGTGTGTCAGGTACGTCGAACGACTCATAGAATTCGGGCCGGCGCGACTGCTCGACGATGGCGTTGTAAATCCAGGCCCCCTGCCGCGACCTGTCACGCCCGCGCGAAAGAAATGACATAAGTGTGCGCACTGGGGCCCTGGCTTTCCGAGGTCTTATGGCTTTCCCTTGAAATTAGGCAAGCCTGGCGGTAGGTCAACAGTCTGTTCCAAGCCCCTCCGCATTTCGGGAGTATCCCATGTTGTCGCGCGTCCTGTTGACCGGTTCGATCCTGGCAGTTGTGGCCGTAGCCGGCTGCGCACCCATCAAAGACGTCCGTGGCTATGTGCCGGACGACGAAAAGGTTGCGACGGTTTCGGTCGGTTCCGACAACCGCGACAGCGTCCAGGAAAAGCTCGGCACCCCCTCATCGACCGCCGCGTTCGGCGACCCGACCTGGTACTACATCTCGACAGAGCAGGAGCGCTACGCGTTCTTCAAGCCCGACGTCACGAAGCGCCAAATTCTAGCCGTCCAGTTCGCCGAAGACGGCAAGGTCAACGACATCCGTAGGTACGGCATCCAAGACGGTCAGGTGATCGCGCTCGTCGATCGCGAAACGCCGAGCCGCGGCAAAGAGATGACGTTCCTCCAGCAGCTGTTCGGCAACATGGGCGCTGCCCCGGCGGGCGCGCCCGGCTCGCAGCAAGGTCCGGGCCGTCCGGGCGGCGACGGTCGCTAGGATCGAACGAGTTACAAAAAAAGGCCCCGAGAAATTCTCGGGGCCTTTTCATTTGAGCTTGGCGTGACGCTTACATGTGCGCCAGCGCGGCCAGCAGCAGCAGCGCCACGATGTTCGTGATTTTGATCATCGGG
>CAYXQB010000189.1:0-6773 GCA_964466435.1 uncultured Flavobacteriaceae bacterium | reverse complement strand
GCCGCGATGGGACTGCGCCCCCTAATCGTGGAGCGCGGCAAGGGCGTGCGCGCGCGCACGAAGGACACGTTCGGCTTCTGGCGCAAGCGCGAGCTCAATCCGGAATCGAACGCACAGTTCGGCGAGGGCGGGGCAGGCACGTTTTCCGACGGCAAGCTCTACAGCCAAGTCAAAGACCCGCGCTTCCTCGGCCGCAAGGTGCTGAAGGAATTCGTCGAAGGCGGCGCGCCGCCGGAAATCCTTTATGTCTCGAAGCCGCACATCGGCACGTTCCGCCTGGTTCAGGTGGTCGAGCACATGCGCGCGAAGATCGAGGCTTTAGGCGGCGAGTTCCGCTTCCAAACCCGGGTCGAGCGCCTCATCGTGAACAAGGCGTCGGACGGCGAGCGCCGCGTCGCAGGCCTCGCCCTCGCCGACGGATCGACGCTCGAAGCCGAGCACGTGGTGCTCGCGGTCGGCCACAGCGCCCGCGACACGTTCCAGATGCTCTACGATGAAGGCGTCTACATCGAAGCAAAGCCGTTCTCGATCGGCTTTCGCATCGAGCATCCGCAGTCGCTAATCGACCGCGCGCGGTTGGGGCCGAACGCCGGCAACAAACTGCTCGGCGCGGCCGACTACAAGATCGTGCACCACGCCGCAAACGGGCGCTCCGTCTACAGCTTCTGCATGTGCCCCGGCGGCACGGTGGTCGCAACCGCGTCCGAACCCGGCCGCGTCGTCACGAACGGCATGAGCCAATACTCCCGCAACGAGCGCAACGCGAACGCCGGCCTCGTCGTCGGCATCACACCCGCCGACTGTCCCGGCCACCCGCTCGCCGGCATAGCGTTCCAACGCCATTGGGAAGAGCGGGCCTTCGAAGCCGGCGGCAGCGACTACACCGCACCCGGCCAACGGGTCGGCGACTTCATCGCCGCCCGCGCCTCGACAGAACTCGGCGACGTGATCCCGTCCTACAAACCGTCAGTACGCCCGACCGACCTCTCAACCTGCCTGCCGGACTACGCCATCGAAGCCATCCGCGAAGCGCTCCCCGCCTTCGACAAACAGATCAAAGGCTTCGCGCTCGCCGACGCCGTCCTAACCGGCGTCGAAACAAGAACGTCCTCACCGATCTCGATCAAACGCGGCGACGACTTCCAAAGCCTGAACACGAAGGGCCTCTACCCAGCCGGCGAAGGCGCAGGCTACGCCGGCGGCATCCTCTCGGCCGCAATCGATGGGATCAAGGTGGCAGAAGCTGTGGCGACGAGGCTTAACACCGCCGCGAACAAGTCCACCGGCATCTAAGGAAAACAAAAGGCCCTGGGACCGCGGGCGTCCTCGCCTGCATCCGCCGGAGCGAGAACGGAGGCGGACGCCCCAACGCAAGCGCAGGGAAATAGGCGTTGTTCACACCCTTTGCGGCGGTCAAACGTCAGCGGCACCCATGGGGACACCATTACCTGTCGCCCTATTCTGCGGACGCGCTGAAGGGCCGGACGCTGCGCCAGCTCGCCGACATCGGCATCTCGATCACGTTTCAATGCAGCGATTGCGAACACGTGGCCGTGTGGCCGTATCCATGGATGAAACGCGAGCGCCGGCTGCAGCCGCTCATGGGGCAGCCGATCGATGCGTTCGCGCCGAAGCGTGTGCGTGATGTGCGGCGCGCGGTGCTTTTACGTGCGGCCGTACACGGCGGGGGACCCGCAGGGGCGGTGATAACGGCTACGTTTGGATTGGGGGCGGCATAGGATGACTTGGAACGAACTAGTCCCGCATTTCTATGGACTGATTTGCCAATAAGTCCCCATGCGACCCCTAACTCTCCGCAAACCATATCGGCTTGGCGGCCGCTGCCCATGGTTGATCAAACTAGATATGTCCGCCAAGACAGGCCGTGCGTCTCCGTAGTACGAATGACCCACCAAACTCGTATCGACACGACTTGCGTCAATGGTCTCCAGCCCTGGCGCCAAAACCAAGCCATTGAATGTATCGCCCGCACGAGGATGCTGGCCATGGAATTGGGCTGAGAGTTTCAAAGCCTCGTCATTCGAAGACGAGTACAACGTAACAGGGCGGCCAGTTGCTTGCAGAGCGGGGACTATGTCCCTCTTGAAAATGTCTGCATCGATGTCCGGAGCCGCGAGGATGATCTCTCGAAGCCGGCTTCGATACTGAGGCTTGCTGGCCGTCAATGAAGATATTGTCCGCGTGAGCGCGCGGCTGCCCATACTGTGCGCGACTAGATAGACTTCTTGCGCCTCGGAGCGCGCAAAAAAATCGTCAAGGAACTGCAAGAGGTCTCGTTCGGCCCAAGCGATATTCTCTTCATCTGCGGGATAACCTTCGATTGTCCCTTTCGACGGCCAACTGAAAAACACTGGCACACCCTTGAACTCCAAGTCGTGCGCCATTTGCGCAGTACGCCGGGCAGCATCTTCGAATGTGACTCTAAAGCCATGGACAAACAGAAGCGCTTTCCTTCCGGGCGAAGCTGCAACCCTGTTTGCCAGACTCTTTAGCCATTTACCCTTTGGCGTTGGCAACGTTCTCAGAAGCACAACGTGCTTATCCGGGTTCTGGCGGAACTCGAGCCTAAACATCGAAGGCTCTTCAAGTGCTCCCAGTATATGATCATTGGGGATGCTGACCTTGCATGTGCCGTATTCAATGGCGGACCGCTCGATGCCGTATGTTCGCGCGGATGGGGGCCCTATTGGATTTCGATCGGTTGCGTAAAATGTTGTGACGACTTTGTAGCTAGGCTCGTCGTCCGGTACGATCGGGCCACTAACAACACGAAATTCAGGAGCCAGACCCGCGCAGCCGCCGAGTATCGACGTGAGGATAAATGCAAGTGCTGTAAAGATCTGTCTCATCGCCAAGCAGCCCATTTGTAAGAGCAGGACAAAAGATAGAACGAGACTTGCAGTGAAAGGAAGAGTGTACTTCACGCGATAGGCAGGATGCGATCTTCGCGCTTCGCTCCTTTGGATTCGAGCGCGCCTCACAATCAGTGGGCGATTTTCGCCCTCCAATTGAAGGCCGGACGCTGAGCCAGTTCGCCGACATTGGCATCTTGATCACGTTTCAATCGTGCACTAAGAGCGCGTCGCTGTGGAGTCCCGCCGATTGGATCGCCCACTTCCACGAACGCTTGGCGATCAAGGAACATGACGAGGGGCTGGCGCGGGCGGCGCGGAAATGCATACAATACGGTGACATGATACATATTCCCCAGCGTTAGCGTGGGGCCAGCGGGGGCCTCCGCTTTCGCTCCGGCGGATGCAGGCGATGACCCGCCTTCGCCAGAGGCTTCGGCGGGCACTGCACCCGCGGTCCCGGCGCGAGCGCGCGCCTGCGAACATGGTGGTCTACGATCGAGATCGTAGGGATGAGCAGCGAGGCCCGTTCCCTGGGCTTGGATTGGGTCGGCCTTACTCTGGTTCGCCAAGCGCTTCCTTCAGGCGTTCGGCCTGGTGCATGCGTTCGTGCAGGACCGTCACGATGCCACCCCTGCCGTCGGCGAGCAGTTTCCAATAGATGACGTGTTTCTCGTGGCGGCAAAGGTAGCCGTCCACGCCGAGCTCAGCGGGGATCGCGCCCCACGGAAACGCACGCGCGGCGATGGCTTTGAATTTCGCGAAGAGGCCGCGGATGTAGGCGTCGGCCTGCGCCTCGCCCCAGGTGCGGCGCGTGTAGTCGTAGATTTCGTCCAACCGATGGCTGGCGCCGGTCGAGACGCGGAAGGCGGTCATTTGCGCTTGCGCGCGTTTCGCTTGATCACCGTGTCGGCATCGAGCGGCTTGTAGGCGCTGTCGGGCGCGGCGAAGGCCTTCGTCAGTTCCGCCTTCAGGCGCGTAAAGGCCTCGGCATCGGCGCGTTCCTTGTCGCGGCGGATCAGGTCGCGCACATACTCGCTGATGTTCTCGTAGGCCCCGTCTTCGCCCACGTTCGTCGCAACGTGTTCGCCCAAGGCGCCGCTGACGCGCACGTTGAGGGTGACGGTTTTCGACATGTGAGACGCTCCGCAGGCGTCCACATCTTATGGATATTTGTGGACAAATCAACACCGCTCGGGACCATCCGGGGCGGCTTTTCCTTGCGCATGTTCGTATTTTGTTCTATAGTAACGGCACCCGACAAACCCAGCGGCCTGATGATAACCGATGGCAGACGCAGCGCGACCGAACGTGCTGGCCAAACCAGGATTGGCCACGTGAATCCGCGGTTTTGCCGCCTAACTCTCGGGTACATGGGGTTGTTCGCTCGAATTCGGACCCGGTATCCCCCTTGGCCGTTGTCCACCACCTAAGTCCCGCGCCACCCCCGCGGCCACTCCCGCCCAGGGCTAAGACCGGCAACAATGCGAAAATGACCGCCACCGCCAAGCACCTCACGGCCGACCAACCCGCGTACCTCAACGTCGCGCGCTCGGCACTCGGCCGGCGCTGGGTCGAGCGCGCGCACAATCCCTCGCAGGCGCTCAGCCTCGCGCAGCGCCTGAAGACGGCGGAGATCGTCGGCCGCCTGCTCGTCGGCCGCGGCGTCGACCCCGCGCGCGCGGAGAGCTATCTGAACCCGTCACTGAAGACCGACCTGCCGAACCCGAGTTCGGTCAAAGACATGGACATCGCCGCCGCGCGCTTGGCCGAGGCGGTGCAGACGGCTGAGAAGATCGCGATCTTCGGCGACTACGACGTCGACGGCGCGACCTCCTCGTCGTTGCTCGCCCGCTACCTTCGCGCCGTCGGCAGCGACGCCATCATCTACATCCCCGACCGCATCGCCGAAGGTTACGGCCCCAACATCCCCGCGATGACGAAGCTCGCGCGCGACGGCGCCAAGGTCATCGTCACCGTCGATTGCGGCACGCAGGCCCACGCCGCTCTGGCCGCCGCGAAGGCCGAAGGCGCCGACGTCATCGTCTGCGACCACCATCTGCCCGGCGAAACGCTGCCCGAAGCGTTCGCGATTGCAAACCCGAACCGCCATGACGACACCTCGGGCTTAGGGCAGCTCGCCGCCGTCGGCGTAGCGTTCCTGCTCTGCGTCGCGCTGAACCGCACGCTGCGCGACGTGGGTTGGTTCGCGACGCGCGAAGAACCCGACCTGCGCAAGTGGCTGAGCATCGTCGCACTCGGCACCGTCGCCGACGTCGTGCCGCTCAAAGGCGTCAACCGCGCGTTCGTCGTCCGCGGCCTCATCGGGGCGCGCGGCTCGGTGGCAGGCATCACCGCCTTGATGGATGTCGCAAGCCTGAACGGCGCGCTCGAGCCTTATCATCTCGGCTTCGTGCTCGGCCCGCGCGTCAACGCCGGCGGCAGGGTGGGGCGCTGCGATCTCGGCGCGCGGCTGCTCTCGACCGATGATCCGGCTGAAGCCGACGCCATCGCACGCGAACTCGACGTCCTGAACCAAGAGCGTCGCAACATCGAACAAGGCGTGCTCGATGAAGCGATCGCCGCCGTCGAGGGCGACGCGGCGCTTCGCAGCGCGCCGGTCATCGTCGTCGGCCGCGAAGGTTGGCATCCCGGCGTCATCGGCATCGTCGCCGGCCGTCTGAAAGAACGGTACGGCAAACCCGCGATCGTCATCGCCTTCAACGAGGGCGTCGGCAAAGGCTCCGGCCGCTCCGTCAATGGCGTCGACCTCGGAACCGCTATCGTCGGCGCGCGCGAGGCGGGGATACTCATCAATGGCGGCGGCCACGCGATGGCGGCGGGATTGACGATTGACCCCGCGCGCATGGACGACCTCGCCGCCTTCTTGGGGGAGGTGCTTGGCGCCGATTGCACGGCCTCGTCCGAAGGCAAACACTTGACGCTCGACGGTGCCGTCTCGCCCGGTGGAGCGACAGCCGACCTGTGCGCGCTCATCGCCCGCTGCGGCCCCTTTGGCGCCGGCAACCCGGAGCCGTTGTTTGCGATCCCGGCTGTGAAGGTGAACTTCGCGGCCATCGTCGGCGAGCAGCACGTGCGTTGCGTCCTCACGGCAGCCGACGGCGCACGCTTGAACGGGATCGCCTTTCGCGCGCTGCAGTCCGAACTTGGCCCGACGCTGCTCAACAGCAAAGGCCGGTCGCTGCATGTCGCGGCGTCGTTGAAGGCGGAAGAATGGAATGGGTCTCTGCGGGTTCAAGCCATGATCCGCGACGCGGCGGTTGCTTGAACGAATGGCGCGCCCTAGGGGAGTCGAACCCCTCTTGCAAGATTGAAAATCTTGAGTCCTAACCGATAGACGAAGGGCGCAAAGACGGCAGTTACCCGGCCGTTCAGAGGGGCGCTTCTTATAGGGCGGAATGGGCTGAGGCAAGTCCCCGGCAGGCGCGGCAGAACGCCTAGCCGAACCGGCCGGTCAGATAGTCCTCGGTCCGCTTGACCTGGGGCTTTTCGAACATGGCTTTGGTGTCGCCGTACTCGATCAGGCGGCCCAGATACATGAAGGCGGTGTTGTCGGCCACGCGGGCCGCCTGCTGCATGTTGTGGGTCACGATGATGAGCGTGTAGCGGCCCTTCAGCTCGTCGATCAGCTCCTCGATCTTGGCGGTCGCAATCGGGTCGAGCGCCGAGCAGGGCTCGTCCATCAGAAGGACTTCCGGATTGCCGGCGATGGCGCGAGCGATGCACAAACGCTGTTGCTGGCCGCCCGACAGGCCGAGCGCGCTTTCGTCCAAACGGTCCTTGACCTCTTCCCAGAGGGCCGCGCCGCGGAGGGCGGCTTCGGCCGCTTCTTTCAAGAACTTGCGGTTGGTCACGCCGTCGACGCGCAGGGCGTAGATC
>CAYXQB010000188.1:0-6773 GCA_964466435.1 uncultured Flavobacteriaceae bacterium | reverse complement strand
TCGGACTCCGATGCCGCCTGTCCTTGAAGGTCGATTTGCGTCGTGTTGTTGATGGACACGACATTGTCGTTCCGCATGATGATATGCGGCAAGTTCGTGTAGTCGACCGGGCAGCACACCATTTCAGAATTTCGGTCGACCGCGTCGTAGAGGTACTTCGACCCGAGTGCGAATGTGAACACAACCTTTCCGGGGTCGATCTGCTTGCGGGCGCCCGTCACGCAGCCGGCCTTCATCAGGTCGATGATCCCATCGGTCAGCATCTCGGTGTGCACGCCCAGGTCCTTGACCCCGCTTTGCGCCAGCAGCGAACATACGGCATTGGGCATCGAGCCGATGCCGATCTGGATGCACGCGCCGTCGTCAATCTCTCCCGCGATGAGTGTGGCGGCCTTGCTGTCGACATCCGTCAGCGGCGCGTTGCGCAGCTCCGTCAGCGGCGCCTTCGTACCTTCGACAATGTAGTCAACCTCGCTCACGTGAATGGCGTTTTCCGCGCCATGCACCCATGGCACGGCAGGCGAGGTCTCAAGCACGACCATCTTCGCCCGCTCGATCGCCGCGCGGATCCACACGTTGCTCGGCCCAAGGTTGAAGTTTCCGTCCTTATCCATCGGGGCCGTCCGCAGCATCAGAATATCCGGCGGCTCGATGAAGCGGCGGTAGTAGTCGGGCACCTCGCCCAGATTGAGGGGAATGTAGATGCAGCGGCCCGCGTCGTGCTTCATCCGGTCGTAGGTGCTGAAGTGCCAGTTGAACGCGTGAAAGTGCTTCGACTCGGGATCGGTCTCGAACATCATGATCGGCCGGATCGAGAGGCACGAGCGCACTTTGACGCCGGTAAGCTCGTCCTTGCGGGCCGCGATCGCCTGATCGAGTACCTCGGGCTGCGTATTGGCACCGCCGAAGTCGAGCCACATTCCCGATTTGACCAGCGTCGCAACGTCGGCAGCAGTTACATGCTTGGCCGGGGCCGCAGCCTTGCGTCTCGTCATGTCCGTTTCCTCAAATCTTGTTTGTGGTTTGCCGAAATATTCGCACACCGCGGGGCGATGGAAAAGCGTCATCACCGAGCCGCCGTTGACCTGGAAGGAAGGCTCACATGACCGCTCTCCCTCCGTTCAAGCCCCTGCCGGAGTTTCCGTTGCGTAGGCGACCTGAGCCAACTCGCTCCTCCAAATCGCAGACAAAATCCTTCCCCCGCGAGGCGGGACAAACGCGCTGAACTTGTGCAATATCCAAAAGAAGACCGGGCGAACCTATGATCAAAATGCTGGCTTGCGTCGCGACGCTGATGCTTCTCTCGACAGCGGCCGCTTCAGGGCAAGCGACAACCTACGGCACGCTGGCGCCGGGCGCTCTGAACACGTCCGAGCAATCGGGCGTGCGCGCCGAGATCTGTCGCGATCTCCTGATTGATCCTACGGATGCGAACGTAAAAATCCCGGCGAGCTATCGCCTGCTCAAGGCGAGCGAGCTCGCAAAGGACGACCCGGCCCTCGCGGCGCTGCTTGGGAAGGCGCCGAAATTCGGCGCCCACCACGTGGGCAGTCTGTGCTTCATGCTGGTCGAGAACTACGACGTCGATGGCGTTCGGGTAATCGCAGCCAACAAAGCATCGCCGATGGCTTTTTGGTGGGCGCGCGCCGAGCGTATCGGCGAGGCAGACCCGCGCATGCAAGGCAAGTCGGAGTGGCTGCAACTGGCAAGCTGGTACGCCGACAAAGATGTGGACCGAGCCGGGATCGCAAAGTCCGACCCGACCGCGGCGTTCGTGCCAATCGAGGTGGACGAGACGAATCCGGGCACGTGGCACGTGCGGCTGGCGCGCGAAGGCGAGTCCGTCGAGGCCACGATCACCGTCACCGGTGAGCCCCAAAAGCGAAAGGCCACCGGACCGGGCTTCATGACCGTGCCCTACACCGGCGCAAGCGCGCGTTACTTCACGGTGTTCACCTACTTCGGTCATCATCATCAAACGGCCAAAGGTACATGGTCTGCGGTGGGCGACGGTCCGTTCGCGCGCGCCTTCGGCGTTCCGGACGAGGCAAGCGCTTTTGGCACATTCTTCCAGAGCCGCTGGCAGGCCCGCGCCGCGCTGTATGAATTCAAACACTGAACCAGTGAGGACCCGCCCATGACAGCGACGGCCAAAGCTCTGCCGCCGTTCAAGCCCTTGCCCATGCTGCCGCCGAAGCTCTATTCCCAGCGCCGCGGCGACGGCTCCTACATCATCCGCTCGCTCTACGATCTGGGACCGATGCACCGCTCGATCGCCCACCTGCTGGAGGAGCGCGCGGCCGAACACCCCACCCGCAACCTCCTCGCCCAACGCACGCCCCAAGGTCCCTGGCGTTTCATCACCTACGGCGAGATGAACCAACGCGCGAACGCAATCGCCCAGGCGCTGCTCGACCGCAGCCTCGGCCCCGACACGCCGCTTGTCATCCTCTCCGGCAACTCGATCGAACACGCGACCATGATGCTGGGCGCGATGAAGGCACGCGTACCGGTCGCGCCGGTCTCAGTCGCCTATTCGCTGTTCAGCCAAGATCACGGCAAACTCCGCCACGTTGCGGCGCTCACGAAGCCGAAGATGATCTTCGTCGACAACGGCCCGCTCTATGAACGCGCGATCAAGGCGCTCGACCTTGCCGGCGTCGAGGTCGTGACCGTCGTCTCCGCACCCGACTTGGCTTCAACCTCTTACGAGAGCCTACTGCAAACAAACGCCGGCCCGGCCGTTCGCGCTGCGATGGACAAGATCGACCATCAAACGGTCGCAAAATATCTCTTCACCTCCGGCTCGACCGGCATGCCGAAGGGCGTCATCCAAACGCACGGCATGATGTGCGCTGTGATTGCGGGCGGCGAGTCTCTGCGCGCCGAACCGCCGAACTCCGATGAAATCCCCGAAAGCCTCGAATGGATGCCGTGGAACCACATTTCCGCCGGCAACATCGGCTTCAACGGTAACCTGAATTCCGGCGGCACGATCTATCTCGACAACGGCAAACCGATTCCCGGCATGTTCGACGAGACGATCAGGAATCTGCGCGAAGTCTCGCCGCTCGTCTTCGGCTCCGCCCCGATCGCCTTCACGATGCTTGCCGACGCGATGGAGCGCGACGACAAGCTGCGCGACAAGTTCTTCGCCAAACTGAAATACATGGGCTACGGGGGCGCAACGCTGTCCGACGATCTCTACGACCGCATGCAAGCGCTCGCGATCAAATCGACGGGCCAACGCATCGCGCTCACCACGATGTACGGCGCGACCGAAACGCAAGGCATTACGGTCGTGCACTGGCTGACGGAGCGGGTAGGGCTCATCGGCTTGCCGCTCCCCGGCATCACGCTGAAGCTCGTCCCGAACGGCCAAAAGCTGGAGGTCCGCGCCAAAGGTCCGTCCGTCACCCCCGGTTACCTGAATCGCCCCGACCTCACCGAAGCCGCCTTCGACGAGGAAGGCTTCTACAAACTCGGTGACGCTGCGAAATTCGTCGATCCCTACGAACCCGCAAAGGGCTTGATCTTCGACGGCCGCGTGACGGAAGACTTCAAGCTCTCCTCCGGCACCTGGGTTTCGGTCGGCACGCTCCGCGCCGAAGTCATTGCCGCCGCCTCGCCCCTGATCCAAGATTGCGTGATCGCGGGCCTCGACCAGGAATACGTCGGCGTTCTCGCCTGGCCAAACATGACCGCGGCGCGCGAAATCTGCGCCGACCCGAACCTGAAGACACCGGACGAAATCCTACGCTCGCAGGCGATCGTCGATTTTATCCGCGAGGCTCTGCAAAAGCACAACAAAGCAGCCGGCGGCTCCTCCGGCAGAATCGCGCGCCTGATGCTGATGACCGAGCCGCCCTCGATCGACGGCCACGAAATCACAGACAAGGGCTACGTCAACCAGCGCGCAACGCTCGACCGCCGCGCCAAGCTGGTTGAAGCGCTCTACGCGAAGACGCCGGCGGAAGATGTCATCGCCGTTTGATCGCGCTTGAGGGGCTTGCGCCCGCCCGAATTTGGTCCCATTTGCTCTCTACCACCGCGGTCGGGCGAAAAAAGGGGGACAATATGCGTTGGCTGATCCGCATTGTGCTTGGCTTGCTGCTGCTTTCAGCTTTAGCAGCCGGCTCGCTCTTCGCGCTCTACCAATCGAACAAGGTCGCGATACCGGATCTCGCGAAATCGTCCGCGGTTGACACGCGCACGGCCGACGGCACCCCCAGCGGCCCGATCGCGCGAGCCGCCGACCGGCTCGAACAAATGCGGAGGGAAATCGGCTATCCCGCCGTCTCGGTCGCCGTCGCCGTTGACGGTGCCGTGGTCTGGCAAGAAGCGCGTGGCTGGGCCTCGCTCGAACGCAAGATCCCAGTGCAGATCAACACGCCCTTCGCCATCGGCAGCGTCTCGAAGACGCTGACTGCCGCCGTTGCGATGAAGCTGGCCGAGCGCGGCGTTCTCGATCTCGACGCTGACATCCGGAAGTACCTGCCGTCCTTCCCGCAAAAGGAACACGTCATCACGGCGCGCCAGCTGTTGTCGCACCAAGCCGGCATTCGCCACTACACGTTCGCCATCGCACCCCCGACATTCTCCGAGTTCGGCGCAACCGAGCAATACGATCGTGTTGTCGACAGCCTAGCCGTATTCGCAAACGACCCGCTGCTGTTCAAACCGGACACGAACTTCGCCTACAGCTCCTACGGCTTCAACCTGCTGAGTGCCGTGATGGAGGCTGCGGCCGGCAAACCGTTCCTTGACCTGATGCAAGCCGAGCTGTTCACGCCGCTCGATCTCGCCGGCACCGGCCCCGACGACAAGCGGCGTCCCGTGCCCGGCCGTGCGTCCGACTACCAGAACATGCTGCGCGACGGCGCCGTCATCCCCGCGCCGTTCACGAACTCGAGCGGCAAGTGGGCCGGCGGCGGCTTCCGCGCGACCCCGACCGACTTGGCGCGCTTTGGCGCGGCGCTGCTGCGCGGCGACGTTGTCGGGCAAGAAACGCTGCAGATGATGTTCACGCCGCGCAAGCTCGCGAACGGCAAGGTCAACCCGCAAGACTACGCGCTCGGCGTGCGTGTGGACCAAATCACGGATGAGGCGTTTCCGGGCAAAAGGTGGCGCGCCGTCCATCATGGCGGCGTCGCCGTCGGCTCGCAGGCCATGCTCGTTATGCTGCCGGATCAGAAGATCGTTGTGGCCTTGAGCATGAACGCGACCACTCAACCTCCGGCGCGCGGCATGTTCGATGCCGCCACCGACATCGCCGTGCTGTTCGCAGAGGGGCGCTAGCGGCCCGCAAAGTGTTAACGCGCGCGCCGGCTGCTAACGCGCCAATTGAGTCGTGAACCCTTGCACACGCCCGTGCGCATCTGTTTGATGCGCGCGCAAATATTGGAAGCAAAGCGATGGCGCTCGACGCGATAGTCAAAGGTCTCATGGATCAAATGGCGGCGAACCCGCAGCCGAAGCTGTGGGAGCTCGCACCCGCGCAAGGCCGCGAGATGTATCGCGCCATGGCAACCGTGTTGGAGCCGCCTGCCATAGCGATCGGCAAGATCGAAAACACCGCGATGCCAGGCCCGGCAGGCGAGATCAAGCTGCGCCTCTATACGCCGGTCGCCGGCGGCGGCGCCGCGCTCCCCGCGCTGATTTATTTTCATGGCGGTGGCTGGGTCATCGGCGACCTGGAAACGCACGACGCGCTCTGCCGCACGCTCGCGAACGAAGCGGGCGCGCGCGTGGTCGCGGTCGACTACCGCTTGGCGCCCGAGCACAAGTTCCCCGCCGCGGCCGACGATGCGTACGCCGCCGTGAAATGGGTGGAAGAAAACGCAGCGAATTTGGGCGTCGATCCGAACCGCATCGCCGTCGCGGGCGACAGCGCCGGCGGCAACCTCGCCGCGGTCGTGTGCTTGATGGCCAAGCAAAAGGGCGGGCCCCGTATCGTGCACCAGCTGCTGATCTATCCCGTGACGCAATGGAAGGCCGATACCGGCTCGATGAACAACTTCGCCGAGGGCTACTTCCTTGAGAAGAAGACGATGCACTGGTTCTTCGACCAGTACGCGCCGGGCGCGGACCCGAGCGACTGGCGATTATCCCCGCTAGCGGCGCCCGATATGACGGGGCTTCCGCGCGCCTACGTCGTGACGGCAGGCTTCGACCCTCTGCGCGACGAGGGCAAAGCCTATGCCGACAAGCTGAACCGCGCGGGCGTTGCGGCGGTTTACACGGATTACCCCGGCATGGTGCACGGGTTCTTCAATATGTCTGGCGTGATTCCAACCGCGCGCGAAGCAATAGCGGAGGCTGCGAAGGCCGTGCGCAAAGCCTTCGGGCAATAGCGACTACTGCACCGTGATGTTGTAAACGAGCGCGACGGTGGCGCTGGCAGCGATCGTCGCCGTTCGGCCGGTCACCGTATTCGCAGCGAAGCTAGCACCCACCGGGTCGCTCTCGTCGGCGCCCGTGTTGTTGTCGTCTTCGACGATGACGGCAGTCGCGCAAGACGTTCCCGATCGGATCGACCCGGCGACATAGACCTCCGGCAAATTGATCGTGTCGGACAGCACGATCGACGTGGCAGAGCTGCTGCCGGTATTCGTGATCAGGACACAATAGCGGATTGTCGAACCGGGTATGCGTTTCGGATTCGTCGTTCCGTTGAACGGATCACTGACGACGGTGCTGGTCTTAGTGACACTCAACGAGCCTGCGCCAAGCAGGAAGTCGTCGATATTCCAATAATTGGCCTCCGTCTCGGG
>CAYXQB010000187.1:0-6792 GCA_964466435.1 uncultured Flavobacteriaceae bacterium | reverse complement strand
AAATGAACGCGCTGCTCCGCGAAATGGAACAAACCCCGCTAAGCGGCCAATGCAACCACGGCCGCCCGACCTACGTGGAACTGAAGCTGGCCGACGTGGAAAACCTCTTCGGCCGCCGCTAACCCGCGTAATACACCCCAGGCTTCCGCGGCAAGAACGGCGCCACAAGCTTCGACGGTTTGAACGGCTTCCACGTCCCCCACTTCTGCCCGAGCCGATCCGCAATTACCCAGAGCGCCGGCGGGTGAAACCCGAGCCCGATATGCGTCGAGCGCACCTCGATGTTCTCCCGACCCTCGCCCTCACGTTCGAGGCACGCTTTCCACGCGACCACGCCATCAGCCTTCGTGTAGATCGCCGTTGCCGGCACCGGAATTGGTTCGGCAAGTTGTTTGATCCGTTCCGGATTGCGCGGCACGTCCTCGCCCGTCAGGATTTTCCAGATCACACCGACATTGTTCGCGGTCGGATCGGCGAACGGACTGCCCAGTGTGATCACCATCCGCACATCGTCCGGAACCTGCCGCGCAATCTCGCGCGCCATGATCCCGCCACGGCTCCAACCGATCAGCGTCACCTCGGCGTTGTGCTTCGCCTTCAGCGCCTTGATCTGCGCGATCACCGCGGGCAAATCCTCGCCCGGCTTGCGCACGTTCAGGCCGCGCTTCCACCCGTGCACGTCGTAGCCGAGCAACGACAGATACCGCCGGAGCAACGACGTCGACCGGTCGTCCGCTCCAAACCCGGGAAGCACGACAACCCCATGCTTGCGCCCGCGCGGCGCCGTCATCAGAAATGGCGCCGTCACGAACAGCGTCGGAATGTCGATCAGCCCCCACGGTTCCAAAAGCAAGAACCGCCGCGGCGGCGGCGAAATCGGCTCGTCGGTCATGGGGCAAGCTTACGCCACGGCAGCCGTCAGCAACACCACCTTCGTATCGCCATACGTCCGCTCATCGAGCGCCGAAAACCCGGCCGGCACCGCGAACACCTCATCCAACGCCATCTCGGCCACGATGATCGCTTTCTCGGCCAACCACCCGCCGTCGCGCGCGCTCACCAACGCAAGCTCCACGAGCCCCTTGCGATACGGCGGATCGAGAAACACGAGATCGAACGGACCGCCAGCATTCGCCGGCATCTCGCTCAACCCCGTCGCGTCGCGCCGCCAAATCTTCGTGACGCCGGTCGCATGAGCCGCCTCGACGTTCCGCCGCACCAGCGCCCGGCTCTCCGCGTGATCGTCGACGAAGAGCACATACTTCGCGCCGCGCGACAGCGCCTCCAGCCCAAGCGCACCCGTACCCGCAAACAGATCGAGCACCCGCGCACCGTCGACCGTAAACCCAACCCCGAAATCGTTGTGCGCGAGCACGTTGAACAGCGCCTCGCGCACGCGGTCCGACGTCGGCCGCACGCGCGCATCCTTCGGCGTGGCGAGCGAAAGGCCCCGATGCTTGCCGGCAACGATCCGCATTAGGCCCAGCCCACGCCCTTTTTGATGCCGAGCTGGTCGCGAAACACCTTGGAGGGAATTTCGTCTACCTGGCCCTCTTTCAGCTGACCCAGATGAAACGGCCCGAACGTGACGCGGATCAACCGGTTCACCTTTACGCCGATATGCTCCATCAAGCGGCGCACCTCGCGGTTCTTGCCTTCTTTGAGCGCGATCGTCGCCCAAGCGTTGCCGCCCTGCTGGCGGTCCATCTTCGCCTCGACAGGCTGATAGCGCACGCCATCGATCTCGACGCCCTTCAAGATCCGGTCGAGATCCTCCTGCGTCAGCTTCCCGAACACGCGCACGCGATAGCGCCGGATCCAGCCGCCCGACGGCAGCTCCAACTTGCGCGCCAGTTCGCCGTCGTTCGTGAGCAGCAACAACCCTTCCGAATTGTAGTCGAGCCGCCCGATCGAAATCACCCGGGGCATGCCCGCCGGCAGGTTCTCGAACACCGTCGCGCGACCTTTCTCGTCGCGGTGCGTTGTCACAAGCCCCTTCGGCTTGTGATACCGAAAGAGGCGCGCCCGCTCCGGCTCGCGCACCGGCTTCCCGTCAACGGTGATCTTGGCCCCGGTCTTAACCTTGAACGCAGGCGTGGATAGCTTATGACCGTCGACAGTCACCCGCCCCTCCGCAATCAACCGCTCAGCATCCCGCCGCGAGCAAACGCCCGCCCGCGCTAACACTTTTGCGATCCGGTCGCCGTCGTCCGCCTCTTTGTCGCTCATGGCCGGGGTTGTACCAGGAAGCTCGAAACGGCATACGGAAATGATGACGCAAGCCGACGACCGTTGGATGGATGTCGCCCTCGCCGAGGCCGAGGCCGCCGCCGCGCGCGGCGAGGTGCCGGTGGGCGCCGTGCTCGTGGGCCCGAACCCCGGCGAGATGCTCGCCTCCGCGGGTAACATGATCGTCGAAACCAAGGACCCGACCGCGCATGCCGAGATGCTGGTCATCCGCGCCGCCGCCAAGCGCCTTGGCAACGAACGCCTCGTCGGCGCGACGCTCTACGTGACACTCGAACCCTGCGCGATGTGCGCGGGCGCGATCTCCTTCGCGCGTATCAAGCGCCTGGTCTACGCGGCACAAGACCCGAAGGGCGGTGCCGTCGCCCACGGCCCCAAATTCTTCGAACAACCGACCTGCCATCACCGGCCCGAGGTTGTGCGCATGGGCGGCGACACGGAGGCCAAGGCGGCCACTATTCTCAAGGACTTTTTCCGCGCCCGGCGTTGATCTAGGCCCTGGAGGCGCACGGCCCACCCCGCTAAGGTCCCCCATCGATATTGAAACAGGAGGACCAGATGGATTTCGACTACACCCCCCGCCAAAAGGAATGGATGCGCCGCGTCGGCGAGTTCATGGACAAGTACGTCCACCCGGCGGAGAAGGTCTACAACGACCAGATGGCCGAAGCCCGCGCGAAGGGCAATCCGTGGATCGTCGTGCCGGTAGTCGAGGAGCTGAAGGCCAAAGCAAAGGCGCAAGGCCTTTGGAACCTGTTCCTCAACGAAAGCAAACACGGCGCGGGTCTGACGAACCTCGAATACGCGCCGCTCGCGGAAATGATGGGCGGCGTCGGCTTCGCATCGGAAGTGTTCAACTGCTCGGCGCCCGACACCGGTAACATGGAAGTGCTGGAGCGCTACGGCAACGAAGCGCAGCAGAAGAAGTGGCTGAAGCCGCTGCTCGAAGGCGAGATCCGTTCGGCCTTCGTCATGACGGAGCCTGAGGTCGCCTCATCCGACGCATCGAACATCCGCACGCGTATCGAACGCCAAGGCGATCATTACATCATCAACGGCCGCAAGTGGTGGTCGTCAGGCATGGGCGATCCGCGCTGCAAGATCATGATCGTGATGGGCAAGACCGACCCCAGCGCCGACAAGTATCGCCAGCAAAGCCAAATCCTGGTCGAAACGAACACGCCGGGCGTCCACATCAAGCGCATGCTGCCCGTCTTCGGTTTCGACGACGCGCCGCACGGCCACGCCGAAATCGTGTTCGAGAACGTCAAGGTTCCGGTTGAGAACATGATCCTGGGCGAAGGCCGCGGCTTCGAGATCGCGCAAGGGCGCTTGGGCCCGGGCCGCATCCACCACTGCATGCGCACGATCGGCGCTGCCGAACGCGCGCTGGCCTCGATGTGCAAGCGCTTGATGACGCGCGAAGCGTTCGGCAAACGCATCTCCGAACATTCGGTGTGGGAGCAGCGCGTGGCCGAAGCGCGCATCAACATCGAGATGTGCCGCCTGCTCACGCTGAAGGCCGCCGACATGATGGACAAGGTCGGCAACAAGGTCGCCCGCACCGAAATTGCGATGATCAAAGTCGCCGCGCCGCGTATGGCGTTGCAGGTGATCGACGACGCGATCCAAGCCTGGGGCGGCGCCGGCGTGACGACGGACTCAGGATTGGCTCGCCTCTACGCCGGTCAGCGTACGCTGCGCCTGGCCGACGGCCCGGACGAAGTGCACAACCGCACGATCGCACGGCTTGAGTTCGGCAAGCACTCCAACCAAATGCGCATGGAAGCCGCGGAGTAGGCAGAAAGAAGTCTCACACACGATGAGACGATAGCGCGCCCCTCGCGGGCGCGCTATTCGTTTGCTTGTTCGCCATTCACTCGCCCCAAGTGGTGAGTTCGTTGGCGACATGATGGACATCGAAAAACTCGCGCGGCGCGCACTCAAGGCGGGATTGGAGATTCACCGCGACCCGGGGCCGGGGCCACTGTGCCATCGCGTGAGTTATTGTTGTTCGTCTAAGCCGCGCGCTCAGCGTCGGCGGGGCGCAGCGGCAACGTCACGGTCACCGTCGTGCCGCGGCGTTCCTGGCTCTCGATCGAGAAGTCGCCGCCGTGCAGTTGCGTGAGCGACTTGACGAGTGCGAGCCCAAGGCCCGAGCCGCCGTGCGCGCGGGCCGGGTCGTTCGTGACCTGCTCGAACGGGCGCCCCAGACGGGGGAGAATGTCGGCGGGAATGCCGATGCCCGTGTCGCGAACGGCGAGCCGCAGCAAGCCGTTCTCGACCGTGGCGCTCACAGCGATCGTGCCGCCTGGATCGGTGAATTTGACCGCGTTCGAAATCAAGTTGAGCAGAATCTGCTTGAACGCCCGAGGGTCGGCCGCGATCTGCAGATCGCCAGGCGACACCGCCGTCGATATCGCAACGCGCCGGCTGTCTGCGCGTACCGACAAAAGCTTCGCCGTCGCTTCGACGATCTCGCGGACGCCAAACTCCTCGATATGCAATTCGAACTTGCCCGCCTCGATCTTCGACATGTCGAGCAGGTCGTTGATCAGGTCGAGCAGGAGCGAGCCAGACTCGTTGATCATCCGCGCATACTCGCAATAGCGCTCGCTGCCCAGTGGTCCGAACATTTCGCGCGCGATGATGTCTGAGAAGCCCATGATGGCGTTCAGGGGCGTTCTGAGCTCGTGGCTCATATTGGCGAGGAAGCGCGACTTTGTATGGCTTGCCAACTCCGCCCGTTCCCGCGCGGCGTGCAGGGCGTCTTCGAAGTCCTTGTGTTCGGTGATGTCGCGCGAAATCGAGATCGCGCCGCGATGCGCGTTGGTTACCGCGTCGAACACGAAGCGAACGCGCGTTTCGCACCAAATGTAGCGTCCGTCGCTGTGGCGCATGCGATAGGTCAGCGTCGCCATTTTGCGGTTGTCGCGCGCTTCCAAGAGCACGCGCTGAACCATGTCAAGGTCTTCCGGGTGCACCCGCGTGTAGGGCGGCTCGCGGAGAAAAGCATCCGGCGTGCAGCCGAGTAGTGCCGTCACGGCCGGCGAAACGAACAGTGGCATGCCGTCCTTGTCGTGGCGAACGATCATGTCGGTCGCCTCTTCGGCGACGAAGCGATAGGCGGCCTCGCGTTCGCGGATACTGCGTTCCGAGGCGACCTCTGCCGTGACGTCGCGAACGACGCCCAGCAAGGCGACGACGTTACCCGACGCGTCGCGTTCGACGTCGCCGTATGTATCGACCACGCGCTCGCCGTTGCCGACGTCGATGCGGCAGCGATAGTAAAAGGGCTTGCCCTCGTTCACCCCCATGGCGACCCCCGAGGCGACAGCCATCCGGTCGTCCTTATGGATGTGCCTCAAGAGATAGTCTGCCGACGGTCTTACCTGCGTCGGGTCGAGTGATAGAAGTGCGAAGAATCCAGGCGACCAGTGCGGCTCCTCTTCGCCGACCTGGTGCCGCCAATAGCCGAACTTCGCCGCACGCTCGGCCAGCGCGAAATGCGCCCCGAGTTCGAGCAACTGCACCGCCGGTTGATTTGCCGGTTGGACGGACATGGCCTCTGGTTCACGCGACACGAACGTAGCGTAAGGCTATTGTGTAAACTTGCGTTGAGTAACGATGCCTAAGCAGCGGTTAATCGGGCCGCTAACTCGGCTCGTGGGCCAGGCGCCAGGCGTGCTCGGCAAGGAATTGGCAAGTATTCCCGAATGTGGCCGCGTTGGCCGAACTCGCATTGCCGTCGAGCCCGCGCTTGTAAACGCCTTGCGCGATTGAGGCGAGGCGGAACACCGAAAAGCTCAAATAGAACGGCCAATGCTCGATACGATCGCGCCCCACGCGCGCGCAATACTTCGCAACATAAGCGTTCTCGGTCGGAATACCGGTCGATGCGAAGTCGACGCCGACAAGGCCGCCTTGCCGCGGGTTCTGCACCCGGTAGCCCATACAGTTGTAGGCAAGATCGGCAAGCGGATGCCCGATCGTCGAGAGTTCCCAGTCGAGCACCGCGATCATCCGGGGCTCGGTCGGATGGAAGATCGTGTTCTCAAGCCGGTAGTCGCCGTGTGCAATCGAAACACTGTCGTCCTGCGGGATGTTCTTCGGCATCCACGCGATCAGCCGTTCCATGTCGGCAATGTCGTCGGTCTGCGCCGCCCGGTACTGCGTAATCCAGCGCGCGATCTGCCGGTCGAAATAGTTGCCGGGTCGACCGAAGTCGCCGAGCCCCACCTTCGCGAAGTCGACCTTGTGCAGCCGTGCCAGCACGTCGTTCATGGCGTCGTAGATGGCGGCACGCTCGGCCGGCGCCACGCCAGGCAGTTGCGGATCGCGAAAGATCCGCCCCTCAAGAAAGTCCATCACATAGAAGGCCGTCCCAACAACGCTTTCGTCCTCGCACAGCACGTGCATCTTGGGCACCGGCACGTCAGTGACGCTGAGCGCCTTCATGATCCGGTACTCGCGGTCCACCTGATGCGCGCTCTTGAGCAGCTGCCCCGGCGGCTTCTTGCGCATCACATATGTGCGTCCGTTGGC
>CAYXQB010000186.1:0-6803 GCA_964466435.1 uncultured Flavobacteriaceae bacterium | reverse complement strand
CCAGTCGACGCGCTTGCCCTGCTCGCGACAAAAGGCGACCGGATCGGCGACCGATGACTTGTAGAGATCGAGGTACTTCCCATTGTCGACAAACGCGCGCTTCGCCCACTCGGCGGTCACGGGCAAAAGGTGATCTGTCATGGGCGCGTCTCCTCGTATTCTAAGTGCGCCGAACCCTACGTCGATCCCTCGATTTCGCGCAACACCTCAGCCGTATCTTGCCCCACCGTCGGCGGATCGAGCCGTATCGCGCATGGGCTCTTGGCGAACTTGAGCCCCGGCCGCATCGTGCGATACCGCCCCTCGGATGCGATCTCCCGCTCCTCGAAGAAACCCGTCGCCTTGAAGTGCGGATCGTCGAACAAGGTCGTCATCTCGTTCGCGCGCATCGCCGGAATGTGATGCTCCGCGCAAAGTGCCATCCACTCGTCGGTCGTGCGGGTTGCGGCCGCATCGCACATCATCCCGTAATAGGCGTTGACCCTGCCCTTCCCGTCCGGCGCCGACAGGAACCGCTCGCTGTTGTAAGCATCGGGAATCCCGCCGAGTTCGAGAAACTTCACCGATCCCTCGCGGCTCGCCGGTAGGACGACCAGATACCCGTCCTTCGTCTTGTAGGGCTTCCGGTGCGGCGTGATCGTGGTCGGGTGCCCGAACTTGCCGGGCAAATCGACATAGGTCCGCCCCCAAATATGCTCGGCCTGAATGAACCCCGTGAACGTCTCCAGCATCGGTACTTCGACGAACTGCCCCTCGCCCGTCCGCGCGCGATGCTGCAGCGCCGCCAGCGTCGCAATCACCGCAAAGAGCCCGCACGTCTTGTCGGCAATGATCGACGGGAACGGCCTGAGCTCGTCATTCCCGTCGTACAAAGGCAGCAGATCGCACGCACCCGACGCCGCCTGGATCAAATCGTCGAACGCCTGCCGCCCGTTGTACGGCCCGCCAGAGCCATACCCGATCGCCTCCACATAGATGATGCTCGGTTTCAGCGCCGCCACGTCGGCATACCCGAAACCCAGCCGCTTGATCGCCTCCGGCCGCATGTTGTGAATGAACACATCGCCCGTCGCGACGAGTGCGCGAAGCTGCGCCTTCCCCTCATCCGTCTTCAGGTCGATCGCCACCGACCGCTTGTTGCGGTTCAGCGCCACGAACAGCGGCCCCATGGTTGAAGACTTCGGCGCCTTGCCCTGATTGCGCTGACGGTCGCCGCCGGACGGGTCCTCGACCTTGATCACGTCCGCACCAAGGTCGCCCAAGGTTTGCGTCGCATAAGGCCCAAGCACGAACTGCGTCAGGTCGATCACCCGAATGCCGTGCAACGGCCCGGGCTTGGCTTCACTCTTGGTCATGGGAACGGCTCTTTGCGTTGAATGGCGTGACGCGCTAACCCTAGCCTTGAGCAAGCAAAAAGCGCCAGGGGAACCATGCAACTCCACCAATCGTCGTGGCCGGAAGTCGAGGCCTACCTGAAGCAGTCGACCGGCCTGATCGTCCCCATCGGCTCGACGGAGCAGCACGGCCCCAACGGCCTCCTCGGCACCGACGCGATCTGCCCCGAAGTCATCGCGAAAGCCGCGGGCGACGAAAGCGGCATCCTCATCGGCCCGACGTTCAACGTAGGCTCCGCCCAGCACCATCTGGGCTTCCCCGGCACCATTACGCTTCGCCCTTCGACCATGATCGCCGCGCTGCAGGATTGGACCACGTCGCTCACGCGCCACGGCTTCGACCGCATCTACTGGTTCAACGGCCACGGCGGCAACATCGCGCCGGTCAACTCGGCCTTCAGCGAAATCTACTCGGAGTTCTCGTTCGGCCGCGCCGGCTCGAACCGCAAGCCCATCCGCTTACTTCTGCGCAATTGGTGGGAACTCCCCGGCGTCGGCGATCTGTGCAGGGAACTCTTCCCCGTAGGCGAAGGCAGTCACGCGACCGCCTCCGAGGTCTCCGTCACCTACTTCGCCTACCCCGACGCACAGAAGAAGGTGGAAATGCACCCCAAGATCGCGCCGAACGGCTCGATCCGCGACGCAGACGACTACCGTCGTCAGTTCCCCGACGGCCGCATCGGCTCCGATCCCAGCCAAGCAACCCCCGAAAAGGGCAAACGCCTTGTCGAAGCCGCAACGAAAGCGCTCATTCGCGACTACAACGCATTCCTGCACGCGGCGTGATCACACGACGACGTCTCCGTTTTCGACAGTCCAGGCAAGGCGCTGCAGCGACTTGCCCGCGCACGGCCCACTGACGCAAAAGCCGTCCTCGACGCGAAACCGCGCACCATGCGTCGAGCAGACGAGCAACCCATCTTGGTCCAAGAACCGGTCCGGAAACGTCTCAAGCGGCGTCCCTTGATGCGGACAGGCGTTGACGTAAGCGCGCAGCACGCCGTCGCGGCGAACCAAGATCACGTCCCGCCGCATGACGCCTTCGCCGACCAGGAACCCGCGCGCCTGCCCCTCGGCAATTTCATCCGCATGGCAGAGCGCGATGCGCGCAGCCATCAGCCCTTGAACCCGCCCATCTTCCGCACGAGCTTCCACTCCGCGTCGCTCACCTTCTGCACCGAGAGCCGGGAATACTTGACGAGCGCCATCGCGGCCAACTTCGGCTCAGCCTTCACGTCCGCCAACGTCACCGGTTTCGGAAACGGCTCGACGGCAACCACATCGACCATCGACCAGAAATCCTCTTCCGCCGTGTGATCCTGGTAAGCTTCTTTGATCACCTTCACGACGCCGACAACGGCCTTTTCCTTGCCCGTATGATAGAAGAATGCGAGATCGCCCTTCTTCATCGAGCGAAGATTGTCGCGCGCGGTGAAGTTGCGCACCCCGCTCCACGGCTCGCCCTTCGCACCGCGTTTGACCTGATGCTCCCACCCGAACGTCTCGGGCTCTGTCTTCAGCAACCAATACGCCATCTCACTCACCTTTCGGCGCGCCGACGATCCAGCGCCACGGCTTGATCTCGACGCTCTGAAATAACCCGGCCAAGGCGTAAGGATCGTTCGCCGCAAAAACACGCGCCGCCGCCATATCCGCCGCCTCCAAAATGATCAGGCTGCCGATCATCGCTTGCCCATCGTCGCTCAGGAACGGTCCCGCGACTTTCACCGCGCCCCGCTGGGCCTCGACATAAGCAAGGTGCGTGCCCCGCACCTCGGCGCGCAAGGCGGTTGAGTTCGGCTTGTCCAAACAAATCAACGCAAACAGCATCGTCTAGTGCTCGCTCTTGAACGGCCGCGACAGCAGTGCGCCGATCGCAGCATCCACACCGATACGCCCGGCGACGATCTCGGCCACCGCCTCCGCGATCGGCATCTCGACCTTAACCGCACGCGCGCGCATCACCAAAGCCTCGGCGGTCGCCGCCCCTTCGGCAAGCGGCCCGCCGTCCCCGGCGTGCCCGCCTTGGGCAAGCCTGATGCCAAGCGAAAAATTCCGCGATTGGGAACTCGACGCCGTCAGCATCAGGTCGCCGAGCCCGCTCAATCCCCCCAACGTCTCGGCGCGCGCGCCCAACGCAAGCCCGAACCGCGTCATCTCCGCAAACCCGCGTGTGGTCAGCGCCGCGCGCGCGCTCTCGCCGAACCCGCGCCCCTCGACGATGCCGCATGCGATCGCGAGCACGTTTTTCACCGCCCCGCCGATTGCAACGCCCACAACATCGGTCGAGACATAGGGCCGGAACGCCATGGTACCGATCGCGCGCGCAACCTGTTCGGCAAGCAAGGCCTCCCCCAGCGCCAGCGTCACGGCGCACGGAAGCCCGCGTCCAACCTCGGCCGCAAAGCTCGGACCCGACAACATGCCGAACGTCATCGAAGGCGCAGCCGCTCGCGCGACCTCCGGCATCAGCAAGCCGGTTTCCCGCTCGATCCCTTTCGCACAGATCAATACGGGGACACCGGGACGCACATGAAGCGCGATCATCTGCACGACTGCGCGCAAGTGCTGCGCCGGGCAAACAAGCAAGATCGCATCGGCCTGACTGAGCGCCGCCGCGTCACCCGTCGCGGCGATTGCCGCATTCAGCACGACACCGGGCAGGAAGGCCAAATTCTCGCGGCCGCTCGAAATGCTGCGAACGACCTCCTCTTCGCGCGCCCAAAGCGTCACCCGCCGCCCCGCGCACCCTGACGCTTGCGCCAAGGCTGTGCCCCAAGCCCCGGCGCCAACAACGCCGATATGGCTTATTCCCAAGGCACTTGCCGGATTTCCCATCACTCCCCGTTCACGAAGTGAATGTTTTGTTGAATATTTACTCGGGACGTATACATTCCTCGCACAAATGTTGTGCAAAGACACCGTTCGAGGAAACATCCTAGAAGCAGCGAAAAAGCGTTTCACCCACTACGGTTACGCCAAAACGACGATGGCCGAGCTTGCTTCGGACTGCAACATGTCCCCCGGCAACCTCTACCGGTATTTTCCAGGAAAACTGGACATTGCCGAAGCCATCAGCACCGAAGCAGGTGAAGCAGCGATCGGTAAGCTTCGCGAGGTTCTCCGCCGCCCAGGCCGCTCTGCGAAAGAGCGGCTGCGGGACTTCTGTTTCGCCGACATGCGGTTGACCTACGAACAGCTCGAATTTGATAAGCAGATCTTCGAGATGGCCCGCGTCATCTCGTCGGAACGCCCCCAATTCGCCAACCGGATTCTGGCGTTACACAGAGCGTTGCTCTCGGAGATCCTGGCGGCCGGCAACGCCTCCGGTGAATTCTCAATTGAAGACGTCGTCTTCACGGCCGAAATGCTCCAGTCGGCCACAATGAAGTTTCGCTACCCTCAGTTGCATTCCAAGCTCACCTACGACCGACTGGAGAGAGAGCTTGAAGGCGTCATTCACCTTTTGCTGAATGGCCTAGACGACGGCGGCGCTGGCCGCGAGCTTCCGCGCAAAGCGCAAGAAGCGCAGAAATCCGACACTCTCGTTAGCATTTGACCTCGGCCGAAGGTTAACAACCTGCGGCAGGACGTCGCACTTTGCGTGACGAATGAACAAAAACGATTTCATTCATTGATTTCTGATCAGGCCTTCGCTACATGGAGATCACCGCGGGACAACAACCCGCCCAGACATTCAAAGGAGAGACTTCCATGACAAACAACCTCGTAACCCAGATCTCGACGACAGTGGCCGGTTTCGTTCTCGGCGCCTACGGCATCGCGTTCCTGGTCAACACGCTGAACTGGCTCTAATCCTCCCGTGAACCAGTTCACCCCGAAACGGGCGGCCCGGTAACCCCGGCCGCCCGTTTCCCGTTTTTGGCGACCGCCTAGCGCCCGGCAATCGCCAGCGCCTCGCGCAACACCACATCCGACCGGGGTTCAACGATCGGCGTCTCGATCGCAATATCCGGCACAACGCCCCGCCGACGTAGGTTCCCATTCACACGAACGATTTGTGCCTTTGGGAACCCGACCTCGATGCCGGTCAGGGAAAGCGTGAACTGCTCCATCGCTCCGTAAGTCGTCGCAAGATCCGACGTCTCCTCGCCCACGATAGTCGCGAAGCGATAGTCCTGCGACAGCGCCGCCACCTGCACCGTGTTCGAGTACGAATGGCGGTTGATGAGCAGATACACCTTGCCGGTGAACCGGGCGCCGGCCCGCGGGGACACAACCGGCATATCGAACGAAAAGACCTCGCCGATGCGATGCTTCGCATAAGCGGCCGCGAACTTCGCCGAAATGCCTTGCGTGTCGCCGGGTGCTGCCGCAACGCGCTTCGCGTTCGACGCAACGGCGGCCTCGCTCATCTTGATGCGAAAATCGCGGCAGAAGCGGAATGGCGTCGTCGCGTACCAGGCCACCATCAGATCGCTGAACGAATTGTCGCCACCAGGATTGTCCCGCAAGTCGATGACAAGCGCCCGCGCTTGCGCCTTCAGCAGCGCCTCAAATGACGCATCGATGAAGCTGCGGAACCGCGTGACGTCCCAAATATCGGGCGCATTCGGGTCGTTGTTGTAGAACGGGCCCGGCCTCAGATAGCCGACCGAGTCGACAATACGAAACGTGCGTGCATCCCAATCGAGTTCGAGCCCCTGCGCTTGCCCCGCCGCCGCACGCATTTCGGCGCGCGTTCGGGCTGGAACCAGGACCTCGCGCCCGTCGCGCAATTTCAGTTTGAACTGCTCTGGCGCTCCGAGTTCGAGCCAAAGGAGCTGCGAGAAACGGTTCTCCAAAAGCGTATCGCGCATGTAATCGTTATCGGCCGAGACATGCGCGCCAAGTCGCTGCAACCAATGCGAAGCCGGCTGCCCGTCCAACCCGACGATCTCTTCGCCAGGCGCTGCCGAGCCAACACCGCCGCTATCAACGACGAAGGTGCGCCCCCCTTTCACCCGAATCGAAATGGGAAACGCCCGTCCGCCGCCGTCGCGGAACGCGCCGTAGGCGTCGCTGGGAAAGGCGATGTTCGAGTGCGCCACGCGGCCGAATGCCATGAACTTCTGGAACGCGACGCGAACTTCGGTCGACGTCATCGGCCGGTCGAAGCTCGCGATCATAGTCTGGAACAAGGCGTCATAGTCGCGCTTGGGGCGTCGCGCATAGAGGTCGAAATGCGAGGCGGCCAGCCGTGCATGGAGTTCGGCAAAATCGGCTTTGACCACCTGAGGCTCGAACCGCCGCTCTAGCGGTGGCGCAGCCGCCGCGGCCGCAGTAAGCGACAAGACGGCGGCGATGCAGGCAACGAGGCGCATGGGCAACCTCCCTCACATAAAGCCCTGCTCCCGGCGTTACCAGGGCACCCCTATATAGTCAGGACGCTAGCCTCCCCTTTCCCTG
>CAYXQB010000185.1:0-6812 GCA_964466435.1 uncultured Flavobacteriaceae bacterium | reverse complement strand
TGTCATCATCTGGACCGGCTGGGTTATCCTGAGCCGCTACAGCGTGCGCGGCTCAAGCGCCGTGAGCTTCGGATTGCTGAGCGTGCGTCCGCCGATTGACGCCGGATCTTGCCCCTGACCCAAGCCTACGTTCGGCGGCAGCAGTTCCCCCACGCGCGCATCGTGCCCTGCATCGAGCCCGATGTGAAAATCCGCGCCGAGCGGACCCGCGATCTCTTCCCGGAACACGGTACCCACGGTCTTGCCGCTCGCCCGCCGGATCACCTCGCCCACGAGGAACCCCTGGCTGAGCGCGTGGTAACCGATTTTCTCGCCCGGCGTCCACCATGGCGCCTGTGCCGCAAGCAGCGCACACGTTCGATCCCAGTCGTAAAGGTCTTCAGCCTTGAGCGGCGTGTCCCACCCGGAAAGCCCCGCGGTGTGCGACATCAAATGACTGACCTTCACGCCAGCTTTTCCGTTCGCGGCAAACTCGGGCCAGTACTTTGCGACCGGCGCGTGGAGATCGAGCACACCGCGATCCGCCAGAAGCAAAGCCGTCAGCGCCGTCATCGTCTTCGTCGTCGAGTAGACGTTGACGATCGAATCGCGCGCCCACGGCTGCGTGCCCGCAGTGTCGGCAAAGCCGCCCCACAGATCGACGACCATTTCGCCCTCGATCGTGGCCGCAAACGACGCACCGACGTCGACGCCAGTCTTCAGATTGTTCGCAAACACATCGCGCACAGCCGCAAAGCGCTCGTCGCAATGCCCATGCACCTGAGGCTCGGCCACGCCATATCTCCATCAATCAATTGATAGCAACGAATTGCAATCGTAGCGGCAAGTCGCGCAGCGGGCCAGATTGCACCCGCAACCCCATCCGAGGCAGTCTCCCATACGAGAGCACGACCTTGAACTCAACAGCACAGACAGCAGCGCTAACCGCCGTCGCGATGGTCGCCTTCGCGGCAAACTCGCTGCTATGCCGCGCAGCTCTCGGCGCCGGCCTGATCGACCCCGGAAGCTTCGCCTTACTGCGTACGCTTTCGGGCGCACTGACGCTTGGCGCGATCCTGCTCGCGCGCGGCAACCTCAACGCCGTATGCAGCGGCCACCGGCGCACCGCAGCCATGCTCTTCACCTACATGATCTTCTTCACGTTCGCTTACACGACACTCAGCGCAGGAACCGGCGCACTAATCCTCTTCGGCGCCGTGCAACTCACGATGTTCGCGACCGCCTTGCGAAGCGGCGAGACGTTCTCGCGCATGTCCTGGCTCGGCCTCGCGCTTGCTGTTGCGGGCCTTGTTTACTTGGTCTCGCCGGGCATCACCGCACCGGATCCGCTCGGGGCAATCCTCATGGCGATCGCGGGCATGGCCTGGGGCGCTTACTCCCTGCTCGGACGCACCGTCGGCGATCCGCTGACTGCCACGGCGGGCGCATTCATCGTCGCAACGCCGGCAGTCCTAGGCGTAGCGGCCATCTCCGCCTTATTCAGCGGGTTCCATATGCTGCTGCCCACCGGCGCTGTTCTGGCGATCGCATCCGGCGCCCTCGCCTCCGGATGCGGCTACGTCATTTGGTATGCCGCGCTTCGCGGCCTCACCGGGACGCGAGCCGCAACCGTGCAACTCTCTGTGCCCGTCATCGCGGCCATCGGCGGTATCATCTTCCTCGCCGAAGACGTCACGCTGCGCCTGGTCGTTGCCTCGCTCGCAACGCTTGGCGGCGTCGCCATCGTGCTCGCGCAACGCACGGCCAAAAAAGCCTAACTCTGCAGCTTCGGCCGCTCGCTCACCACGAGCATCGGCCCCAAGAGCGACCCGGCGTCGCGCCGCCCCGCCGACGGCACCCAGAGACTCGACACCGCACCGTCGAGATAGAGTGCATCCTCGCACTTCAACGCGTCACGAAAGAACCGTGCAAACTTGCCGAACGAAACGGCGGCCTCGCTGATCACGAAGTACGCTACGCCATCATGCACGCCGACACCGTTGCGCACATAGCGCGACGGCCCGTCCTGCGTGAACTGCGCGTTCAGCTTACCCGCGATCACGAGCATGGGTCCCGATTGCGTTGCCCAAATCGGCTGCGCACCGCCCGCCGCATAGTCCGCGGTGGTCGCGACATGCGGTTTGCGCGCGGCATCGACAAAGAACACGCCGTTCGGCTGCTTATGAAAATTGCCCGGTCCCGGCTGCCGGTTGAGCGCCTTGCTCTCGTGTCCATTGGCCACAAAGAGCCCGATCGGCGCCCCGCTCGCATCGAACATCCCGGCGTTCATCGCAAAGCGCACACGCTTGGCATCAAAAAGCCCGCTCGCCTCCACGGCCTCGAAGGTTCGTAGCGCTTGCCCCTGCCCATCCGCCCAAACGAGCGCGAGCTCGTCGCGGGCCGGCCGATACGGGCACACCGTGAACGCATCACCCTCGAACGTTGTAACGTTGCATTGGCCGGCGCCATCCCGATCGCCGAACACGAGCGCACCCGCAAGAACGAGCGCGACGATGCCAAAAAAGACGAGGACCGCGTTGCGCACGCTATTCGTACCGCTCTTCAAGCCACGGATCGCCGGCATTGTGATAGCCGCGCGTCTCCCAAAAACCCGGCTTGTCGTCGCGACTGAATTCGATGCGCTTCACCCACTTCGCGCTCTTCCAGAAGTAATAGCGCGGAATGACGATCCGCACCGGCCCGCCATGCTGACGCGTGATCGGATAGCCCTCCCACGAATGTGCGATCATCACGTCGTCCGCCGCAAACGCCTCGATTGCAACGTTCGTCGTGTAACCGTCATAGGCATGAAAGATCACGTGAGCGGCCTCAGCCTTCGGCCGCACCAGCGCAATCAGATCGCGCGACGAAACCCCAACCCAGTGGTTGTCGTACCGGCTCCACTTCGTGACGCAATGAATGTCGGAAACACTCTCCGCCTGCGGCAACGCCGTGAGCTGCGCGTAGGTGAACGAGACGGGGGCCTCGACCAACCCATCGACCGAGAGCTTCCAGTCCTCTTTCGTGACATCCGGCTGAACGCCCAGATCCAGCACCGGCCAATTCGCCACCAACCGCTGACCGGGCGGCAACCGGTCGATGCGCTCAGGGTCCCTCTTGCCCGTTATGTTGCGTGCCGCCTTCGCCCAGCGCAGCTTCGCGGCCAAAAGCTTTTCGTTGATGTCGTCGCTCATCCGGCACCGTTGTTCGTGCGCAAAACCACCTTCACACGAACCCAGCGGAATTTGAAGACAATCAGCGACGCCAGAAACTCTTCCGAGGCTTGTCGGTTTGCGCGGTAGCCGCTTGCGCCGTCGCTTCAGGCCCGGAGAGATGATCCAGGAAATACGTGATCTGCGGATTGACCAAATTCGGAAACGTCAAACAAGACGCATGGCCCGCGCCCTGAATAGGGACGAACTTCGCGTTCGCAAGGCCTTGCGCCATAGCTTGCCCCTTAGCGATCGGAACGGTCGCGTCCGCGGTTCCGTGCAGCACAAGAGCCGGCCACTTGATCGCGCCGAGCGCGAGCGTGACGTCGTCGCGCGTGGTCAGGGCGTTGAAGCTCTGGATCAAGTTCGGGAACGTCGTTTGCCCCCACTTGGTCTGCCACCCCAGCAGTGTACTGCCGAAACCAGGTTGCGTCGGCCCGATAATCTGTCCCGTGATGGCATCGGCTAGCTGCTGACTATATCCCTTGCTCGTCCACAACTGTAGCAACCCGTCATTCGCCTTGATGGCGTCCGGTGGCATCACATCTGCCTCGGTGTCGATCAGGATGAGCGCACGCACGATTCCGGCACCGAGATTCGTCAGCGCATAGCGTAGGGTCAAGAAACCGCCTTGCGACATGCCGACCAGCACGGCGTTCTTGATCTTGAGCACCTGCAGCAGGTCAGCAAGGTCCTGCGCGGAATCGTAGAAGTCGAACGGATACAAGCGATCGGTCGCGGTCATACCGTGGCCGCGTTGATCCCAGCTAATGCAGCGATATTTCGACTTCAGCACCTGAATCTGCGGCGCGAACATCGTCCGGTCCATCAAGAAGCCGTGCGAGAACACGATGACGGGACCCGAGCCCCCCGTATCGTCGTAGTAGATGTTCCGCCGTGTCTGGCTCTCGATAGTAATGTACGGCATGAGTTCCCCCCGGATCCCCAATCCAACGCTTCGACTGACGCCGTCCAAGACTTAAAGGGCAGAGCGCCGATCCACAGGCATCTAACACCTCGGCCGACACGGTTGCCAAACAAAATCGGGCGAGAGGGTTTCGGCCTGGGGCGTTTCCGCGCTAGAAGCAGCGACAGTTTGGAAATGCGCCGGAGGTTCGCGGCATTGACAATCCTACGCATCGCCTCGCCGTCGGGTCGTAAACGCGGGTGCGCCTTCGCAAAGGCCGCGATCGGGAGACTGTGACTTTGTCCGGCACTGGCGCGACTCGCAAACTCGCAACCATCGTGGCACTCGATGTCGCCGGCTATTCGGCGCGCACCGAGGCGGACGAAGCGCGCACGACCGCAGAGGTCACGGCTCTGCGCAAGGTGATCGAGGGTATCGCCTCGCGCCACGGCGGGCGCGTGTTCAACACGGCTG
Source organism: uncultured Flavobacteriaceae bacterium (assembly GCA_964466435.1). GTDB lineage: Bacteria > Pseudomonadota > Alphaproteobacteria > Micropepsales > Micropepsaceae > SZUA-430. The sequence goes on along the minus strand of CAYXQB010000185.1, from coordinate 2,240 downwards.
GCGACGGCTTCATGCTCGAGTTCGGCTCGAGCCTTGCGGCCGTTGAAGCCGCCATCGAACTTGCCGAGACCTGCGAACCAAAAGTCCGCGTGGGCGTTCACCTCGGTGACGTCGCCGTCCAGCCCAACGGCGATCTCCTCGGCCATGGCGTCAACGTCGCCGCCCGCCTGATGGCGCGCAGCGATCCGGGTTCCGCGCTTGTGTCCGGGGCAGTACGCCAGTCCATCCGTGGACCGATCACGGAGCGGCTGCAATCGCGCGGCTTGCTCAAGCTCGACAAGATGGCCGAGACGATAGAAGCCTTCGCACTCGGAAGCGCGATCTCCGCGGCGAAGGAGATCTTTCTCTCCTACGCCCGTGACGACCAGGCCGTGGCGCGCAAATTTGCCGAGGCATTCGAGCGCGAAGGTTTGTCCGTCTGGTGGGACGTCGCGCTGCGCTCCGGCGAGTCGTACGACGTCGTCATGGAAGCCGCACTCAAGGCGGCCAAGGCGGTCGTGGTCCTATGGTCGAAGAAGTCTGTAGACTCCCGCTGGGTCCGCGCGGAGGCGACCCAGGCCGACCAGAGCGGTATACTCGTGCCGGTGATGATCGAGGCCTGCAAGCGGCCGATCATGTTCGAACTCACGCAAACCGCGGAACTCTCGCGCTGGGACGGCACTCCAAGGGACAACGCGTGGCTCGGCCTCGTCGATGACGTCAAAACGATCATCCGAAGAGGCCCAACCGCCAAGAACGACGGCGTTCCGGCCGCCGCAAAGCCCCTACCCGCCAAGGCGAAGAGCGGTGGCGAGAGCGGCGGCGAACGCAGACAGGTTACGGTGCTCAACTGCGCCCTGATCGGCGCGGCGGATGCCGCGCTCGATCTCGACCCTGAAGACTGGCGCGAAATAGTCCATTCGTTCCGCAACGAGGCCACAAAAATTGTCGAGGGCTTCGAGGGCCGGGCGACTGCATCGCAAGACGACGCTGTGATCGCCTTCTTCGGTGCCGAGCAAACCAAGGAAGCCGACGCCGAACAGGCCGTGCGCGCGGGACTTGCGCTCGTCGACATGATCAAGGCGTTCAAGCCAAAGGGTGTGCCGCAGCTCGCCGTTCAAGTCGGAATCGACACCGGCCTCATCGTGGTCGGCGGCGACGGCCCAGCGTTCGGCGCACCGATCAACAACTCGGCGCAGATGCAAATCCAGGCGACGCCCAACACGGTCGTCATCAGCCCGGCAACCGCATCCCTTGCCGGCGGACATCTGGAACTCGAACCGCTCGGCGCGCGCGCGTTCCGGGTCGATGCGGTGCGTGCCACCCGTACGCGCTTCGACATCTCGCGCGCCCGCGGCCTGAGCCGCTTCGTCGGCCGCTCGAGAGACTTGCACGTATTGCAGGACGCGCTCACGCAAGCCGAAGCAGGCAACGGCCAGGTGGTCGGAATCGTTGCCGAAGCCGGCGCCGGCAAGAGCCGCCTGTGCTTCGAGTTTCTCGAGCAATGCAGGGCGCAAGGCATTCCCATCTTCGAAGGCCGCGCGGTCGCCCACGGCCGCAACGTGCCGCTGCTGCCGATCTTGGAGGTATTTCGCGCCTTCTTTGGGATCAGGCCGGAGGACCCGAACGCCGCCGCCCAAGAGAAGATTCAAAAAAGCCTCCTGGCCTTGGACGCGAGCCTGACCGATGCGGTGCCCTTGGTGTTCGAGTTTTTGGGCGTTCCAGATCCGGCGCGCCCGGCGCCGATGGTCGATCCGACAACGCGCCAACGCCAGATCGTGGCCCTGATGCGTCATGTCATCAAGCGCGCAAGCGACCAGCGAACCTCTGTCACGCTGATCGAGGACTTGCACTGGATCGATCCTGCCAGTGCGGAATTCCTGGAGCACATGGTGGATGCCCGCGCGGGCTCGCATAGTCTGATGGTGGTCAACTACCGGCCGGAATACCAAGCCGACTGGATGCGCAACGCGTGGTGCAAGCAGATTGCGTTGGCGCCGCTCGCAAACGACGCGGTCGGCGAACTGCTGGCCGACCTACTGGGAACGGACCCAAGCCTTGCGGGCCTGCCTGCCATGATCGAGGCGCGCACGAAGTGCAACCCGTTCTTCGTCGAGGAAGTCGTGCGCTCGCTGGTCGAGACGAAGCAGCTAAAAGGCGTTCGCGGCGCCTACAAACTCGTCACGCCGGTGGACAAGCTCGAAGTGCCCGCGACCGTGACGGCTGTCGTCGCCGCACGCTTCGACCGTTTGGCCGAACTC
>CAYXQB010000184.1:0-6818 GCA_964466435.1 uncultured Flavobacteriaceae bacterium | reverse complement strand
CGTCGCATCGATTGCGACAGTGGTCTTCAACTTCGGCGCATCGTCCTCTAGCGTTCCCCAACCGTCGTCTGTCAACACGCGATGCTGGCTCTCGAACCGCCCGGAGACGTTCGAGAACGTCCCGCGACCCTTCACGCCCGCAGGATGCGCCGCGAACTCGTCCTCCCGAGCGGGCCTCGGCCCATATCCCACGATGTTCTTCGCCATCGCGGCAGCATACCCAAACGATAGAACAAAACAAGAACTATTCTCCGCGCGCGCGGTGACGATAGTGATAGCGATAGAGCTCTTGGTCGAACCCAAGCTGCTCGTAAAGCCGGATAGCGGGCGTGTTCGCCGAAACGACCTGCAGACACGCGCCCGTCGCACCCGTCTCACGCTTTGCCCAATCTAAGACGGCGATCAAGCAATCGCGCGAAAGCCCGCGCCGGCGATGACCCTGCTCCGTCGCCACGAGATTTAGGCACACGATCCCGGCGTGCACGGCCCCCTTCGCAATCGATCGAATGACGCCGTCATCATCGCGCACGGCGGCGAACACGGCAGGCAGCGCCAGATGCTGCAAGATCTTCTCGACCTTGCGCGTTTCGCCCTGCGTCTGTCCGCTGATCCGGGCGCGAGCGGCCAACCACGCGTCCGTCGGAGCGCTGGCGATCAGTTCAACGGTTGCGCCAGCGACGCCAATCGGGTGCCGCGCGAAGTCCATGAACAATGTACTCGTCTCGTCCTGTGCATCGTACCCGCGCGCTTCGAGCAGCGAGTCGAACGCGCGCGACCCGGTTGACAGAATGCGAAAGTGCGTTGGCAATCCGTGCCCGCGATAGACGCGCTCGCAGTAGTCGATCTTCTCCTCGACGGGCAGCAGGCCGTCACGGAAAATATTGACTGAGTTCGAACGCCGCGTCTGACCATCGGCCAGGCGGATCAGCCATCCGTCGTAGTGAAGCTCTTGCGGCGCAGGCCACGCGTTGAGGCATACTTCCTCGACCCGCGCGGTAAGTGCGCTCAGTTCCCCGTTCGGCGGTTTCCAGTTCATGCGCATTGGCCTTAACAAAGGCGCCGGTGAACGAGGGAAAACGACGGCAACAAAAAACCCCGCACGAACACCGGCGGGGTTGAAACATTCGCAACGTCATAACCAACGTGCTGCTACCCGCCCCCGAAAGTGAGAGTGCGGCGTCGGGTCGAAGCGCGTTGAGCCATCGTCATGGCCGCGTCTCATAGCAAACTCGGCCTTAGGACGCTAGTGCACCACAGAAGCAGCGCTCAGGTGCGGCATCACCCCAAGCGGGGGAGGCATGAAAATCTCCGTGAGGTGGCGCCTTGCCGCTGGGCAAACGCACCGCGCCCGTGAATGATGGCAGGCAATGGCTATCGAAATACGCAAAGCCACAGCAGGCGATGTCGCCGAGGTGGCCGAACTCTTCATCGCGTCGCAAACCGACGCGTTGCCGTTCCTCGCCCGCCTGCACACGCCGCAAGAAACGCGCGGCTTCATCGCGAACCAAGTCTTCCCGTTAAGCGAGATGTGGGTCGCGCTGGAGGCCGGCCGCATCGTCGGCATGATGGCGCTCGTGGGCACCCACATCGATCATCTCTATCTGCAGCCCGGCCACTACCGCCGCGGCATCGGTACGCTGCTGCTGAACAAAGCGAAGGAGCTAAGCCCGCAAAAACTCACGCTCTACGCTTTCGCCATGAACACACGCGCCCGCGCCTTCTATGAACACCACGGCTTCACCCCCATCGAATTCGGCGACGGCTCCGCCAACGAAGCGGGCGAACCGGACGTGCTCTACGAGTGGCGGACGGCCTAGCGAACCTTCGCAGCCTCTTCCCGCGCGGGGCCGAACGCGTCGCGACGGACAACGCGGACAAGGGCGACTATCGACCAAGCGCCCAAGCAAGAAATCAAGATTGCGAAGGCGACCCCGATCAACTGACGCTCACTGTCCGCTCGGTACAGAAACTCGATGATGACTAAAAGCAAGAACGCACAGATGGCGGCCATCATGAGCCGCCCGAGGATGAAGAAGAAGCCGCCTACTGCGAGCATCCATCGTGGCCCGCCGTGCCGATGCCAAACGAGAAACGTGCTGCCGAGAACGGAAACTATCAGTGCGAGTGGCAGAGGACCGAGTTCGAACTCAGGCATTCTTTCGTCTACTTCTTCCGCTTCTCCGCCGCCAAGTGCTCCTCGAAACGCGGCATCAGTTCCACGAAGTTGCACGGCTTGTGGCGCGCGTCGAGTTGCCACTTCAAAATCCCATCCCACCCATCCTTCACCGCGCCGGTCGAGCCGGGCAGGGCAAAGAGCAGCGTCCCGCGCGCAAGGCCGGCACAAGCACGGCTTTGCATCGTCGACGTGCCCACCTTTTCATAGGAGATTTGGTGGAAGATCACGGAGAACCCGTCGATCTCTTTCTCAAACAACGGCCGCATGGCCTCGACAGTCACGTCGCGCCCGGTCAGTCCCGTACCGCCCGTCGTGATGATCACGTCGACATCGGGCGAGGCGATCCACCGCTGAAGCTGCGCACGCACCTGCTCGACGTCGTCGCGCAACAGCGCGCGGTCCGCGAGCACATGCCCCATGCCCGTCAACCGCTCGACCAGCGTATCGCCGGACGTGTCGTTTTCCCGCGTCCGCGTGTCCGACACGGTCAGCACCGCGATGCGGACGGGGTGGAAGGGCTTCGTTTCGTCGATACGGCTGGCAGACATCGAAATCCCTAGTGCATGAGCGACGCGACGCGCTGCCGGTCGAACGGCGTCATGACCGGCCACTCGCCGCGCGCGAGTTGATCGAGCGTCGTCTTTGGTTCGCCAAGCCGGTCTTGATAGATCCAATAGTTGGCAACCACGCGCTCCACATAACCGCGCGTCTCGCGCGATGGGATGCTCTCGATGAAGAGCAGCGGATCGCCGCGGTGCTCGACCTCTTTCAGCCACTTCTGCAGATTGCCCGGCCCGCCGTTATACGCGACGACGAGGTGAATCAAGTTCCCGTCCGGCTGCCCGAACTCGATCATCTTCTTCACGTAGCGCTGACCGACGCTCAAATTGAACGCCGGGTCGAACAGTTTCGCCTTCGTGCCCGGATTGTCGAGCGACGAGTCCTTCATCGTGCCCGCCGCCGTCGACGGCAACACCTGCATCAAGCCCCGCGCATCCGACGAACTGACGACCCGCATCTCGAACTTGCTCTCCTGCCGCGCGATCGCATGCACGATCGCAGGGTCCACCTGCCACCCGTCGCTTGGCTTCACCCGCATCACGGGATACGCCGCCGCTTTCAGGTCCGGTGACCGCGCCGCGCCCGCCGCGAGCAACTGCACATGAGCAAACCCCATGTCGTGCGCGAGCGCGACAAACGGCCGGTCGAGTTCCGGATTGAGACGCCCGTGCGAACGAGCAATCGATCCTTCGGAGGCTTCCATCTCGCCCACTTGATAGAGCGCAACGCCGCGCGCGATGCCGGAGACTCGCGTCAACCGCTCGAACCCCGCGCGTTCGAGCTTCGGCTCGTTCCACGTAAACGGCGCCTCGCGCCCCAATAGGCGCAGTGCAATCAGTCCATAGAACGTGCGGGGTTTCTCGGCCGCGATTTCAAGCATGCGCGACACGCGCTCAGGCTGTTTCGCAATCAGGAACGAGCGTGCCGCCCAAACACCGGCCGCCGACTTCATCCATGACGACGTCTTCGCGTTGTCGGCCAGCGCCGCAAAGTGCCGCGCGGCCACGTCATACTTCTGCAGGTGGAACGCCGCGATCCCGGCAACCCAATCCGCATCCGGAACTTCGCTGCGCACCTGCTCGGCCACCTTATCGGCCAGAGCCAACGCGGTCGCCGCGTCGCCGAGGTAGTACTGCCCCGCCGCCACCTGATGCGTAAGCCGACCCAGATCCGCACGCGAAAGGCTCGCGCGCAGCTCAGCGCCTTCGATGTAAGCCGTCGCGGTCGCGATCTTGCCGCCCTGGATCATGCCTTTCAGCTTCTTGGCCGCCGCTTCGGCCGCCGGGCTCGTGTATTCCGTAGGCGTGTCGGATTCGTCGAGATTGCCGCGAATGACCTTGCGGTCCGGATCTTCCAACTCACCCGCGCGCTTTGAATCTTTGCGCACGGCCAGCGCGTAGATGCGCGCGGCCTCCGGATAGTCGTCGTACTTCTTGAGCCAACCTTTGAGCTCGTCGAACGTCGATACCGTCTGCGGGCTCAAGAAATTTTTCGCCGCGACGTGCCCCATCAGCGACTTGTTCTTCACCTGCGCCGACAGCGCCGCGATCTGCGCCTTATCGCCAGCTTCCGCCGCCTTGAAGAGCTGCTTGTAGGTCGACACGTCGTCGTCGCCCAGCACGCGCACGAACGAACTCGGCGCAGCGAAACTCGCGTCCGACGACAGCGCAACCGCGCACGAGAAGGCAATGAAGAAGACGCGCAAGACGCGAGCGATCATGCCGAACTCCAGCGGACGAGGAACGATGGGAGACTCTTACGGGCGCACGCCAAAGCAAACAAGCCGCCTAAAGCGTGCCGAGCTCGCGCAGCTTCAACTTCAAGCTCAACAAGTCTTGCCACGCCTGCCGCTTGGCGGACGGCTGTCGCAACAAATAGGCAGGGTGGAATGTCGGAAGCGCGGGGATTTCAACGCCGTTCGAGACAAAGCGGCCCCAGCGTCCGCGAACTTTCGTGATGCCCTCCTCGACGTTGAGCACATGTTTCACCGGCGTGCCGCCGAGCAAGAGCAAAACCTTGGGTTGCTGGAGTTCGATGTGACGTAGCAGGAAGGGTGCACAGAGCGCCGCCTCGTCAGGCGTCGGCGGACGGTTGCCCGGCGGCCGCCAGAAGATGACGTTGGTGATGTACGCACTCGACGATCGGTCGAGCCCGATCGCATTGAGCATCCGGTCGAGTAAGTGCCCGCTGCGTCCGACGAACGGCAAACCCTGCAGGTCTTCGTCGCGTCCGGGCGCCTCGCCGATCAGCATAACGCTCGCACCCGGATGGCCGTCGGCGAACACGGTGTTCTTCGCTGTCACTTTCAGCGCGCATCCTTCGAACGATTCGACGGCCGCTTTGAGTTCGTCCAGCGTCTTGCACCGCGCTGCGATCTCGCGCGCGCCACCGGCGCCGGCAGGCGGCGCAGCGAACGATGTCGGCGCACATTGCGGCAACGGTTCGGGAGAACGCTGCGGAAGCGGCTCGGGCACGCGCGTACGGGGCGTGGTAGATGGTGCCGCAGCGACAACCTCCGCACGCACGGGCTCCGCCGCTACGGCAAAGCGGTTGATCGGCGCATCGGCAAGCGCTTCGTCCGCCCCGGCCTCGACAAGCCATTTGAGCGTCGCGCGTGCTTCGATTGGATCGAGCGTCTGATTCAAGGCCCTACCTGCGTTGACCGTGCCTATACTGACCCCTAACTTGCCCACTTGTTACCGCATTTGACCGGGCCCCTGAAACCCACCTCACGCGCCGGTCCCAGAGGATAAGAGCGACAAGATGAGTTCGGCGCCGCGCGAAGCTATGGAATATGACGTCGTGATCGTGGGCGCAGGCCCTGCGGGACTGTCGGCCGCGATCCGCCTCAAGCAGTGCGCGGCCGAAGCGGGCAAGGAAATCACGGTCTGCGTGCTCGAAAAGGGCTCGGAGGTCGGCGCGCACATTCTCTCCGGCGCCGTCATCGACCCGGTCGCCCTGAACGAACTTATCCCCGACTGGAAGGAGAAGGGCGCCCCGCTCGACACGCCCGTTACCGATGATCGCTTCCTTTATCTTGGCCCCGCCGGTTCGCTGCGTGTGCCGAACTTCATTATGCCCCCTTTGATGTGGAACCACGGCAACTACATCGCAAGCCTCGGCAACATCTGCCGTTGGCTCGCCAAGCAGGCTGAAGAACTTGGCGTCGAGATCTACCCGGGCTTTGCCGCTGCAGAAGTGCTCTACGACGACAAGGGTGCCGTTAAAGGCGTCGCGACCGGCGACATGGGCATCGGCCGTGACGGCAAGCCGGGCGCGAACTTTGCCCGCGGCATGGAGCTGCACGGCAAGTACACGCTGATCGCCGAAGGCGTCCGCGGCTCGCTCGCCAAGCAGCTGATCGCCCGCTTCAAACTGGATAAGGACAGCGAGCCGCAAAAGTTTGGCATCGGACTGAAAGAACTGTGGCAGTTGCCGCCGGACAAGCACAAGCGTGGTCTGGTCGTGCACACGATGGGCTGGCCGCTCTCGAACGGCACTGGCGGCGGCTCGTTCATGTACCACTGGGGTGACGGTTTCGTCTCCGTCGGCTTCGTTGTCCACCTGAACTACAAGAACCCGTACCTCTCGCCGTTCGACGAGTTCCAGCGCTTCAAGACGCACCCGGCGATCCGTCCCTATTTCGAGGGCGGCAAGCGCATCTCCTATGGCGCACGCGCCATCACGGAAGGTGGCTTCCAGTCCGTGCCCAAGCTGACGTTCCCCGGCGGTGCGCTGATCGGTTGCTCGGCAGGCTTCGTGAACGTGCCCCGCATCAAGGGTAGCCACAATGCGATGAAGACCGGCATGCTCGCCGCCGAAGCGGCATTCGATGCGATCGTCGGCGGGCGCTCCCATGACGAGCTTACGGCTTACACCGAGGCCTACGAACACAGCCACGTCTACAAGGACCTGAAACGCGTCCGCAACGTGAAGCCGTTCTGGACCCGATTGGGCACGGTGCTGGGTGTCGGCTTTGGCGGCATCGACATGTGGATCAACCAGATCTTCGGTACCAGCCCGTTCACATTGAAACACCACAAGACCGATGCGGCCTCCTTGGAACCCGCCGCCAAGCACA
>CAYXQB010000183.1:0-6929 GCA_964466435.1 uncultured Flavobacteriaceae bacterium | reverse complement strand
GGGCTTTTGTTCAGGATGCGCCAGCAGTCGACGGTGATTTCGGGCACGTCGACGCGCGCGTCCATTTCGGGGAACAGAGTTAGTGCGTTGGGGTCGCTTGCGTCGATCTTTAGGTCTTCGCGTGCGAAGAGGGCGGCAAAGCCTGCGCGCATTTCTTTGTCTTCGTCGCCCCAGCGCAGCCGGCCTGCGACGGCGAGCGGGATGTTGCGATCGCGCAACCAACGCAAGCCGATCAGCGTCTCTTCGAAAGAGCCTTCGCCCCGCTCTTCGTCATGCAAGTCTTCACGCCAATGATCGACGCTCACCCGCATGCTCAACTTGGCGCCGTACCGTAGGGCGAGGCCGGCGATGGCTGTTTGCAGCCGCGGCCGCATCATCGGCTTCATCGCGTTGGTGAGCACGAGCGCGTCGTGGCCGCGCATTAGGGTCGCGTCCAGGATTGCCGCGATACCGGGGTTCATGAATGGTTCGCCACCCGTGAAGCCAACGGTTCTTGGGCGTTGACTCAGGCGCTCCGCTTCATCGAGATAATCCGCCACTTCGGTTGCGGTGAGATAGGCGAGGCGGCCGTTGGTGGGGGAGGATTCGATGTAGCAGTTCTTGCACTCGATGTTGCACAGCGTGCCAGTGTTGAACCAGAGCGTGTCCAAACGCTTCAGCGCGACGGTCGCGCGGCGCTCCCCCTTCGCGGTGGCGTCAGGGTCTTGGAATTTGCGTGGGTCGATCAGCCTAAACGCTTGGGGGGTGGGCACATTCTGGTTCATAGGCCCTGAGCATAGATATCCGAACGGGATGTGCAAATTGCCCGGCTGCGCACTGTTCTTGTCACCAGCGGCAATGGACATTGCGGGTCGATTTTCTCGAAATGGCTTAGCCCAGCCAGGGAGGCGGCGCGGTGAGTATCGCTCCTAGATTGCTTGCGTTGCTGAACACATCTGAACTTCTCGAAAACCTCTCGCGTGCGATCGGGGAGAGCGCGACGACGACCCAGAAGGGGTTGGCGGCGGCGGTGCCCAGCCTTTTGGGTGCGCTCATCGCGAAAGGTTCGACCGAGAGCGGTGCCGGTTCGGTGCTTAGGCTGATGACCGAGCACAAGATCGACGGCAGCATGCTCGATCAGCTGGCGCTGTTGTTCGGCGGGCGGATGCAGCCTGAACAACTCGATCTCGGCAATACGATGCTCAATGCGGTCTTGGGCGATAAGGCAGTCGGCTTGACGCGACTGGTCAGCGCGGCTTCTGAGATGTCCGGTGCGAGCACCGGCAAGTTGATGGCGCTGGTGGCGCCTGCGGTGCTGGGTGGCGTCGCGACGGCTGCGCCTGCCGGCGGGTTTTCGGCACATTCGCTCGCGGCTTTTCTCGCAAGTCAGAAGGACTATTTGGGAACCTACGCGCCGCCCGGTCTCAGCGGCTTGCTCGAGCTCGGCGCGCTCGGCACTGCGGAAGCGCCGACGCTGGTCAAGGTCGGTGCGCTGGCCATGGTGGGTTCAGTATCGCCTGCGGCTGGGATCGCAACGGTGGCTACGCCAAGCTTCTTGCAGTTGCTGTGGCCGTGGCTGGCGCTTGCGGCGCTTATCGTCTTGGCGTTTTTCGGGCTTCGTTCGTGTGTGTCGGGAACGCAGCAATCCGCCGTTGAGACCGCTGTCGTGGCGGAGACAGAGCCTGTTGCGGCGGAGGCTCCGGCGGAACCTGCGGCCACACAGCTTGCGCTTCCCAGCGGAACCGTTTTGACAGTGCCGCCGGGATCCGTCGGCGAAAACCTCTACAACTTCCTTGTCAGTCCCGAGACCGGCTCGAAGACGTTTCTGTTCGACGGGCTGACGTTCGAATCCGGGAGCGCGACGCTCGACGCTAGTTCGCAAACGACGATCGTCGCCATCGCCGAAATCTTGAAGGCGTTCGGTGCGGCAACCGTGTCGGTCGACGGCTATACCGACAACACGGGTTCGAGGGAGGCAAATCTGCGCCTCTCTGAAGCACGCGCACAACAGGTGATGGCGGCGCTCACCGACGCCGGGATCGATGCGTCGCGCATGACCGCGGCCGGTCACGCCGACGATAGTCCAGTTGCCGACAACATTACCGCGGAGGGCCGGGCCCAGAACCGGCGGACCGAGCTGACGGCGACCAAGAATTAGGGGGTGCTTCACAGGCGCCGGTGGCCGGTGCTATCAAGCACACCATCGCGGGTGTAGCTCAATGGTAGAGCAGAAGCTTCCCAAGCTTACGACGAGGGTTCGATTCCCTTCACCCGCTCCACTTTTCACCTGACGGCTTCGCGTGCGCGACCGAGCTTCGGCTGATAAGTCGGCTTGGCAAGCCAACCCGTTCTCGCGGAGATGCCATGGTTCTTGGTGAAGGCTCCCACGTTCCGACATCTGCCGTCATCGAAAACCTGCTCGGTAAGGCGCCGGGCGATTTCGTGACACTTGATTGGTTGATGGGCGAACTGCGCGAGAGGTCGTTTGGGATCGTCTTGCTGGTGATGGCGCTCATTGCGCTGATCCCCGGCGGGTCGACGTTCATCGGGTTTCTGCTCGCGTATCCGGCAATTCAGATGATGCTGGCGCGTCCTGGTCCCACTCTGCCGCGGTTCATCGCCCAGCGCCGCGTGGCGACGGCCCGTGTCGCCGGTGTGTTCCAGCGGGCGGGGCCGGTGCTGAGATGGCTTGAGCGGTTCGTCCGTCCGCGCTGGCGCGGACCGTTCGAGGCGACGAAACGGGTCGTGGGTGTCGTGGTTTTGTCGCTCGCACCGACGCTGATCTGGCCGTTCCCCTTCAGCCACATCATTCCGTCTCTGGTCGTGGGGCTCTTGTCGCTGGCCTATCTCGAAGAGGACGGCGTGTTGCTGTGCGTGGCGCTGGCGGCTGCTGTGTTGTCGCTTGCGATCACGGCAGCAACGGTTTGGGCCGGCATTCGCTTGGTCGATTTTTTGTAGCTTGCCGTCAGGCAGTTTCTTGGCCAATTGCCGTGTCGATGGCGTGGTGGCCTTCGCGTGTCAGCAGGTCGAGCAGTTCGCGTTTGATGCGCGTGATCAGGCCGGGACCTTCGTAGGCGAGGGCGCTATAGAGTTGAACGAGTGTGGCGCCGGCTTTGATTTTCGCGAGCGCGTCGGCACCAGACGTGACGCCGCCGACGCCAATCAACGTGAGCTTGCCTTGGGTGAGGCGGCGGATTTGGCGCAGCACCGCCGTTGAGCGCACGAACAGCGGTGCGCCTGAGAGGCCGCCGGCTTCGTTCGCGTGGCGGCTTTTCAACGTCGATGGTCTTGCGATCGTTGTGTTCGAGACGATCAGGCCGTCGAGTTTGTGGGCGAGCGCGAGTTCGGCGATGTCGGCGCAGGCGTGGTCGTCGAGGTCAGGCGCGATCTTGACGAGCAGCGGAGCGGACTTTGCGAGCTTCGCTTTCGTCTCACCGAGCGCGGTGAGCAGCGTCTGCAGCTCGGACTTATTTTGCAGTCCGCGCAGCCCCGGCGTGTTCGGCGAGGAGATGTTGACTGTGACGTAGCTCGCAAAAGGACCAAGTTCCTTGAGCCCTGTGACATAGTCGGCGACGCGGTCGTTCGCGTCCTTGTTCGCGCCGATGTTGATGCCGCGGATGCCGGGACGTCCTTGCAGGCGAACCAAGCGTTCGCGCGCAGCTTGAAGGCCTTCGTTGTTGAACCCCAAGCGGTTGATGATCGCGCGGTCTTCGCGCAATCGGAAGATGCGCGGCCTAGGATTTCCTTCTTGTGGGCGAGGTGTGACCGTGCCTGCTTCAACGAATCCGAAGCCAAATCCCAACATCGCTTCGGTTGCGGCCACATTCTTATCAAACCCTGCCGCTAGTCCGATTGGGTTGGGGAAATCCAAACCGAATGCTTGTACACGCAAGCGTGGATCATCAGGCTGCGGCGTCGCGATGGGGAAGCGGCCCAACGTCTTGATCGTGAGTGTGTGAGCAAACTCCGGGTCGAGGCGCGTGAGAAGCGGCCGCCCAAGGGTCGAAAGCGTGCGAAGGAGGATCATCGTGATAAGCTTGGTTTCACCGTTAGCGGCGCCGTTGTAGCGGTGCGCACGGCGTTCGCAATCGTGCAGAGTTGTTGTTCCAGAGTTTCATCGGCTGACGGCGATGTTGTCGCATAAGCAAATATGGAGCGCCATCGACGCGCTTGCCGCACGGCACGGGCACTCGCCATCGGGGCTCGCGAAGGCGGCTGGGCTCGATCCCACGACGTTCAACAAGAGCAAGCGGCTTGGGCCGCAGGGAAGGCTGCGCTGGCCGTCGACGGAGAGTCTTTCGCGGATTCTCCAGGCGACCGGAGCGAACCTCGACGATTTCGTCGGGCTGATGGCGCGCGGAAATTCTTCGCGTGGGTCGCGGCAGTTGCCGTTCATGAAGTTGAAGGATGCCGCAAAAAAGAAAGCCTTCGACGGCGAGGGGCGGCCGGTTTCCAAAGTGTGGGGAAAACTCGCGTTTCCCGACCTCAGCGACGATGCGGCCTTTGCGCTCGAGATCACGAACGACGGTGCGGCGCCGCTTTTCTGTATCGGCACGGTCGTGATTGTTGCGCCCGGCGCGAAGGTGAAGCGCGACGACTGCGTGGTCGTGAAAAGCAAGGAAGGCGTTGCCGTGATGCGCTTCGTGCGGCAGACGGCCAAGCGCGTGGAGTTGAAGTCGCTCAATCCCCAAATGCCCGACCGCGTGATGGAGCGCGAGACGGTCGACTGGGTCGCGCGCGTTGTTTGGGCGCGCTGCTAGGGGTAGCCCTGGTAAGTCCTGACAAGGTCTTCGATTTGCTCGCTCGTGCCACGCGTCAAGAGCGCTTCGAGAAGCCGTGCGCGTCTGCGCGTGAACTCGGTCAACGCGTCGGTTCGCGGGTCTTTGTACGCCACTTGCAGAGCAACGAGTGCTTCGCGATGAAACTCGTCGGTATCGAGCGCCAAAATTGAAAGCGCGAAGTGAAAGTGAAGCAGTAGATTGGACGGCTCGCGCGCCAAGGCTCCACGGAAGTGCTTCAGGCCGTCGCTGCGATAGGCGCCGTATGTCACGGCTGCAAGCACCGGGCCTGCACGATGAACGATCTCAAGGTGCCAAGCGCCAAGTGACGCGTTGGCCCATGTGTTCTTGGGGTCAAGCTTGAGCGCCTTGTCGATCGCCGCGCGGCCGCGTTCCGGTGTCTGGAGCGACTGTGCGCTGGATGCACTCAAATGACGGCCGCCGAATCCCAAAGCGATGGCGAATTGGACATATCCTTCGGCGTAGTCCGGGTCGCGCTCGATCGCGCGTTCGGCGAGTGCGACCGCTGTGTTTAGGCATGGCAGGCAGGCCGGGCCAGTGCGCGTGATTGCATCGGCGATGTGAGCGCGCGCGGCAAAGGCCAGTGCCTCGGCCGAGCCTTCGGCCTCGGCGATGGCAGCGGCGTCTACGAACTTGCCGATGACGTATGCGGCCTCCGCCTTCGGCGGAACGGCGGCTAGCGCAGCGTTCGCGAACAAGGCTGGCAAGAGAGCGACGCACCACTTCATGCGCGCGACACTAAGCGCGTTCGCGCTGGCTGTCAGGCGAGGAATTTGCCGGCGAGGCCGTCGCGGATCAACTTTGCCGTGTTCGTCACACCGTAGAGCGCTGCGAACGAGCCGAAGCGCGGGCCTTGGTCCTGGCCGAACAGGACTTCATAGAGCGCCTTGAACCAGTCGCGGAGCGGGTCGAATTGGTGCTTTTTGCCAACCTCGTAGACTTCGAATTGGGCTTTCTCGCCATCGGCGCTTGCGCCCAAGCGGTCGAAGGCAGCTGCCAGATCTTCCATGGCGGCACGCTCCTTTTCGGTCGGCGCGCGATACTTCTTCTTCGGGCGGACGAAGTCTTCGTAGTAGCGGATCGCGTAGCCGACCAGGCGGTCGAGCGAGGGGTTGTCCTTTGGGTTTGCCTGCGGCGCGTATTGGCGAATGAAGCCCCAGAGGATTTCGGGCGTCGATGCGCTTGATGCCGAGACGAGGTTGAGCAACAGCGCGAACGGAACCGGCCACCCTTCCTGGGGCGGGTTGCCGGCGTGGATGTGCCAAACGGGATTCTCAAGGCGCTCGGCCTCGTTCTGTCCCTGATACTTGTCGAGATGGGCGACGTAGTCGTCGACCTCCTTCGGAATCGCGTCGAAGTAGAGGCGCTTGGCTGTCCTTGGCTTGTTGTACATGAAAAGCGCGAGGCTTTCGGGCGCCGCATAGGTGAGCCATTGTTCGACAGCGATGCCGTTGCCTTTCGACTTCGAGATCTTCTCGCCGACATCGTCGAGAAACAGCTCATAGACAAAGTTGACCGGCGGCTCGACGCCGAGCGTCTTGCAGATTTTCGCGTAGAGCGGCTGATTCGGCAGGTGGTCTTTGCCGAACATCTCAAAGTCGATGCCAAGCGCCGCCCAGCGCATGCCGAAGTCGGGCTTCCATTGCATTTTCGCCCGGCCGCCGGTCACGGTTTGCGTAATCTCTTCGCCGTCTTCGTCGTCGAACGTGATCGTGCCCGCGGCCGCATCGTGGCGCTTTAGCGGCACGTAGAGCACGCGGCCGGACTTCGGCGAGATGGGAAGGAAGGGGCTGTAAGTCTTGCGGCGCTCTTCGCCCAACGTTGGCAGCATGATCGCCATGATCTTGTCATAGACGCTAAGCGCCTTGAGGAGCGTCGCGTCGAATTTGCCGGCCTTGTAGGCATCGGTGGCCGACATGAATTCGTAGTCGAAGCCGAATCCGTCCAGAAACGAGCGCAGGCGCGCGTTGTTGTGGTGCGCAAAGCTTTCGTGCGTGCCGAACGGGTCGGGCACCGACGTCAGCGGCTTTTGGATATGCTCGCGCAGCATCTCGTGGTTCGGAACGTTGTCCGGTATCTTGCGCATGCCGTCCATGTCGTCCGAGAAGGCGATCAGCTTCGTCGGCTTGTCGGACAGTTCCTGGAACGCGC
>CAYXQB010000182.1:0-7030 GCA_964466435.1 uncultured Flavobacteriaceae bacterium | reverse complement strand
TGCAGTCGTGGCTGATCTACCGCGACGACATTGTCCGTACGCTCAACGAACTCGACGGGCGGCCCAAGATGCTGGTGGGTCATTCGATGGGCGCGACGGCGAGCTTGATGGTTGCTTTGGCCAAACCCGCCTGGGTGACCGGACTTGTGTTGGTCGAGCCCGTGATCATGCCGCCCCAGTATATCCGCTGGATGAAGATCGCGCGCGCCCTGGGGCTCGCCGAGCGCCTGTCGCCGCTGGTCGCGCAGGCGAAGAAGCGGCGCGGAATCTGGCCTTCGCGCGAAGCGATGTTCGAGGCTTACCGGGGGCGCGGTGCGTTTCGTACGTGGCCGGAAGATGTCGTGCGCGACTATATTACCGGCGGTGCGGTCGACTTCGTCGACGACAAGCAGGTTCGTCTGGCCTGTACGCCGGGATGGGAGGCTGCGAACTATGCCAGCGATGCGGTCGATGTTTGGCGCGAGCTTGACGGGTTGCGCTGCCCGCTGACGCTCATCGTC
The DNA here is from genome assembly GCA_964466435.1 of uncultured Flavobacteriaceae bacterium. Lineage (GTDB taxonomy): Bacteria > Pseudomonadota > Alphaproteobacteria > Micropepsales > Micropepsaceae > SZUA-430. The sequence goes on along the minus strand of CAYXQB010000182.1, from coordinate 6,530 downwards.
GGCGACAAGCGGTCGACATGTCCCGATTCAGTCATCGAACTTCTAATCGCGCGCCGGCCCGAGATACGGGTCGTGAAGGTGCCGGGGGCCAGTCACTTCCTGCCGATGGAGCATCCAGAGATCGTGCAGCGGGAAATTCGCGCGATGGCGGGGGTGTAGACGTCCGCTACGCCGACAACCCCGGAACAACCAAGCGTTCCAAATGCGCGCGCATATCCGGTGGGATTTCGATCGCTTTGCGGGTTGTGAGGTCCATGGCGACGGCTACAGCTTCGGCCGTGGCGAAGCATTCGCCGGTCTCGGCGTCGAACAGCCAGTGACACCAGACGTAAGTCTTCGACGAAACGGAGCGCAGGCCACTCTTGAGGACGAGGAGGTCGCCATCCCGGGCCGGCATGCGGTAGACGAAGCGGTACTCGAGTGCGGCGCCTCCAATGGTGCCGGCCGAACGGTCGTGGCCGCGGGTTTGCGCGATCAGGTTTGGGATCGCATCCGACACGCGGGCCATGTAGTGGCGGGTCTGCATGTAGCCGTGGGCGTCGCAATGTTCGGGTAGGACTGCGCCGCGCAACGTGGTGATGAGGCCCAGGCTTTCGGCCTCCGCAAGCGAGGGGGCAGGGCGGGCGGGTGCCAAATCGAGGCCGCGCGGTTGGCCTTGCGCCGGGAGCTCGATCATCAGCGGTGCTGCCTTCGCGACGGCTATGACCGGCAGCGGCAGGCCGCCGCGCACGGTCGCGTCCGCCCACTCGGCGCGCGTGACGAATGTCGCAGCGACTGCGCCACTCGCGATGTTTTGCATTTCCTCGTAGACGATCAGGCCTTCGCTCTTCGCCAGCAACACGCCACCGTTGACGGCGAAAGCCGCGCCCGGCCGAAGTTCGCGGTGGAAGCGGATGTGGTGTTCGCGCGGGATCAACATGGCACGGTCGCTGCCTTGCGCGCGCGGGCTCAAGCCCAATGCGGCGGCGAGTGCGCTTAGCCCTTCGTCGGCCTTTGCCACATAGAACTGAACGTTCATGTGGCCCATTTGATCGCACTCCCAAGTTTGGACGCTCGAACGTGCGACTTCGATCATGCTGGACATGTTTACCCGATACTCTTTGGAGAATTGAGATTGCGCGGCCACAGGCGGATGACGAGAAGGCCGATCCCGCTCATCGTGAGGATGAGGCCGAGCAGCGACATCAGGATTAGGGGCCAGTGGTTGAAGTCCTCCCGCGCGCTGTAGTCCATGATGTGGAGCGACCAAAGGAAATCGTAGGTTCGCCACAGGTTGCTGCGGCGCGCGGTGACTTTGCCGGTGAGCGGTTCGACGTAGAGGCTGGTTTCGCCGGCATCGTCAAAGGTAACCTGCCAGACCGGCAGGGCACGGCGGTATTCGATCGGCGGGTCTTTCGCGATCAATTTCGCGGCGGCGATCTTGCCCTTACCGGCAAAGTCCGCGTGCGCGATTTGGCGCGCAGCTGCTTCGTCGAGCGGCGAGAGGACTTTGCCGCTCTCCGCGTCGATGAGCATGTGGGGTTTGCCCCCGCTGTCGATGCGCCACATCCAGCGGCCCGCGACTTCCGTGAGTTCGAGGCGCGAGACCGGGGCCTTGGCGGCGCTCACTGCGCGTTCGGGGGCGATGAGATCGGTCGCGGCGCGCAGGTCGCGCGGCTTTGCTTCGCGGATGTTGTGCTCGCTGCGCACCTCGGCGATCGGGAACCAGGTCATGTAGAGACCGCTGACCGTCCAGGCCAAAATCTGGAAGCCGACCACCAGCCCGATCCACTTGTGGATCGAAAACCACCATTTGCGCATGAAAGCCCAAGCCTCGCGTGCCGTGTTTCGCGCACTCTATCGCGCGATTCGCGCCGCCGCGACGGTGTGCTATGGACGCTACGTCAGAGGACTTCGAGGAGACGCGAGTTTGGCGCAGGGACCACTGTCGGGCGTAAAGGTCGTCGAGTTTGCGGGGTTGGGGCCTGCACCCTTCTGCGGGATGTTGCTCTCCGACCTCGGGGCTGACGTCGTCCGCATCGACCGGAAGGACGCGCGCGCCGCGCAGCCGCACCATGTGACGCATCGCGGGCGCAAGTCGGTTGCACTCGATCTCAAGAACCGCGATGCGGTCGAGGTTTGTCTGCAGATGTTCGAGCGGGCGGAGATCGTGTTCGAAGGCTTTCGGCCCGGTGTGATGGAGCGGCTGGGGCTTGGACCCGACGTCGCGATGAAGCGCAATGCGAAACTCGTGTACGGGCGAATGACCGGTTGGGGACAGACGGGGCCGCTCGCGCATGCAGCCGGTCATGACATCAACTACATCGCCCTGACAGGGGCGTTGCACGCGATCGGAACGAAGGAACGCCCGGTGCCGCCGCTCAATCTGATTGGGGATTTCGGCGGCGGGGCGCTCTACCTCGCCTTGGGCCTGCTGGCGGCGCTCACGCATGCGCGGGCGACGGGCAAGGGCCAAGTCGTCGACGCGGCGATGGTCGATGGCGCGGCGTCGCTGATGTCCTATTTCTATGGGTTTCGGGCGGAGGGTGTGCACACGGCGGAGCGTGCGGCGAACAGGCTCGACGGCGGGGCGCACTTCTACGACGTTTACAAATGCGCGGATGGGCAATGGGTGGCGATCGGCTCGATCGAGCCGCAGTTCTATGCGCTGCTCCGCGAGAAGGCGGGTTTGAGCGATCCCGCGTTCGACGCGCAGCTGGACCGGAAGCAGTGGCCGGCCTTGAAGGAGAAGCTCGCGCGTGTGTTCGCGACGAAAACGCGCGAGGACTGGTGCCGGATCATGGAAGGGACGGATGTTTGTTTTGCACCCGTTCTGGAGATCGGCGAGGCGCCGGCGCATCCGCACAACGTTGCGCGCGATGCGTTCGTGACTGTCGAGGGTGTGGTTCAGCCGGCGCCTGCGCCGCGCTTCGATGCGACGCCCGGTGCCGTGCAGGGGCCTCCGCCGGCGATTGGCGCGCATAATTTATCGGGATTGCGCGATTGGGGTTTTTCGCCTGAGCGCGTTCAGGAGCTGAAATCGAAGGGAGTGATTTGATGGCACGCAGAGCCGCAATCGTGGCGCCGGTCCGTACGCCGGTCGCGAAGTATCTGGGGTCGCTGAAGGACATTCCGGCAGAGACGCTGGCAGCGCATGTCGTGCGAGAGACGGTGAGGCGGTCCGGCATCGACCCGGCGCGGATCGACGACGTCGTGTTCGCGCAAAGCTATGCCAACAGCGAGGCGCCTTGCATCGGGCGCTGGGCGGCGCTGGCTGCGGACTTGCCGATCGAGGTGCCCGGTATGCAGCTCGACCGGCGCTGCGGCGGTGGCCTGCAGGCGATCGTGACGGCGGCGATGATGGTGGAGACGGGTGTAGCCGACGTGGTTATCGCGGGCGGCGTCGAGAGCATGAGCAATATCGAGTACTACACGACGGCGATGCGCTCCGGCGCGCGGGCAGGGAACGTTGCGATGTACGACCGGCTGGAGCGCGGGCGCGAGCGGTCACAGCCGGTGGAACGGTTCGGCGTGATATCCGGAATGATCGAGACGGCGGAGAATGTGGCGCGTGATTGCCAGATTACGCGCGAGGAAGCGGACGCGTTCGCGGTCGAGAGTCACAAGCGGGCGGTGCGCGCTTGGGCGGACGGCAAGTTTGCCGACGAAGTCGTCGCCGTGCCGGTGCCGCAACGGAAGGGCGAACCGGTGCTGGTGAAGCAGGACGAAGGCGTGCGGGCAGATGCGAGTCTCGAAATGCTCGGCGCGTTGAGGCCGATCATGAAGGGGGGCGTCGTGACGGCGGCGAACGCCAGCCAGCAGAACGACGCGGCGGCGGCTTGTCTCATCGTTGCGGAGGACAAACTGGCGTCGCTCGGGCTGACGCCCATGGGCACGCTCGTCGGTTGGGCGGCGGCGGGCTGTCACCCGGCCACCATGGGGTTGGGGCCGGTGCCCGCCGTCGAGAAGCTGTTTCAGCGCACGACGCTCTCCTGGAAGGACATCGACCTCGTCGAGCTGAACGAGGCGTTTGCCGTGCAGGTTCTCGGCGTGTTGAAGCGCTGGGGTTGGCACGACCACGACAAGCTAAACGTCAACGGGTCGGGTATCTCGCTCGGCCATCCGATCGGCGCTACGGGCGTGCGCATCCTGGCGACGATGCTTCACGAGATGAAACGCCGCCGCGCACGCTATGGCCTTGAGACGATGTGCGTTGGCGGCGGCCAGGGCATTGCGGCGGTGTTCGAGGCGGCGTAGCGGCGTTACTGTTGCGCTCTGCCGGCGTCGGCCGCAGTGACATGGATCATGCCGTCTTTGAAGGCGAAGTAGAGCCGCAGCTTTTTCAACTCGTTCATGCCCAAGAGAATCTTTGCGTCCTCGTCGAACTTGCCGAGTAGCATTGTGATGTTGTCGAATCTAATTCCAGCGATCGTGAGCGACTTGAACGTGTAAGAGTAAGTGTCGATCGCTTCCCCGGCTCCACTGTACACTTTGCCTGCGGGTTGCACGCCTGGTGATCCGGGCCCGATGCCGAACTTGCGTTTTGCGTGCTCGATATCCATTCCGCTTCTGGTAGCGCCCGTGTCGAAGAGGACCGAAACGATTTCGCCGTCCAGGTCGGCAGCCACAATCGGTGTGTCGATTTGATGCTCGCTCGGTTTGACTCGGATCTTGGTGCCGGTCGGCGAGCGCGGCTGGTACCGCTTGAAGTTCAGCGTTACGGCCTCGTCGGCCCAGTAGACGCCGTCGCCTTTGCAGTGGTCTTGGCTGAAGAGCGAGATGGTCTTGCCGGCGTTGTCGATCTCAAGATCCATTTGCGTGAAGAGGTTTCTGCCCAGGATTCCGGCGTTCTTTTCGATCGACGCGCTAGGTAGGTCGCCTTCCACGAACATGTCGACGGAGCCGTTGAACGGAATTCCGCCGAGCTTGAACTCTGTGATCGTGACCATCTTGTCGATCTTGTTGCCCGCGGCGTCGACCAGATAGAAGTCGGTCGAATCTCGAACGGACAGATTTAGTGCGGCAACCATCTGCCGGCTTACGCCGCTCCAAAACGCGCCGGTGTCGAGCATCAGATGCGTGTTGCGACCGTTCAGCGTGACCGGAACGTAGATGTGCGCCGTCCCGTCGGTCTGAAACGGGATCACCGCGATGCGCTTGAGTTGGCAGGACTCGGCCAGCGCCGGCGCCGCCATGGCAGCCCAAATCGCGGCAAACAAAGCCAGCAAGCGCATGTGCGTTCTCCCACGCTACGCTTTGAGGCTACATCAGTTGCCGCTGCCACCGGAAGGCGGTTCGAACGTCGGCGGCTCGTCCGGCAGGGGAACGTTCGCGCTAGGCTTCGCGTGTGAGGCGTGCTGCAAACTATTGCGGCCCGCGCGTGGCGTCGGCAGCCGTGATGTGGATCATGCCGTCTTGAAAGCAAAGTAGAGGCGCAGCTTCTTCAGTTCGTTCATGCCCAGCAGGACTCTCGATTCGTCGTTCATGTTGCTGAGAACGACTGGGACGTTTTCGAATTTGATGCCCGAAATCGTCAGCGACTTGAAAGTGTACTTGTAAGCGTCCACGGCATTGCCGTTTGCGGTGTACATCGTGCCAAAGGGGACGACGCCGGGCGTGTCCGGACCGATTCCGTACTTTCGCTTAGCGTGGGCCAAGTCAATCGACGTGTACGTGGCGCCGGTGTCGAATAGGATCGATACCGTTTCGCCGTCCAGATCTGCGGCGACGATCGGCATGTCGATTTGATTCTTGTCGACCTTTTTCAGTTTCGTTCCGATGGGGGCATGCGCCGGCTTCTTGCGAAAGTTGAGCGTCACGGCTTCGTCCGCCCAATGCACGCCCGCGCCCTTGCAGTGATCCTGACTGAAGAACGTGACTGTCTTGCCGGCATTGTCGATTTCGAGATCGATTTTTGCCAGCATGTTGTGACCGATCAGTCCTCCACGCTCGTCGATCGACAAGCCTTCGATCGGCTTGCCGACAAAGAACTCCGTTTCGCCGTAGCCTAAAGTGCCAAGCTTCACATCGGCGGTGGTCATGTACTTCATCTTGTCGCCGGTCAGATCGTAGAGGTCGAAATAGAGCGCCGCTCCGATCTTCAAGCCCTGTGCTTCGGCGAGGTCGCGGCGCAAGACGCTCCAATAGGCGCCCGTGTCAACCTTGAGACGCGTGGAACGTCCCGCAACGGTCGCTGGGAGATAGATGTGGCCCGTCTCGTCGGTCTCGAATGCGACTGTGCCGTAAGCTTTCAGTTCGCACGTTGCTTCCGCGTGTGCGGGCTGCATTGCAATGAAGGCGAGGGTGACGGCTAAGGCAGCGGTGCGCATGAAGATCTCCGGCTTCTGCCGGGGAGTACAAAGCGACGCTCAAATCAAGTCAATGCGCGCGCGCACTCAGCGAGTGACGCGCGCGTGGCCTTCGCAGAACTTGTAGGCGATAGGTGCCTAGGTGCCGGTTCGTTCGTCGCGCTTGGGTGCCGATTTCAGGCAGGTGGCCACTTCTCGCAGGACGGCGCCCGAGGTTACCCCCAGCTTCTGCAGGCGGCCGTT
>CAYXQB010000181.1:0-7088 GCA_964466435.1 uncultured Flavobacteriaceae bacterium | reverse complement strand
GTTCGAGGGCCAGCGCCGGTTGCGGATCGCGGAAGAGGGGATCGAGAAGCTCAAGGAATTCGTCGACACGCTGATCGTTGTGCCGAATCAGAATCTGTTTCGTATCGCGAACGAAAAGACGACGTTCGCGAAGGCGTTCGAGATGGCGGACGAGGTGCTCTATGCCGGCGTGCGCGGGGTCACCGATCTGATGGTGATGCCGGGCCTGATCAACCTCGACTTCGCGGACGTGAAGACCGTGATGCGCGAGATGGGCACGGCGATGATGGGCATGGGCGAGGCCGAAGGCGAACGCCGCGCGATCGAAGCGGCAGAAGCCGCAATTTCCAATCCGCTGCTCGACCACACGTCGATGAAAGGCGCGCGCGGCGTGCTGATCAACATCACGGGTGGCATGGATCTTACGCTCTATGAGGTCGATGAAGCAGCGAACAAAATCCGCGCCGAAGTCGATCCGGATGCGAACATTATCGTCGGCTCTACGTTCGACGAGAAGATGAACGGCAAGATGCGCGTTTCCGTCGTCGCAACTGGCATCTCCATCGAAGCGAAGGCGCAGGCGGTGCCAACGAGGACCGCAACGGTTGCCCAGCGTGCGCCTGAGGTGAAGGCCGAGCTCCGCCGAACGCCGGCGACCGCGACAGCGCCGATTGCTGCAAGCGCGTCGGCTGCGGTTCACCCGGTCCACACCATGCAAAATGAGATTCTGCAGTCAGGGCTTGCCGAGACTCGCGACATCGATCAGCGGAGCCTCGCCGCTGTCGAAACGCACGTTTACGAGTCCGCGATCATCGAGTCCGTGCAGCCGCAGCGTGACATCCCGGCGCGCGAGTACACACGCGCGCGTCAGCCGTTGCCGCCGCTTCCGCCACAGTTCCAAACCGAGCCCAAGAAGACGGGCGGGTTCTCGATGTTCGGCATTACGATTGGGGCCAGCGCGCCGAAGAAGCCGCTTGTGCAGCGCACGGCGCCGTCGACCATGCGGCTTTCGCCTGAGGCGCAGCAAAGCGGCGAAACGCGATCGATGCAGCCGCGGACGCAAACGCCAAAGGTGCGCAACGACGAGTACAACGCACCCGTCGATGACCAACTCGACATCCCGGCTTTTCTGCGCCGGCAGGTGAACTGAGCGCAGGTCCATTCAATCGGCGCGCGGTTCTGGGGGAGCGACGGCTCCCCCTTTTGTTTTGCGAGGCCGTTGCACTACCGGCCGCGGAAATGCGCGGGTGAGATGGTTTACGAGACGCTGCGGCCCGATGATTTTTGGCTCATTTCTGCGGTAATAAACCGAAACAACAAGTCATTTCGGTCGATTCGGGCACACTGGTAGTGTTTTTTCGGCGATGGAGCCATCTGCCCGGGTGCTGAGTTCACTATACAACACCTGGGCGAGTGGTCATCTGAGGGTGGTGCCGACTTTGAGGGGGGCGGTGCTGTCTGCAAAGCCGTTGGGGACGGCCTAAGTTCGGTTGCGCCCCGCGGCGTTCGTCGCGGCCATTGAGTTTCTTTTGCCCGGTTCAGGGCGGCCGTGTCGGCAGGCAGTAAGAGTGGAGTTACGAGGGGCTATGGCGCTTCAAAAGACGATCAAGAACCGGATGGTTTGCCAAGGCGTTGGCGTTCACACCGGGATTCTCTCGACGTTGACATTGCTACCGGCGCCCGAAGGAACGGGCATCATTTTCCGCCGGACGGATCACCAGGGCGTTGCGGGTGTTGTCCCCGCCCGGTTCGACCGCGTCACCGACACGAAGCTCGGGACCACGATCGGGAACGTCTACGGGGTTAAGGTCCATACGGTCGAGCATCTGATGGCGGCGGTCGTCGGGCTCGGCATTACGAACATCATCATCGAAATCGACGCGGCCGAAGTGCCGATCATGGACGGGAGCGCAGCGCCGTTCGTGTTTCTTCTTGAGTGCGCCGGCGTCGTTTCGCAGGGCGAACCCGTTCGTGCGATCCGCGTGCGCGAAACTGTGCGAGTCGAGGACGGCGACAAGTATGCCGAGCTTAGGCCCGGAATCGGGTTCTCAGCAGATCTCGAAATCGCGTTTGAGAACTGCCCGGTCATCGACCGCCAATTCTATTCGTTCGATCTCGACACGCCATCGTTTAAGGCTGAGCTGGCGCGCGCGCGTACGTTCGGTTTCCGGCATGAGGTCGAGTATCTGCAGAAGAACGGCCTGGCGCGGGGCGGTTCGCTCTCGAATTCGATCGTGCTCGATGGCGGGCGGATCATGAACGAAGACGGGCTTCGCTATTCCGACGAGTTCGTCCGGCACAAGCTGTTGGATGTCGTGGGCGACATGGCGCTGGCCGGTGCACCGCTTTACGCGCAGTTCCGCGGATTCAAAACGGGCCACGCTCTGAACAACAAGCTTCTGCACGAGCTGTTCGCGCGCAAGAGCGCTTGGGAGTATGTGACGCTTCATACGCGCCGTCAGGCGCCGACTGTAGATCGCCCAGTCTACGGGCTTGCCGCCGCAGAGTAATAAGTTGGACCCAGCACAGCGATGCGCCGTGGCCGAAAGGCTGCGGTGCATTTTTCTTTGACTGTGGGGGACATGTTAATTCGCGACGCGCGCGTTCGAATATCTGAACGTTCACGGTGGTGCCGAAATTGACGGTACAACTTGCCGGAGGTGTTTTTGGAACGCTTCCCGAACCAATGATCAACGGACAACGGACGGGATATTTTTGCGATTACGCACGGCCGGGAATTGCGCTTTCTGGTTGGTGATTGCCCGATTTACGGGGACATAGTACCTGCGATTTCGGTGTTAACAAGTTGGTAAGAAATGGGTGCTGGCCCCCCTGGCCGATTCGACAATGCGGGGGTCGTTGCTGTTGCACCGCCGCAAGGGGCCGAAATTGGGCTCCATCAACCGTTTACCGGGGTGGCGGTGAGGCCGGTCTTACGGTAAAGAAGCGGGCAAGATACCTGTTAAGGGACCGTCAACGGTGCCTGGCGGGTGCGTCCAAGCCCCTTAACTCGTCGGTTCCCATGTCGTTTTCTCTGATCCGTTCGCGTCTCCTCCACGTCAGCTTGGCGCTGACGATTGCCATGCCGCTTACCGCGTGCGCCGGCGACGACGCGCCAGCGCCCAAGGCGGAGTTCCGCGAGGCGCCGGTAGAAATGCTCTATCAGAATGCGCTGGTTCAACTCGACCGCGCGAATTGGATTCCGTGCGCGGCCGCGTTCGACGAGGTGGAGCGGCAGCATCCCTATTCCGTGTGGGCCCGGCGCGCGATCCTCATGTCGGCATTCTGCTACTATCAAGCCAACAAATATACGGAATCGATTCAGGCGGCAGACCGGTTCATCACCCTGCACCCTGGCAACAAAGACGCGCCGTACGCCTATTATCTAAAGTCGATTTCGCTCTATGAGCAGATCGTCGATGTGGGCCGCGACCAGCGCCGGACTGAGCAGGCGATGTCGGCGCTCGGCGACTTGATCCGTCGTTTTCCGCAGACCGACTACGCGCGCGATGCGCGGCTGAAGCTCGACCTGACCCGCGATCACCTCGCGGGCAAAGAAATGTCGATCGGTCGCTACTATCTGAAGCGCGGCGAGCAAGTCGCTGCGATCGGCCGCTTCCGCAGCGTGCTTGAGAAGTATCAAACGACGAGCCATGTACCGGAAGCTTTGCACCGGTTGGTGGAAGCCTATTTGGCGCTGGGCGTCACGAAGGAAGCGCGGGCGGCCGCTGCCGTGCTCGGCCACAACTATCCGGGCAGCGAGTGGTACGAAGATACATTCGCGCTGATGCAAGAGTATGGCCAGAAGGACGGCGGCCAGTCGGTCGCTCAAATCCGCACCGCGCCGACGACACCTGCGCCCGCGCCTGCCGATGCCACCCCCGTCGCGCAGCCGAAGACGCAAGTTGCACCGCCGCCGGAGGCGGGCACGAAGCCTGCCGCACCTTCGTCCGAGAATAAAACGGACGAAGAAGGTGGCGGTTGGTTTGACTGGTTCTAAGAGGGCCTAACGCCTCGACATGCTGACGTCTCTCTCGATCCGCGACTTTGTGCTGATCGAGCGGTTGGACTTGGAGTTCGCGCCGGGGCTTTGTGTGCTCACGGGCGAAACGGGGGCGGGGAAGTCCATCCTGCTTGATGCATTGGGACTTGCGACCGGCGGGCGGGCCGAGCGCGGGTTTATTCGCGCCGGCGGTGCGCAGGCTTCCGTCACCGCCGTGTTCGATCCGCCGGAAAAGCATCCGGCACGCGCGGCGCTTAGCGGCAACGGGCTTGAGAGCGATGGCGCGCTGATCTTCAGACGATCGATTGCGAGCGACGGGCGGAGCCGGGCTTTCATCAACGATCAACCGGTGTCGATCGGCCTCATGCGCGAGGCGGGGGCGATGCTGCTTGAGATTCATGGACAGCATGACGACCGCGGGCTGCTCGATGCGGCGGGCCATCGCCATTTGCTCGACGCGTTTGGGGGGCTCGACGACGAGGTGGCGGCGGTCGAGAGTGCTTGGCGCGCTTTGGCGGCCGCCGAGGAGGCTGCGCGCGCGGAGGCCGAAGTTCAGCAACGCGCGGCGCAGGACTTTGATTATCTAAAGCACATGGCCGAGGAACTGCGGACGCTCGACGTGCGAGCGGGCGAAGAGGCCGAGCTTGCGAACGCCCGCGCCGTGATGATGGCGTCCGAGAAGATATCGAGCGATCTGCATGAGGCGGTCGAGGCGCTGTCGGGCAACGGCGGCGTCGAGGCGCGTATGAGTTTGGCGCTGCGCCGCTTGAGCCGGGCACAGACGGTGGCGCAAGGGCGGCTCGATACAGCCGTCGCCGCGCTCGACCGCGCGGTGATCGAGGCAACAGAAGCGCGGCGCGCCGTCGAGGTGGCGGCGCGAGGGCTCGCGTTCGATGCGAATGCGCTCGAGAAGGCGGAGACGCGGCTCTTTGCGCTTCGGGCGGCGGCCCGCAAATACGGCGGCACGTGCGACGGGCTGGCAAACAAGCGGGCGGATGCGGAGGCAAAGCTTCAGGCGCTCGCTGGGGCGCAGTCGCGGGCGGCGGAGCTTGAACGGCTGAAAGTGCAGGCGCGCAAGGCGTTCGACAAAGCGGCCGCGGCGTTGTCGGCGGCGCGCAAGAAGGCGGCGGAAGGGCTGGATCAACGGGTTGCGAAAGAGCTCGCACCGCTGAAGCTTGAGCACGCGCTGTTTCGTACGCAGATCGAGACGACGGACGCCGCGGGGCCGTCGGGCCGCGACCGTGTCGAGTTCATGGTTGCGACGAATCCCGGTGCACCGTTCGGCGGGCTGACGCGGATTGCGTCCGGCGGCGAGTTGGCGCGCTTTATCCTGGCGCTGAAGGTGGCGTTGGCGGACGAAGGGTCGGCATCGACGCTTATCTTCGATGAGGTGGATCGCGGCGTTGGCGGCGCGGTGGCGGATGCCGTCGGCGAGCGGTTGGCGCGGCTGGCGAAGGGCGAGCAGGTGCTGGTCGTGACTCACTCGCCCCAAGTGGCGGCGCGCGGCGTGCATCACTTGCGGGTTTCGAAGGCGATGGCGGCGGGCGCGATGACGACGCGAGTGGAGATTCTGGACGCGCCCGGACGACGCGAGGAAATCGCACGCATGCTGTCGGGCGCGAAGGTGACCGAAGAAGCGCGCGCTGCGGCCGACCGGCTGATCGGAGGGCCGGTGACGCCATTGCCCAAGCGGCGGCGGGCTACGTGAGCAAGCCTGCGCCCGTTACCAAGCTGACCGAGAAGGAAGCGGCGGCTGAGCTTGAGCGTCTTGCGCGCGAGATAGCCGAGCACGACAAGCGCTATCACCAAGAAGACGCACCGACGATTTCGGACGCGGACTATGACGCGCTTCGCAAGCGCAACGCGGCGATCGAAGCAAAGTTCCCTGAGCTGATCCGGCCGGACAGCCCTGCGCGGCGCGTGGGGGCGCAGGCGGTCGAGAAGTTCGGCAAGGTCAAGCACGGCGTGCCGATGCTGTCACTCGACAATGCGTTCGACGATGAGGATGTGACGGATTTTGTCGATCGCATCCGGCGGTTCTTGAACCTGCCCGCCGATGAGGAGCTTGCGATCACCGCGGAGCCCAAGATCGACGGATTATCGGCGAGCTTGCGGTATGAGGACGGCAAGCTTGTGCTTGGCGCGACGCGCGGGGACGGCGCGGTCGGCGAGGACGTGACCGCGAATTTGAAGACGCTGAAGGACATTCCGCATTCGCTGAAGGGTCGCGGCATACCGGAGCTGATCGAGGTGCGCGGCGAGGTGTTCTTGAGCCACGCCGACTTCGCGAAACTCAACAAAGATCAGGAAGCGCGTGAGGAAAAGACGTTTGCCAATCCACGTAACGCAGCGGCGGGGTCGCTCCGGCAGCTCGATTCGTCGATCACGGCGCGGCGGCCGCTCAAGTTCTTCGCCTATACCTGGGGCGAGGTTTCGAAGGTGCCGGGTAAGACGCAGAGCGAAGTGATCGAAGCGTTTGCGGACTGGGGCTTTCCGACCAATCCGGAGATGAAGCGCTTCACGAGCGTCGAGGCGATCCTCAAATACTACGAGAAGATTCAGGCAAAGCGCGCGTCGCTCGGCTACGACATCGACGGCGTCGTCTACAAGGTCGATCGGCTCGATTGGCAGCAGCGGCTTGGCTTTGTCAGCCGCGCGCCGCGTTGGGCCGTCGCGCACAAGTTTCCGGCCGAGCAGGCGGAGACGGAGTTGCTCGATATCGACATTCAGGTCGGGCGCACCGGGACGCTGACGCCGGTCGCGCGGCTCAAACCCGTGACCGTCGGCGGTGTCGTGGTCACGAACGCGACGCTGCACAACGAGGACGAGATCGCGCGCAAGGACGTGCGCGTCGGCGACACGGTCGTCGTGCAGCGCGCGGGCGACGTGATCCCGCAAATCGTGCGGGTGATCGTCGAGAAGCGGGCCAAGGGGGCACGTGCCTACAAGTTTCCCGACCGCTGCCCCGCGTGCGGCAGCCACGCGGTGCGCGAGGTCGACGCGGCGGGCGAGGAATCTGCTGCGCGACGCTGCACCGGCGGGCTCATCTGTCCGGCGCAGGCGGCGGAGCGGCTGAAGCACTTCGTCTCGCGCAATGCGTTCGACA
>CAYXQB010000180.1:0-7244 GCA_964466435.1 uncultured Flavobacteriaceae bacterium | reverse complement strand
GGCCGGCACATAGAAATTGTGCACCTCGATTCCCGAAGGCAACGTCACGGCGACGTGGCGCGCATCGCCTTTGCCGCAAAAGTCGCGCGCGTCGGTTTTCGCGAACGGCACGCGCGAGAGCACGGCGACGCCGTGATAGCCCTTCTGCCCGTTGATCGCGACGTGCTCGAAGCCGAGCTTGCGAATCGCTTTATGCGGAAACGATGCGTCCGCGACCTTTGTCTCTTGCAGGCAGAGAACGTCGATCCGCTGCTCGCGCGCGAGCTTGGCCACGATCGGAAGGCGCAGGCGGACGGAGTTGATATTCCAAGTTGCAATGCGAATCGGCATGCGCGGCAAGCGGGAAGCAAGGGCCAAGGTACAACCACAAATGAAAAGACCCCCGGCTGTGCGTCCAGCCGGGGGTCAAAACGCGCTTTAACGCGCCACGCGTCAGGAGGGGATATTCTGACGCTTAGATGGCTGAAAACCGGTCCCGCTAGCGGGGGGGGCAACGCGAAACCAGCATCAAATCAACCATCTGCGACTCACTATATGCGCGGAGGTCACAGTGGGCAACTTTTTTTTTGGCTCTTACACAATGTTAATGACTATGGCTCGGCGGACACATCGTTTTTGCAAGCAGTGGGGAACAGGCAACGAGCATATGCAACTAGCCTGTGGGTAAGCCGAGATCGCTCGCCGTTAAGTCGAAACACCGCCGCGCGAGCCTGACTATTTCGTCCACTTCGTCGCGAGAAATAATCAAAGGCGGTGAAAGAACCATCGTGTCCCGGATTGCCCGCATGACGAGCCCATTGGCGAAGCAGTGGTTCCGGCACTGCGTGCCCACATCGAGGTCGCGCGGGAAAAACGTACGCTTCGTCTTGTCTTTAACGAGTTCGATCGCCGCCAAGAGCCCCTTACCCCGGACTTCACCCACCAGCGGATGTGACGCGAGTTCGCGAACTTTCGCCTGGAAGTAGGGTCCGATGTCGTCCCGCACGCGGTCGACGAGTTTTTCCCGCTCGATGATCTCCAGATTCTTCAAAGACACCGCGCAGGCGACCGGATGGCCCGACCAGGTATAGCCGTGCACCAACTCCTCGTTCGCAGTTGCGAGAGCGTCACCGACCCGCGGACCAAGAGCGACCGCCGAAATCGGCTGGTAACCGGAGGAGATGCCCTTCGCCATCGTCATGATGTCGGGGGCGATGCCGAACGTTTGCGACCCGAACCACTCGCCGGTCCGGCCGAACCCGGTAATCACCTCATCGACGTGCAGCAGCACGTCGTACTTCCGGCAAATCCGCTGGATCTCCGCCCAATACCCGTCGGGCGGGAATAGAAGACCGCCGGCACCATGGATCGGCTCGGCCGAAAAGGAAGCCACCCGGTCCGGTCCCAATTCCAGGATCTTATCTTCGAGCTTTCGGGCGACCTCCTGCCCGTAAACGACGGGGTCCTTGCCCTCGCCGAACATGTACCAATAGGCCGTCGGGACCTTCTCGAACCCGGGAAGCGGCAAGTCGAACTGCGGGTGCATGGGGGTAAGCCCCGACAGCGAGGCCGCCGCCATAGTCACCCCGTGGTAGGCATACTCGCGCGAAATATGAATCTTCTTCTGCGACTTCCCCTGCAGGTTCCAGTAGTACCGGATCAGCTTCAACGCTGTGTCGTTTGCCTCTGAGCCGGAGTTTGCAAACAGAATGCGGCTCAAGCCCGCCGGCAGGAGGCTCGCGATTTTCGCCGCCAGCTCGGTCGCATACGGGTTCGTCGTCTGGAAGAACGAGTTGTAATACGGCAGCTGCAGCATTGCCTCATAGGCGGCCTCAGCCAGTTCCTTGCGTCCGTAACCGACGTTTACGCACCAAAGCCCCGACATCCCGTCGATCAGCCGATTACCCTCCGAGTCCCAGAGGTAAATCCCATCGGCCTTTGTGATAACCCTGACGCCCTTCTTGTTGAGCGCCTGCGTTTCCGTAAACGGGTGAATGTGGTGGAGCGCGTCAAGCTCCTGCCAATGCTTGGTCTGGTTGTGCGTTGCGGCTTTGCTGGACATGAGAATGCCTTGAGGTGCTTGGCTGAAAGGAACGGAAACGAAAATGCGGCCGTTAGGCCGAAGGGGGATTGAACCCGATCCGCGCACAGAGAATGAGCATCATCTCTTTGCAAGCCATAGGGGAACTCTAGCAAAGTGACCCCAAACCCACCAGCGGCCCCGAATGTCCAAAGCCACGAAAGCAGAAGCCATTCTCGAACGCCTGGCGGCAGCGGTCCCGATCCCCAAAGGCGAACTCGAGTACATCAATCCCTACACTCTGCTGGTGGCGGTGGTGCTCTCGGCCCAAGCAACCGACAAAGGCGTCAACAAGGCGACCGGCCCCCTATTCAAGGCGGTCAAAACGCCGGAGCAGATGGTCAAACTCGGCGAAGCCAAGCTGATCGGCCACATCAAAACGATCGGCCTTTTCCGTGCGAAGGCCAAGAACGTGATCGCGCTCTCGCAAGCGCTGATTGCCAGCCACAACAGCGAAGTCCCCCGAGACCGCGAGGCGCTGGAGGCGCTCCCCGGCGTCGGCCGCAAGACGGCAAACGTTGTCCTCAACATGGCGTTCGGCGAAGCCACGATCGCGGTGGACACGCACGTCTTTCGCGTCGCGCAGCGAATGGGTCTGGCCAAAGGCAAAACCCCCCGCGAAATAGAGGACCAACTTCTAAAGGTGGTGCCGCCCCGTTTCATGCAGCACGCGCACCACTGGTTGATTCTGCACGGCCGTTACACGTGCATCGCCCGCACACCGAAATGTCCTACCTGCCCGGTGCGCGAACTCTGTCCCTTCAAGCCTAAGACAAAGCCTGACGAGCTGAGCTAAGGTCCAAGGGAATCAGGGACACGGTCATGAACACGCGCTTCCTCGCGACGCTCGCCTCCGCCGTCGTCGTGACGGCGTTGTTCCTGATCTGGGGGACTGCGCAACTCAGTGCCCCATCCGGCAAGGCAAACACCGGCTTCGAGCAAGAGCGTGCGATGGCAACGCTCAAGCGCATCTTGGGCCCCGAGGTTCCGCACGTCGCCGGATCGCCTGCGAACATCGCGATCAAAGATCGCATCGTCCGGGAGCTTTCGGCGGCCGGCTACGTGCCCGAGGTCCACTCCGCCGCGCAATGCGCGCCGCCCGAAACGCGGCCCGGCTGCACCTACGTCGAAAACATCGTAGCGGTGAAGAAGGGTACGAGCGCCGGCAAAGCCGTTCTCGCCTCCGCGCACTATGACAGCGTCCCGGCGGGCCCTGGCGTCGCCGACGATCTGTCGGGTACGGCCATCATACTCGAACTCGCCAAGACGATGGCGAAGCAAGCCACGAAGAACGACGTCATCTTCCTCATCACGGACGGCGAGGAAGTGGGTCTGCGCGGCGCGCACGCCTTTGCCAAAAGCCACCCGCTGTTCGAGCAAGTTGGCATCGTTGTGAACGTCGAAGCGCGCGGCGCATCCGGCCCGTCGATGATGTTCGAGACCGGCCAGGGCAGCGCCAACCTCATGGACCTGTTCGCGGGCGCGATCGCGAACCCGCGCGCAAATTCGCTGACCTATGAAATCTACCAGCTGATGCCGAACGATACGGATTTCAGCGTCTACCGGAAAGCGGCGAACCTCAACGGCTTCAACTTCGCGTTTTCGAACTCGGCCTCGCTCTATCACTCCCGCTACGACAATCTCGCAAACCTCGACCGCGGCACGCTGCAGCACCACGGAGACAACGCGTTCGCCATCGTGACCGCACTTGCCGACACCGACCTTGCCGCACTGAAGTCGGAATCGGATGCCAGCTACTTCGACGTTCACGGCCTCGTCTTGCTGGTCTGGCCCGCGGCGCTGAACGTACCCGTCGCGATCATCTCGCTTGTCGCGATCATCGGCCTCATAGTCGTCCACCGCGGCGTTTTCTCGGCCATGGCGATCGCTTGGTCGGCCCTCGCCATCGTAGCGAGCGCCGTCTTGCTCTACGCCGCAGGCTGGCTGCTCTCGTTTCCCCTTGGCATTTGGCCGGGCGTCCATCCCATGGATCACCCGGCACCTTGGCCGGCGCGGATCGCACTTGCCTCGGCCGCAATCTTGGTGTCGCTTGGCCTCGCCTCCGTCGTTGCAAGCCGCGTTGATATGCGCGCACTACTGCTCTCAAGCTGGCTCGTTCTCGCAGCCCTTGCGCTTGCCGTCGCCGCGACCGTTACCGGCGCATCGTATCCCCTCGTGTGGCCGGCGGCCTACGTCGCGCTTATCGGTTGGGTCGAAACGCTGAGCAGCCGCGACGCATTGGCGGTCACCGGCGTCGCAGGCTTCGCGCTGACGGCCTTCTTTTGGTTGGCGTTCCTGCTGTTGTTCGAACTTGTACTCGGGTTCGACCTCAGCCATTTCAAGATCCTGGTGCTGCTTCCGTTCGTGCTTGCGCTGACGCCGCTCTTCGTTTGGGCTTACGCCGCGCGGGAAGCGCAATGGGGCATCGCAGGGCTAGCTGGGCTCACGGTGCTCGCCGCTCTGACCGCCAGCCAAATGCCCGCCTACGCGCCGAACCACCCGCGCGGCCAGAACATCACGTACTACGACGACGGCGCCGGTGGGCATCAGTGGTTCGTCACCTTCGAAGGCGCACCGGACGACACCTATCTCAAGACCGCGGGCTTCCCTTCGCAACCGGCACCGCTGCTTTATGCCGGCCTGTTTCCGGAAGAGATTCGCTCCAAAAAGGCTGCCAATCTGAAGCTCGAGCCGCCGCGCTTCCTGGTTGATCAAACGCTGGTGCAAGAGAAACTCAAGGTCCTGCGCGGCACGATCAAGGGCGCGCGCGGCGGGGCACACGTGGCGCTGGCCATGCGCGGAAAATCGGGCGTTCAATCGATCCGCATCGCGGGCCAAGACTTGGTCACCACCTGGCGCCTGAATCAGGACGAGCCTTTTCTCGCGCGGTTGACCGGCTTTGGCGCAAACGGCATCCCGATCGAAATCGTCTTCGACCCGGCCAAGGATCCCAAGCTTATTCTGATCGAGCACGCGGCCTTTCCGGACACGCCTGAAGCGCGTGTTCTAACCGCCGCGCGCGCTGCCGATGCGGCACCCGTCCACGCCGGCGACGGCGCTATCGTCGTAAAGGAGTACGGCATGAACGCGCTGTCGCTGCAGATCACGCCACAGCCTTAAGCCGCGTTGGGCGTTTCTTCGTCGGATTTGATCTGGTGTTTGATTAGGAACGGCGTCTGCGAAATCGCGAACAGTACCGTCAGCGGGAACGTGATCCAGAGCTTCGATGCGACCCAAAAATCGGTCGAGAAGTTGCGCCAAATGACCTCGTTCAGAATCGCAAGGCAGATGAAGAACCCGATCCAGCGATAGGTGAATGTCTTCCACGCGTCGTCGTTCATCTGAAGGGCGCTGTCGAGCAGGAACTTCAGGAACAGCCGCCCCGTCAACAGTCCGGTTATCAGGACCGACGCGAAGATCGAATTCGCGATCGTGGGTTTGAGCTTGATGAACAAATCGTCCGCGAGCCAGATCGTGAGCCCGCCGAACACCGTCACGACGACGCCGGTCACGATCGGCATCGGCGACAGCTTTTTCTCGATCGAATAGCTGATGCCAAGCGACAGTATCGTCGCCGCCATGAACATGGCGGTCGCGTAGTAAATGCCAAAATACGAGTTGCCGAGGAAAAAGACGACCAGGGGCCCCAGATCGACGGCCAGCTTCAGGAACGGATTCATCTTGGGAACATAGTCGCGTTCACCCGAACGCCGCCACAACGGCGATCGCTCATCCGTCACGTTTTCGCGACTTGTGGTACCGAAGAATCACGCGCCGCCGCGCGAAACCGCCATCGCTGATATCGAGGCAAATGCTGACAAATCGGACAGTGCGCGCTTCAGGCGGCGAGCCCGACCAGTGCACGTGCGAAGTTTTCTGCGTCAAACGGCTGCAGGTCGTCTGCGCCTTCGCCGACGCCAACATAGTGCACGGGGAGATCGAACTTCTCGGCGATCGAAACCAAAATCCCGCCGCGCGCCGTTCCGTCGAGCTTCGTCATGACCAGCCCCGTGATGCGCGCTGTGTCGCGGAAAACTTCGGCCTGCGCGACCGCGTTTTGACCTGTGGTCGCATCGAGCACCAGAAGCGCGCTGTGCGGCGCATCCGGGTCGAGCTTCTTGATCACCCGCACGACCTTCTCAAGCTCGGCCATAAGCCCGGCCTTGTTCTGCAAACGTCCGGCTGTATCGATCAAAAGCACGTCGAACCCTTGCGCGCGCGCCGTCTCGAAGGCCTCGAACGCAAGGCCCGCCGCATCTGCGCCGATTTCCTTGGCGATTACGGGTGCGCCCGTTCGCTCGCCCCACACTTTGAGCTGCTCGATGGCGGCCGCTCGGAACGTGTCGCCGGCCGCCATCATCACTTTCAAACCCTCGGCGCGATACTTCTGCGCAAGCTTGCCGATCGTCGTCGTCTTGCCGGACCCGTTCACGCCCGCAACCAAGATCACATGCGGCTTGAGTTCCGGACGGATCAGCAGCGGCTTCGACACGCGCCTGAGGATCTTCGACACCTCTTCCGCCAGAACTTCGCGTATTTCGTCCTCGGCGACATCCGCATTGAACTTCGTTCGCTTGATCTCGGCGACGACGTCGGCCGCGACTTTCGCGCCCATGTCGGCGCCGATCAGCAGCTCCTCAAGTTCGTCGAGTGCCGCCTGATCCAGCCGCTTGCGCGTGAAGACCTTCGTGATCCCTTGCGTCAGCGTCTGCGCGGACCGCGAAAGCCCTGCCTTCAGGCGCGCGAAGAACCCAGGCTTCTTGCCGTCGCTCTCAGCCACTATGCCGCCTCCGCGTACGCGAACCGTGCATCCGCATCTACAATGCGCGCGCGTACCAAAGTGCCGCCCGCAAATGAATGGCCAAGCCTCACCGGTGCAAAAGTGGGGCTGCGCGCAAGGTCGCCGTTTTCGACCAGCACCTCGACATCGGTGCCTTTGAGCGCCGCAAGATGCTGGGCAACCGCGTCTGCGCCGATCGCCCGAAGGCGCGCCGCGCGTGCCTTCACGATGTTGCCCGGTAGCTGCGGCATGCGTGCCGCCGGTGTGCGCTCGCGTGCGGAAAACGGGAACACATGCAGGTAGGTAAGCCCACATGCGCGGACGTGGTCGAGCGTAGCCTCGAACATCGCGTCGGTCTCGGTCGGGAAGCCCGCAATGAAATCCGCGCCGAACACGATATCGCTC
>CAYXQB010000179.1:0-7329 GCA_964466435.1 uncultured Flavobacteriaceae bacterium | reverse complement strand
ACGGCGTTCTTAACGCGGGCAATTTCGTCGAGCATTCGGACATCTTCGGGATGTTGCAGAATGAAGGCATCACGGGGTTTGCGATCGTGGCGGGCGACAAGCACTCGTTCTGGGCCGGCTATCCCAGCAACACGCTGCCGCCGCGCGCGTTCGAGCCGGTCGGCGTCGAGTTCGTGACGGGCTCGATCACCGCGCAGGGCGCGGCCGAGGTGCAGGAACTGACGATGAAGAAAGACAATCCGTTTCGTGCGCTCTACATCCACGACAAGCCGGACGGGTCGATGGAGAGCACGTTCGGCATGACGTTGCTGCACGGCGTGAAATCGTCGCTGAAGCTTGCGGAAACGCACGACCCTGTGCGTGCGCGGGCCGCGCGCAACAGCGATGTCTCGCCCCATCTGAAGTTCGTCGACTTCGGCGGACACGGCTACGCGACGGTCAGGGCATCGGCGGACGAACTTGTGACGGAGTTCGTTTGCATCCCGCGGCCGCTGGAGCGCAGCGCCACCGACGACGGCGGGCCGCTCGTCTACCGCGTGCGGCACCGGGTGCCGCTGTGGCGGCCGGGCGAACGGCCGCAGCTTGTGCAAGAGGTCGTCGAGGGCGACCCGGGGCTTGCGATCTGAGTTTTGCGCGGGATGGTGTGCTAGAATCGGGCGTCTTCACGGGAGGCGCCGGATGCTCGCCTATCAAGCTCAGGATTGCGCCGCAACTTTGGCCGAGGGGGTCGGCGCCTACTACGACGCGCATCCGTTCCTGAAGCGCGGGGCCGCGCTTTCGGCAGAGGCGCAGGAGTTCTTCCGCTGTCACGATGCGGTGCATGTCGTCTATGGCTGCGATACGTCGCTGCCGCATGAGGCGATCGTCAAGCTTTCTAGTTTTTTCGGCACGACGGAGGGCTTTGGCGTCATGCGCGGGTACCGGCTTTACGAGTCGCTCGACATTTACCGCGAGCTTCGTGCCGCGGACATTCTGCATACGATCGCGCTCGCGCCGGTGCTCGTTCCGCGCACGCTCTGGCGATGCGCGCGGCAGACACGGCGCTGGCCGTGGGCGGCGTTCGATGCGTTCATGGACGTGCGGCTGCGCGACATACGCGCAGACTTTGGGATACGGGTGGCGGCGTAGCTTGAGTGCTCGTGATATACAGTGCGCACTTACGGACCAGGAGACCTATCGATGCCGCGCGTTTCGCATTTTGAGATTCATGCCAGCGAGCCGGCGAAGCTTGCCGCCTATTACCGCGAGTTGTTCGGGTGGAAGATGCAGCACCTGGCGCATATCGACTATTGGCTGATCGATACGAGCGAGGGAACTGAGCCCGGCATCAACGGCGGCCTGCTGCAACGGCGCGGACCTAAGCCTGCCGAAGGTCAAGCGGTCAACGCGTTCATGTGCACGGTCAGCGTGAACTCGGTCGATGCTTACCGGGCGAAGGCGATCCAGCTCGGCGGGACCGAGGCGTTACCCAAGATGGCGATCCCCGGCGTCGGGTGGGTTGCCTATTGCAAGGACCCGGACGGGAACATCTTCGGCTTGCATCAAGAAGACACGAACGCGAAGTAGCCGACGCCTTGCAACGCTCCCCTACTTGCCCACGAAGCGTTTGCGCAGTTCGAACTTCAGCACCTTGCCCGCCGGGTTGCGCGGCATGGCGTCGATGATCTCGAGCCGCGAGGGAAGCTTGTAGCGCGCGAGGCGTTCGGTACCCCAGGCGCGGAGTTCTTCGAGCGTCAGCTTCTGCCCTGGTTTCAGGACGGCGACCGCCACGACGGCTTCGCCCCATTTCTCGTCGGGCTGCCCCAGCACCGCCACTTCGGCGATCGCTGGGTGCGCGTAGAGCACGGCTTCGACTTCGGCCGGGTAGACGTTTTCGCCGCCGGTGATGACCATGTCCTTCACGCGGTCGCAGATGTAGAGGAAGCGGTCGGCGTCGTAGTAGCCGACGTCGCCAGAGTGGAACCAGCCGGCCTTGTCGATCGCGGCGGCGGTTGCCTCGGGCTTGTTCCAGTAGCCCTTCATGACGTTCGGCCCGCGGATCACGACTTCGCCGCGCGCCATCGGTTCGTGGATGAACTTGCCGTTGGCATCCATCAACTCCACGTCGACGAAGAAGCCAGGTTGGCCCGCGGAGCCAACTTTGGCTGCGGCCCATTCGCTCGTCAGGAACGTCGCCATCGGTGCGGTTTCGGTGAGGCCATAGCCCTGATTCACCGGCACGCCGCGCTTGGCGTAGAGGTGCAGCAGCGGTTCGGGCACGGGCGCGCCGCCGCACAGGATCATGCGGAGGCTCGAGAGATCGCTCGCAGCGAACGCCGGATGCTGGCTGACCACCAGCAGCATCGCGGGCACCGCGAACGCTGTCGTCACCTTGTATTTCACGACATCTTCGATCCAGCGCGAAGGATCGAAGCCGCGATGCAGCAAGACCTGAGCACCTTTCTGCCACGCGACCAGGGTCGTCACGTTCAGGCCGCCGATATGGAACAGCGGCGCGCAAACGAGCGTTACGTCGTTCTCGTGCGTGTCGATCGTCAGCAGGCCCATGCTGTTGTTCCACCAAAGATTTCCGTGGGTCAGCATCGCGCCCTTCGGGCGGCCGGTGGTGCCGGACGTGTACATGATGATCGCGACTTCATCTTCGCCGACCGGTTCGCTCGCCGTGTAGGGCTCGGCCTTCGCCGCGAATGTTTCGAGCGATGGCCAGCCTTCGGCATCGACATCGGCCGACACGTAATGGCGGCAGGGCAGCTTGCTGCGGACACCGTCGATCACCGGGCGATGTGGACTGTCGGCCACGATCGTGTGCACGCCGGCGTCGTTGATGATGTAGTCGAGTTCGGGACCGGTCAGACGGAAGTTCAGCGGCACGAAGATCGCGCCGAGGCGTGCGGCGGCAAACATCGTCTCGAAGAACGCGGGTTGGTTCAGGCCGATGAACGCGACGCGGTCGCCGCGGCAGACGCCCGCCGCTTTCAGCGCGCCCGCGAGCTTGTCGAAGCGCGCCTGGAGTTCCGCGTAGGTCCAGCTCTTGCCTTCGAACGTCAGCGCGCGGCGGTGGCCGGTGCGCTTGGCGCGTTGCAGGAA
Organism: uncultured Flavobacteriaceae bacterium; assembly: GCA_964466435.1. Classification (GTDB taxonomy): domain Bacteria; phylum Pseudomonadota; class Alphaproteobacteria; order Micropepsales; family Micropepsaceae; genus SZUA-430. The sequence continues at coordinate 4,242 of CAYXQB010000179.1, read as the reverse complement.
CCAGTTTCCAAGGCTGACATCAGGCGCGGGCATGCGTGTTTCCTCCCGTGCTGCGCGTGGACGGCAGCGTTGGAGGCGGTTCTAGCGGAGGTGAGGGGGAAGCGGCAATCGCGGGGCTTGGGAGCGCGGCCTGCTCCGCGCAACCGAAGGCGCAGGCAAACCGGTACCGTTCTCCGCCGCTGAAACTGCGGCGGAGATGAAGCGGCGCGGGAGGACATCCCGCGCTCGACCATGCTTGATGTACTTAAACTTGGAGGTTGTTGACCGCGATCTTGCCGCGATCTTCTTTCGTGTCGAAGGAGACCTTCTGACCTTCGTTGAGGCCGCGGATGCCCGCGCGCTCCAGCGCCGTAGCGTGGACGAAAACGTCTTTGCCGCCGTCGTCCGGTTGGATGAAGCCGAAGCCTTTCTGGCTGTTGTAGAATTTCACGGTACCAGTTTTCACAGGAATGCGCCTTTGGTGAGAAGTCTTGATTTCATAATCAAGCCCGCGTTGCCTAGGACATACGAGCCGTCTTGGCAAGCGGGCCGCCGTCACCCCCCGCAGAACCGGCCGCATAGAGCCTGGCAAAGCGGCTTTTTGCCGTCACCCGTGCGCTCCCAACAAGCGGGTTCGAACGCGCACCTGCTCTAGTTGTTGGGCACTGCTGTTTGGCTGTCGACTTTCGCTTCGCAGCTGTACACGGCGGTTGCGAGCAGGTCGGCGGCGGCGCGACCCGCTGCGGCGGGGTGGCGTTTCACCAGGTCGGCGACGGCGTCCGCGCCAAGGACGCCGTATTCGAGGAGTTGGGTGTTGGGCGGAACCTTGCCCAAGAACGACCAATGGTATTCGGCGAGCTTGTTCGAGGGTGCGACCGTGCGGTCGTAGAAGGTAACCGTGACCGTGAAGCCGGTAACGGTGATGTCCCTGCGGTCGTTTGCGACGCGGAATTCGAAGGAAGCGGTGCCGTCGGCGTTTGGGGTGATGTAGCTGCTGGCGTTCAGGTTGGCAGTCTCGGGTCCGGCGATGGCCGACAGCGCTAGCGTCAGCGAGAGCGCGAGGCTTGCGGCCGGGCCGATGAAAACGCGACGCATACGCGATGCTCCTTGTAGTAGGGCAAGCCCCCCCGCGGTTCGTTCGCTTTGTGGCACCGGATTGGGGCTTATAGAAGGCAACGGGGCCGTTAGGCGAGAGAGCGCTTCAGGGTTTCAAGCCCCTGCTCCATCGTCACGGGTGGTGCGTAGCCCATCTCGTTGCGAGCCTTGGCGTCCGTCAAGGTGCAGTCGCGGGACATGATGTTGGCGGTGAAGCGGGTGAGCGGCGGTTTGGCCGCGAGGTTCAGCGCGCGGAATGCCGTTTCGCCGACATAGGCGATCGCGCGGACGAGCCAGCCGGGTACGGCGCGCGCGGGAACCGGAATGCTCGCCGCCTGCATCAACTTCGTCATGAAATCGCGAAAGACGACGGGGCCTTCGGCATCGAGGACAAAGTAGGCCTCGCCGCCCCTGCCCTTCGTCAGCGCCAGATCCATCGCATGGACGAGGTTGGCGATGTTCGTCGTCGACGTCTTCATGGCGCCCCCGTCGATCCAGGCGAAAGCGCCCTTCTCCACCATCGCCTTCACTTCGGGCAGGATCGTGAGGTCGCCCTCGCCCCAGATCATGCGCGGACGGAGTACGATCGTCGTGAAGCCGGCGTTAGGGTCGTTCGCTTCGCGCACCGCTTTTTCCGCGTGCGCTTTCGTTTGCGAATAGGGATAGGGACTGTCGAGCGCGAGCGGTTCATGCTCGTCCACGTTTCGCATGTGTTGGCCGTAGAAGAGCGCCGCTTCCGTGCCGATATGGACGAAGCGGCGGACATCGGCGCCTTTCGCGGCGACGAGAAGTTCCTTCGTGCCGTCGACGTTGATGCGCCAGTAGTCGTCCAACGGGCCCCACTCTTCTACGTAAGCCGCGCAGTGGATGACGGCGTCGAAGCCCTTTAGCTGCTCGGTGCGAACTTCGCCGAGTTCGCACCGCAGCGGGGTCGCACCCAGCGCGCGGATCTTCGCGTCGCTTTTTTCGCTGCGCGACATGGCGACGATCTCGTGCGTCTTGGCGAAGGCCTTGACGAAGGCGCCGCCGACAAAGCCGGATGCGCCGGTGATGAAGATTTTCATGGGTGGGCTCACCTTTGACGAGAGCCCTATCCCCTTCGCCCTACTGCTGCAAGGCGCGGGCGATGGCGATGCCCATCTGCTCGGGGAGCGGCGGGTCGACGTTGGCGGTGATCGCGACGGTCCAGGGGCCGCCGGACTCGAGGATCGCGTTCGCGCCGGGTGCGCCACCGGCGATACCCAGCGGCGCGTCGTTGCGGCCTTGGGTGGGTGCACCTCGCAAGACCCAGGCGGTCATCTCGGCATTCAGGAGCCGGTTCGCGCGCAACGCATTGTCGAAGGCGAGCAGGTCTTTTGGGGTCGAATAGACGCCGCCCGCGCCCGAGCCGGTCGCGCCGAAGAAGGGCCGCGTGTTCTCGTAAGGGGCGTTCGGGCCACGGATGCGGCCGTAGGTGATCGCGGTGTTTGCGGGGAGGTTCGCGCTGTTGAAGTAGCCCGAGCGCGTCATGCCGGCGGGCGCGAAAACCGTGCGTTGGACGACGCTTTCGAACTTTTCGCGGGCGATGCGTTCGACCATTTCGCCGAGCACGACGTAACAGCCGTTGCAGTATTCGCGCTGCGTTCCCGGTGCAAAGCGCGGCGGCAGTTTCGCGACATATTCGAAATAGGCGTGATTCGAATTCAGCTTCGACTTTTCCGCCTTGTCGAAGCCCGGACCGAAGAAGTCGGCGATACCGCCCTTCATGTTCAACAGCTGATCTACGGTTGCCGTGCGCGAAATCGCGTTCGGATAATCGGGAATGACCTCGCCCAGTGTCGTCGCCGGCTTCAGCTTGCCATCTTGGATGAGTTTGGCGATGGCGACATGGGTGAAGCTCTTTCCGATCGACGCGACGTTGTAGGCGGTATCTTCGTTCGCGGGCAGCTTTCGCTCCCTATCGGCTGTGCCGTAAGCGCGCAGGAATACAGTCTTGCCGCCGCGCGCGACCAGCACCACGCCGGCGAAGGCGTCGGCGCGGACGTGCGGCGCGAACCAGTCGTCGAGCATGCGCGAGAAGTCGGGTTCGCTCATGCCGGCTTTGAGAGGCAGAGGCGCGAGCTTCACCGCGCCCTCTTCGCCAGGGCCGACGGCCTCGATGCTGAGGCTCTTGATCTTTGCGGCGGGCATACCGTCGAACGCGAACACGAAGCGGATTTTCTTGCCGCCCTTGCCGCGGGCGACGATGGTCAAGCCCTCGGCAGCGGCATCGATCGTTTCGATTTGGAGCGCACCAAACTCCTCGTGCACGGACTTGACCATCTCGGCGCGCTGTTCGGGCGTGCGGCGGGCAAGCATTGCCGGAACGAAATGCTGCTGAGCGGCCGTCTCGTAGGTCGTGGCGTTGCCGGTCGAGAGTGCCTCTACGATCGCTCGGGCGCGGGCCTCACCCGGCGGCGAGGCATACGCGGCGACGGCAATGGCGGCCATCAAGGCGACAAACGCAACGGCGCGGACGATGTATACGGTCGGCATGGATTTCCCCCTCGATCCGGCACGCTAAGCCCGCAAATGTTCGGAAGTTTGTCAGCTTCGGCGAAATTGTGTCGGCGGCGACAAATTCGCACGCCAGGCGGCCTTTGATCCCTATCAACGACAGAGCCGTCCTCCACGGCAATACTATTCATTCAAGTTTTTTGGAGGCCTAAACATGCGCACTCTATCCAACAGAGACTCGATCGCGTGGATGGTGTTCCTGGCGATCGCCGTGGTCGTCGCGAGTTATTTCGTACCGACGCCCATCTCGAACACCTCTGACGACGTCTACAGAATCACGGTGACGCCGGACCGGTAGTCACTGCCGGCCGCAGCAGCCTGGCGTGAGGGGCCTTGCAAAGGCCTCGGCACGGTCGGCTTCGACTTTCCGGACGAAGTCGATCATCGGGCCGGTGATGTCGGGTACCGCTGCGATGGGCATGTTGTGGCCCCAGCCTTTGACGATCTTGAGTTCGGCGCCCTTGATGCACTCGGCGGTGTGGCGGCCGGCTTCGGGTTTGATCAGGATGTCGGCATCGCCGTGGATGACGAGCGCGCGGACGTTTAGCTTCTTCAGCTGCTCGGTGCGCGGTGGGGTTGCCATGATCGCCGCCCATTGCATCGATTGCTATACGATCAAGCAAGTTGGGCCTG
>CAYXQB010000178.1:0-7369 GCA_964466435.1 uncultured Flavobacteriaceae bacterium | reverse complement strand
AGCCAAAGAGGTGGCTGGTGCCATCACGCCCGTGCCCGGGGGGGTAGGGCCAATGACGCGCGCCTGTCTTCTCAGGAACACGGTCTTGGCGGCCTACACCCAAGCAGGCATCGCGCCGCCCTCGGAGCTTTGACAATGAGCACGTTACCCCCGCTGTGGCTCGACCACATCAATATCCCCACGAAAGACCCCGAAGTCCTGGCGCAATGGTATGCGCAACGCCTGGGCCTCGAACGGCGGGATACGATGGTATACGGCCCCGGCATCTCCATCTTTTTCAAGAAGGGCACGCCCTTGAACGCCGGTGACGCGTTCCACTTCGGCTTCCGTGTCGAAACCAAAGCCGCCGTCGAAGCCTGGGCCGAAGCCCTGAACGTTGCCATCGCTTACGACGAAGAAGACTTCTTCGCCGCCCGCATCACTGACCCGGAAGGCAATTTGTTCGAGATCTACTGGGACAAGCTGTAGGGGCTACTTCTTCGCAGCTTGGTTCCGCGCCGCCAGCAGCCGCAGCCGCAGCGCGTTCAGCTTGATGAACCCTTCCGCGTCTTTCTGGTTATAGACGCTGTCCTTCTCGAACGTAACGTAGTCCTGGCGGTAGAGTGAGTTCTTGGACTCGCGGCCCACGACCGTGGCGTTGCCCTTGTAGAGCTTCATGCGCACGGTGCCGCTCACGAACTCCTGGCTCTTGTCGATCAACGCCTGCAGCATCTCGCGTTCCGGCGTGAACCAGAAGCCGTTGTAAACGAGCTCCGCATATTTCGGCATCAACTCGTCCTTCAAATGCCCGGCCCCGCGATCGAGCGTGATGGACTCGATCCCGCGATGGGCGGCGTAAAGGATCGTGCCGCCGGGCGTTTCGTACACGCCGCGGCTCTTCATACCCACGAAGCGGTTCTCGACGAGGTCAAGCCGGCCGATCCCGTTCGCCCGGCCAAGTTCGTTGAGCCGCGTCAGCAACGTCGCTGGCGACAACGCCTGCCCGTCGATCGATACCGCATCGCCGCGCTCGAATCCGATCTCGACATAGGTGGCCTTGTCCGGCGCTTCCTCGGGGCTGATCGTGCGTTGATAGACCATGGAATCCGCTTCGATCGCGGGGTCTTCCAACACCTTACCTTCGCTAGAGGAGTGCAGCAGGTTTGCGTCCACCGAGAACGGCGCCTCGCCGCGCTTATCCTTCGCAATCGGGATTTGGTGCTTCTCCGCAAAGTCGATCAGCGCGGTGCGGCTGCCCAACTCCCACTCGCGCCACGGCGCAATCACGCGAATGTCGGGCTTCAGCGCATAATAGGTGAGCTCGAACCGCACCTGGTCGTTGCCCTTACCGGTCGCGCCGTGCGCGACCGCGTCGGCGCCCGTCTTCTCGGCGATCTCGATCTGCTTCTTCGCGATCAAAGGCCGGGCAATCGAGGTGCCGAGCAGGTACTGCCCCTCATAGAGCGCATTGGCCCGAAACATCGGGAATACGTAGTCGCGAACGAATTCTTCGCGCAGGTCTTCGATGTAGATGTTCTGCGGCTTGATGCCCAACATCTCGGCCTTCTTGCGCGCCGGCCCCAACTCCTCGCCTTGGCCAAGGTCCGCCGTGAACGTCACGACCTCGCAGCCATAGGCCGTCTGCAGCCACTTCAAGATCACCGACGTGTCCAGCCCGCCCGAATAGGCAAGCACGACCTTCTTGACGCCTTTGCTCATACGAAAGTCCTCAATGCGGCATACGTGAAATTTCTTTGGAGCGCAGCTCAGCCATCTTCTCGCTTGCGCGCTGCTTAACGCTCTCGCTCTTCAGCTGCCCGCAGGCCGCCATGATGTCGCGTCCGCGTGGCGTTCTGATCGGCGAGGCATAGCCCGCACGATTGACGATCTCGCCGAACTCCTCAATGCGCTCCCAATCCGAGCACTCGTACGGCGCACCCGGCCAGGCATTGAACGGGATCAAATTGATCTTGGCGGGAATGCCGCGAATGATCTTCACGAGTTCGCGCGCATCGGCGTTGGAATCGTTCACGCCCTTCAGCATCACGTACTCGAACGTGATCCGCCGCGCGTTCGAAAGCCCCGGATATTCCCGGCAAGCCGCCAGCAGCTCCTTGATCGGATACTTCTTGTTCAAGGGCACGATCACGTCGCGCACATCGTCGCGCGGCGCATGCAGCGAAATCGCCAACATCGCCCCGATCTCTTCGCCGGCCTTCGGGATCATCGGAACAACGCCGGCTGTCGACAGCGTGATCCGCCGCTTCGACACCGACAGGCCCTCGCCGTCCGCGATCACGTTGATCGCGTCGCGCACATTCTCGAAATTGTAGAGCGGCTCGCCCATCCCCATCATCACGATGTTGGTGATCATCCGCTCTTCCGAATTGCGCCCCGCGCGCGGCCATTCCTTCAGATCGTCGCGTGCAACGAGCACTTGGGCGACGATCTCCTCCGCGGTCAGGTTCCGCACCAGCTTTTGCGTGCCCGTGTGGCAGAACCGGCAATTCAGCGTGCAACCGACCTGAGACGAGATGCAGAGCGTGCCGCGATCCTCGTCCGGAATGAACACGGTCTCGACCTCGATCCCGGGCCCGAACCGGATCAGCCATTTGCGCGTGCCGTCCTTCGACACTTGCGCCTCAATCACCTGCGGCCGCGCGAGCGAAAACCGCTCTGCGAACTCCGCTCGCAGAGGTTTGGCGAGCGTGGTGATCGCGTCGAACCCCGTCGCACCTTGCACGTACGCCGCATTCCAGATCTGGCCCGCCCGCATCGACAGATGCTTGGGCTCGATGCCGGCATCGGCGAACGCGGCCTTCAGGCCTTCGCGCGTCAACCCGATCAACCTCTTCTGCGAACCCGTCATGTCCATCCAAAATGCAAAGGGCGGCTGAACATCAGCCGCCCTCCAAAAGGCCCTGAAATTCGGCTCTAGGCCGTTCTATTTGCAGCCTTCCGCCGCTTTGTCGAGTGCGACGGATATACCCTTGAGCGAGTAAGTGTCGGTCGTGAGCGTTCCGCGTTTGGAGATGCCCTTAACCCTCATTTCGCCCGCCCCGCGCAGCGCGGTGATGAGCCGTTGTTCATCCTGCCGGCTCTGCAGCCAAGCGCCGTCGGCCTTGGTGAAGAAGCTGAACTTGTCGGAGCCGACCTCCACCGTTGCCGTCGCGCCTTCTTTGAACTGATAGCCGATGACGACCGACGGCTCGTTCGCGATCGACGCTTTCGGCCAGGTCGTGATCAGGAAGTAGATCGGGTCGCGCTTCGCCGTCGCCGGCTCCTTCGACTGCGGCTGCGACACCGCCCAACACACGGCGCCGCGTCCGTCGTTGTTCTTGTAGGCTTCCCAGGCATCCTGCGTGCCGAGCAATGTCGGGCCTGGCTGCGCCGTCGCAACACCGAGCCCCGCCGCAACGGCCAACGCTGCAAACCCAACCCGTGCAATCGTAAGAGACATCGAAACTACCCTTGCTTGAAACGACACCCCAAGCCGCATGCCTTAAGGCTCGAGAATCAGAGACCTGAAGCATCTGCTTCGCCACACCCAATGTCTCGCCCATCTTGGGCCGCTTTGTGAAGCCCCCAAAGCCCTGTCGATGCGGCGGAATTGGCGATTTCCGGCGGCTGACCGGTTTTGCTAGGGTCTGGCCATGCAAAGCGCGACCGCCGCACAAACCGACACGCTGGACCGCGACGCTCAAGCGGCCCTGGTAGAGGCTATTGCCTCCCGGGCCGACAAGACTGCATTCGCGGCCTTGTTCCGCTACTTCGCGCCCAAGATCAAAGGTTACCTCATCAAGATCGGCACCGACCGTGGCCAAGCCGAGGAGCTGACCCAAGAGGTCATGCTGACGGTCTGGCGAAAGGCTGCGACCTTCGACAGGGCTCAAGCGTCGGCTTCGACCTGGATGTTTACGATCGCGCGCAACCGCCGCATCGACGCTGTGCGGAAGGAAAAGCGTCCCGAACTCGACCCATCCGACCCGATGCTCGTTCCCGACGCGCCAGAAGCGGCCGACGATCGCCTCGACACACTAGACCGCGAAGCTCGCATCACCCGCGCGCTCAAAACGTTGCCCAAGGAACAAGCCGACCTCGTGCATGAAGCTTTCTACCTCGCCAAGTCGCACAGCCAGATTGCAGAGGAAACGAAGATCCCCTTGGGCACCGTAAAGTCGCGCCTGCGCTTGGCGTTCGGCCGGCTGCGCAAGGCAATTGAGGGCGAAGAGACCATATGAATCCCTCGCATCATCCCGATCCATCTTTGTTGACCGCCGCCGCGACCGGTGCGCTCACGCCAGCCGTCAGTCGTATCTTGAGTGCTCACGCCGCACTTTGTCCGCACTGCCGCGTCATCATGCACGACGTCGAGACGGTCGCCGGCGCAGCGCTCGACGGTGAGGCAAGCGTCGATCTTGCGCCCGAGGCCCTCGATCGAGCGCTCGCACTTCTGGGCGTGCAGGAGGCGCATGTTCGTCTGCCCGACATGCTCGCGGCATTGCCTGCCGAGGTGAATGAGATCGTCGGCTCGGCGCTCGGTGGCAACTGGTATTCCGGTGGCGCGGGCTTGAAGATTCTCGACCTCAAACTGCCTTCGGCGGCGCACGGCGAGACGTTTCAGCTTTTCCGAATCGAACCGGGCTCCGGCCCGCCGAAGCACACGCACGGCGGCCAAGAATTCACGCTCGTGCTCACGGGCGCCTTCAAGGACGAAACGGGGCTCTATCGTGTTGGCGACATCGCAATCGGCGACGCGTCGGTAACGCATCGCCCGATCGCCGAACCCGGGGAAGTCTGCTTCGCCCTCGCCGTCACCACGGCGCCGCTGAAGTTCACCGGCCCCTTGGGCGTATTGCAGCGCATGTTCAACCTGGCCCGCAAATGACGAACCCCGTCCTGGTCGAACTCTGTCGCGGCGGCATCGTGGAGAGCCAACACCGCGGCGCAATGGCCGTATGCGATGCGGTAGGAAAAATCGTTGCATCTTGGGGCGACGTAGATCGCGCCGTCTTTCCGCGTTCGGCCTTCAAGTCGCTGCAAGCACTGCCGCTCGTCGAAACCGGCGCAGCCGATGCGTTTCGCCTGACGGACGAACACATTGCGCTGGCGTGCGCTTCGCACTCAAGCGAGCCTATGCATGTCGAGCGGGTTGGCGCCTGGCTCGCCAAAATCGACTGCCGCGAAAGCGATCTCGCCTGCGGCCCGCATCTGCCGTTTCACGAGCCGACCGCGCACGCAATGCTGCGAAGCGGCGAGCGCCCCTGCAAACTGCACAACAATTGCTCGGGCAAACACGCTGGCTTCCTCACCGTCGCGCGCCATCTCGGCATCGCCGTCGAAGGTTACGAGCGCCCGGATCATCCGGTTCAAGTTCTGGTTCGCCAGGCGATCGCCGATCTTTGCGATCTCGATCCCAAGCATATGCTGGTCGGTATCGATGGATGCGCCGCCCCCAACTATGCGATTCCGCTCACCCATCTCGCGCGCGCCATGGCGCGACTTGGTGTGTCGACAAAGCTCGCACCTGCTCGGGCGAGCGCTGCCAAGCGCATTGTCGACGCCTGGAAGGCGCATCCGCTGCTCGTTTCCGGCACCGGCCGCGCTTGTGCCGACTTGATCGAAGCCTCGCGCGGCCGCGCCGTTGTGAAGACCGGCGCCGAAGGCGTGTTCATGGCCGTTCTGCCTGATCAGGGCCTTGGCGTAGCGCTGAAGATAGACGATGGCACCACGCGCGCAGCAGAGACCGCGATGGCGAAACTGCTCGTGTTGTTCCAAGTCGCCGACGAAACTGCACCCCAAACCGCCAAGCACCTGAACCCGCCGATCAAGAACTGGCGCGGCGACGTGGTGGGCGAGCGCCGCACGACGGCGGCCCTAGCCAAAATCGCGCGCTAGTAAGACGCTGGCGCCTGCGCGGTCTTCGGCGGCAAGGCTGCAATCGACTTGATGAAGCAACGATCGACGAAGCCGTTTCGCCCCGCGACGATCACGTCGCCCGGCCGCAAGCACACGCCGGGCCGCGACTCGACGCGCGCGGAAGCGCCGCGGACGAATGACCTAATCATGGGGTTTCTCCAAGCTTCCGATACGGGAGATGGGATTTTCGCGCGCAGAGGCCTGAACGGCAACTGAACGGGACCTCACGCCCCGCTTGGCCTTTGTAAACGCCTCGCATAACGTCGCGCCAGAAAACACATCCGCCACCGGAGATTGTCCATGAAAGCCATGCTCTGCAAAGCCTACGGTCCGCCCGACAGCCTGGTCCTGACTGAGGTCCCGAGCCCGAAGCCTGACGCAGGCCAAGTCCTGATCCAAGTGAAGGCTGCGGGTGTGAACTTCCCCGACGTGCTGATCATCGAGAACAAATACCAATTCAAACCGGCGCTTCCATTCGCACCGGGCGGCGAAGTCGCGGGCATCGTGAAAGAGCTTGGCGCGGGCGTCACGAACGTGAAGGTGGGCGATCGCGTGATGGCCTCGACAGGTTTCGGTGGCTTCGCCGAGGAAGTGTGCGCACCCGCGGCGCGCTGCATTCCCTTCCCGCAAAACATCGACTTCGTCGAAGCCTCCGCCTTCGTGATGACCTACGGCACATCGCATCACGCCCTCAAAGACCGCGCGCACCTCAAGAAGGGCGAGTCGCTCCTCGTGCTCGGTGCGGCAGGCGGCGTCGGCATCGCCGCCGTTGAGATCGGAAAGATCATGGGCGCTCGCGTTATCGCCGCCTGCTCAAGCCAAGAGAAAGTCGATTTCTGCAAGGCACACGGCGCCGACGACGGGATCGTCTACCCGCAAAACCCGCTCGACCGCGACGCGCAGAAAAAACTCTCCGAAGACTTGAAGAAGGTCGTGGGCGGCCAAGGTGCCGATGTCATCTACGACGGCGTCGGGGGCGACTACGCCGAACCGGCGCTCCGCTCGATCGCCTGGGAAGGTCGCTACCTCGTCGTCGGCTTCCCCGCCGGCATCCCGGCGATCCCACTGAATCTCTCGCTGCTGAAGGGTTGCCAAATCGTCGGCGTCTTCTGGGGTGCCTTCACCGCACGCGAGCCGAAGCGCAACACCGAAAATCTGCAAGAACTGATGGGCTGGATTCAGGAGGGCAAACTGAAACCGACGGTCTCCAAAACCTACCCGCTCGCCAAAGCCGCCGAAGCCCTGAACGATATGGCCAACCGCAAAGTGAAGGGCAAAGTCGTCCTCGTGACGTAGGCCCAAGCCCCTTGGCAAAAAAAGAGGGGTCCCATTCGGGGCCCCTTTTTTGCTGCGGCGCAGCACGGCAGTTCAGCGCGTGCCGAACAAAAGTCCAAAGAACCAGCTGAATATCCCGCGGTTCGATGAGTGACGCTCATCACGCGGAGCCAGGTAGAGCGGATATGCCTTATAC
>CAYXQB010000177.1:0-7396 GCA_964466435.1 uncultured Flavobacteriaceae bacterium | reverse complement strand
GCGCGCTATGCGGCGCTCTGCCAACAAGCGAACATCGTGCCGATCGTCGAGCCGGAAGTGCTGATGGACGGCGGGCACGACATCGACACCTGCTACGACGTCACCGAGTGGGCACTGAAAGAGACGTTCAGCGAGCTCTACAAGGCCGACGTGAAGCTCGAAGGCATGGTGCTAAAGCCGAACATGGCGATCGCCGGCAAGAAGGCTGCGAAGCGCGCGGGCGTGCAGGAAGTCGCCGAGAAGACCGTGAAGATGCTCAAGAACTGCGTGCCGCCGGCGGTGCCGGGGATCGCGTTCCTGTCGGGCGGCCAGTCGGACGAAGAAGCGACGGCGCATCTCGACGCGATGAACAAGCTCGGCCCCCTGCCCTGGGCACTGACGTTCTCCTACGGCCGCGCGCTGCAGGCGGCGCCGCAGAAGGCGTGGTCGGGCAAGAAGGACAACGTCGCCGCCGCGCAACGCGCCTTTGCGCACCGCGCCCGCATGAACGGCCTCGCTGCCCTTGGGCGTTGGGCGCAGGGACTTGAGAAGGAAGCCGCCTAATTCGCTGCCGCCTCTATCTCATCACGCCGCCCACGCTCGACGCCTCGTTCGACGAGGCGTTGCGGCGTGCGCTTGGCGGCGGTGACGTCGCCTCGTTGCAACTGCGCCTTAAGGGCGTTTCAGACGACGAGATTTTGCGTGCGGGCGAGCGGTTGATGCGCATCTCGGCGCCAAACGATGTGGCGTTCATCGTCAACGACCGGCCGGACCTGGCCCAGAAGCTCGGCGCGGATGGTGTGCATGTCGGGCAAGAGGATGCGCCCTATGCGGAGGCGCGCGCGTTGCTCGGGCCGGACAAGATCGTCGGGGTGACTTGTCACAATTCTCGGCACCTTGCGATGGAGGCGGCCGAGGCCGGCGCGGACTATGTCGCGTTCGGGGCGTTCTATCCGACGTCCACGAAGGAGCCGAAGACGCGGGCAGAACCAGAGATTCTGACCTGGTGGCAAGACATCATGGAAGCGCCCTGCGTCGCGATCGGGGGCATTACCACGGCGAACGCGCTGCCATTGGTCGAGGCGGGCGCAGACTTCCTCGCGGTTGCGGCGGGCGTCTGGGAGCACGTGCAAGGGCCTGAGGCGGCCGTCCGACAGTTCAATCAGATCTTCGACGCGGCAGCCCCCGAGCACTCGCGATAGCTTGTCCGGCCTTGATTCTACGGTGCGGCGCTTCATTTCAAATCGGCCTGAAGGGGAGTGAGCCAACATGCAGAAGTTGAAGGCTGTCATCGAATCGAATGCGTTCACGACGGCGATCATGATCCTGATCGTCATCAACGCGATTACGCTTGCGCTCGAAACGTCGCCGAGCGTGATGGCGGCGGTGGGGCCTGCGCTCATGGCGTTCGACAAAGCCGTTCTTGCCGTCTTTGTGTTGGAGCTGGCTGTGAAGATGGCGGTCTACCGGTGGGGCTTTTTCCGGTCCGGTTGGAACGTGTTCGACTTGGCCATCGTCGGGATCGCGCTCATGCCGGCCTCCGGGCCGCTTGCCGTTTTGCGGGCATTGCGCGTACTGCGCGTTCTGCGCCTGGTGTCGTTGCTGCCGCAAATGCGGCGCGTGGTCGAAGCCCTGCTCTACTCGCTGCCGGGCATGGCATCGATCGCGATGCTCATGGGCGTCGTGTTCTTCGTGGGGTCGGTGATTGCAACAAAGCTGTTCGGGGTGGCCCATCCCGCTTACTTCGGCACGCTCGGCGATTCCTTGTTCACGCTGTTTGCGATCATGACGCTGGAAGGGTGGGCCGACATCGCGCGCGAGGTTCAGACGACGCACCCGCAGGCCTATCTATTCTTCATTCCCTTCATCGTGATTTCGGTGTTCGCGGTGCTCAATCTGTTCATCGCGGTTCTGACGAACTCGATGCAGGAGATGCAAAAGGAAGAGCTTGTGGCCGAAGAGAAGATGCTGACCTCGAGTCAGCGGGAGGTCATCGCGGAGATCTCCTCGTTGCGCAAAGAAATCGAGACGCTCAGGGCCGCGCTCGATCGGCGTTGACGAAGCTGCGGCGCTTTAACGATGTCCCGGAATCGCCCGAAACGGCGGGCGGCTGTGCATTGAAGGCTTGCACGGCCCCTGATAGGTTCCGCGCCCATTCGTAAGGGCGGCACCACCGCCCTTTCTCTTTTCGTCACCCGGTCAACTATGAAAATCGCAGGCAACGAAATCTCTCCCGGCGCCGTGATCGAGCACGACGGCTCGCTGTGGGTCGCGGTTAAGACCCAAGCCGTGAAGCCAGGCAAGGGCGGCGCCTATAACCAGGTCGAACTCAAGAACCTGTTCGACGGGCGTAAGCTGAACGAGCGGTTCCGCTCGGCCGAGGCCGTCGAACAGATCGAGCTCGAATTCAAGCCGTACACGTTTCTCTATGCGTCGGGCGACATGCTGACGTTCATGGACAAGGAGACGTTCGAACAGATCGAGATCGCGGCGGACTTCATCGGCGAACGCGCGGCGTTTCTGACCGATGGGATGGAAGTCAAGGTCGAGAGCTATGAGGGCCGGCCTATCAGCGTGAAGTTGCCGACGCAGGTGGTGCAGACCATCGTCGAGGCCGATCCCGTCGTTAAGGGGCAGACGGCGGCGTCATCTTACAAGCCCGCGAAGCTCGAAAGCGGTTTGCGCGTGATGGTGCCGCCGTTTATCGAGACGGGCACGCGCATCGTTGTCTCGACTGAAGATTCCTCTTACGTGAAACGCGCAGACTAGATGGCCATCAATACGCCCCTGATGAACGTGATGACCGCGGCTGCGCGCAAAGCCGGCAAGGCGATCGTGCGCGACTTCGGCGAACTCGAGAAGCTGCAGGTCTCGCGCAAGGGGATCGCCGACTTCGTCACGAAGGCCGACACGAAGGCCGAGCGGGTCCTGCACGACGAGTTGCTGCGCACGCGGCCGCACTACAGCTTCGTCATGGAAGAAGGCGGCACGATCGAGGGGCCGGACAAGACGCACCGCTGGTACATCGATCCGATCGACGGGACGACGAACTTCCTACACGGCCTGCCGCATTTCGCGATCTCGATCGCGTTGGAGCGCGAGGGGCAGCTGGTCGCCGGGCTCGTGTTCAATCCGGTGACCGACGACATGTTCGTTGCCGAAAAGGGCAAGGGCGCGTGGCACAACGAAACGCGGCTACGCGTGTCCGGGCGGCGCGAGATCGGGACCGCGCTGGTCGCGACCGGCATTCCCAACATGGGTATCGCGCCAGCCAAGCGCCAAGAGTTCTCGGATGAGCTGTCGCTTGTCATGGCCGAGGTCGCAGGCGTGCGGCGGTTCGGGGCAGCCGCGCTCGACCTCGCATGGGTTGCAGCGGGCCGTTACGACGCCTTCTGGGAACGGGGCCTGTCGCCGTGGGATGTCGCGGCCGGGATCGTGATCGTGCGGGAGGCTGGCGGTTTGGTCAGCGACCTTGCGAGCGAGCAAGACATGCTTACCAGCGGCAGTATTCTGGCCTCGAACGGGCACCTGCACGGCGCGTTGCTGAAGTTACTCAAAGGTCGCGGTCGCGGGTGAATTTTTCGCCCGGTTCTTGTATTCTCCCCCGCATGCGGTTCGGTTTGGTTGTGTTCCTGGTGTTTGCGTGCGGCGCTGCCGGCGCTCAGGAGACTGCGCCCGCGCCGTCCGATACAGGCGATGCCGGCATCACCGTCAATCTCGACGCGCTGCCCGTTGCCACGCCACGACCGAAGCCTGCCGCGGATGTACGGCCGCTGTCATTGGCGCGGCCCAAGCCGAAACCTGAGGTGGAAGCCGGCCGCGTTGAAGGCACGCTCGTCGTGCCGCAAGCGACGGCCGCCGTCGCGCCACCGGCACCGCCGAAGCCCATGCCTGCCCCACCCGCCGCGACTCCGCCCGCGCAACCGGCGATCCCGATGACGATCGTTAGTTCCGATACGAAGGCGTTTCCGGTCGAGATCAGCGGCGTTGCGCGCGATCCGTTCGCGGGTTCGAAGACCGTCAATCCGCTCGACGGGTTTGCGGTGATGAGCCGCGTGCGCTTCCTCACCGGCAAGACCGAGATTACGGAGCAAGCGCAGGCGCTGCTCGACGATCTGGCCGCGCGGCTGATGCAGTCGACCGTGCGCGTGCGGCTGGCTGCGTTCAGCGGACGGGCCGGCGATCTTTCCAGTGAAGCGCGGCGGTTGTCGCTGACACGGGCGCTCGCGATCCGTAACTACCTGTCGGCGAAAGGCGTCACGCCGGACCGCGTGGATGTGCTCGCGTTCGGCGGTGCGGCGGACGGCGTCACCGACCGCGTCGACGTGCTCGTGCGCGGGACTTAAGTGGCGCGCAAGCTTCCGGTCGATCACCATGCCGCGCTAGCCGCACTGCCAAGCCTCGGGCCGGCATCGGCGCAGATGCTGATCGAAGCGGGCATTCCCGATGTGAAGACGTTGCGCCGGCTCGGCGTGCTTGCGAGCTACCGGCGGCTGCGGTTTCACTTCGGCAAGCGCGTAACCACCAACTTCGCCTACGCCATCGAGTGCGCGCTTAGAGGCATGGATTGGCGCGCGCTCGAGCCGGAGCGCAAGGCTGCGATCAAGGCGGCGGTGCAGAAGATCGCGGCCGAGCTGGAGGTGGCGGCGCGGCGGTAGTGGCCCTACTCCGCCGCTATGCCCGCAAACTGCAGGCGCGCCAGTCTTGCGTAGAGGCCGCCGCCGGCGACGAGGTCTTTGTGCGTGCCTTGGGCGACGATGCGGCCTTCGTCGAGGACCACGATGCGGTCGGCGCGCTGGACGGTCGCTAGGCGATGGGCGATGACGATCGTCGTTTTCTTTTGCATCAGGTTTTCGAGCGCGATTTGGACCAGGCGTTCGCTTTCGGCGTCGAGTGCGCTGGTCGCCTCGTCGAGAAGCAGGATCGGCGCGTCGCGCAGGATCGCACGCGCGATCGCGACGCGCTGGCGCTGACCGCCGGAGAGTGTGACGCCGCGCTCGCCGAGATAGGTGTGGTAGCCCTTCGGGAGCTTCTCGATGAATTCGGATGCTTGGGCGGCTTCGGCGGCGGCGCGGATTTCGGCTTCGGTCGCGTCCGGCCGGCCGTAGCGGACGTTCTCGAACGCGGTGTCGCCGAAGATGACCGTTTCTTGCGGCACGAGCGCGAGGCGGGTTCGCACATCCGTGGGCGCCGCCTGTCTGATATCGACGCCGTCGATCAGGATGCGGCCGGCTTGCGGATCGAAGAAACGTTGGAGGAGTTGGAAGACCGTCGTCTTGCCGGCACCTGACGGCCCCACGAGCGCGATCGTTTCGCCCGGATTGATTTCGAGCGAGAAGTCCTTCAACGCCGAGATGCCGGGGCGCATCGGATACTCGAACGTCACGCGCTCGAAGCGCACGCGGCCCTGCGGCGCGGGCATCGCGACGGGAGCGGCCGGCACTTCAACTTGCGGCTTGGTCGAGAGCAGTTCCATCAGCCGCTCGGCAGCACCGGAGGCTTGCAGGACTTCCGTCCAGACCTCGGACAGAGCGCCCGCGCTTGAAGCCACCATGATCGCATAGAAGATGAACTGGACAAGTACGCCCGCCGTCATTGTGCCTGTGAGAACAGACTGCGCGCCGATCCACAGCACGCCCACGATGCTTGCGAAAATCAGGACGATCACAAGAGCCGTCATCGCCGCGCGCGCACGGACACGCTTGATGGCGGTAGCGAAGGTGTCCTCGACCGTGGCGCCGAACCGGGTGCGGTCGATCGGTTCATGGGTGAAGGACTGGACCGTCTGCACCGCGTTGATGGTTTCGGCGGCGTAGGCGCTCGTGTCGGCAACACGGTCTTGGCTTTTTCGGGACAGATTGCGGACCACACGGCCCATCAGAATCAGCGGCACAATCACAAGCGGGACGGTGACCAGGACGAGGCCGGTCAACTTTGCGCTGGTGATGAAGAGCATGGTCAAGCCGCCGACCATCATCAGCAGATTGCGCAGCGCGATCGAGACGGAAGAGCCGACCGCCGTTTGGATCAAGGTCGTGTCGGTGGTCAGGCGCGAAAGGACTTCGCCGGTGCGCGTGACCTCGAAGAACGCCGGGCTCAAGCTCAGGATATGGTTGTAAACGGCCTTTCGGATGTCGGCGATCACGCGCTCGCCGATCCAGGTCACGAAATAGAAGCGGACGGCGGTCGCAAGCCCCAAGACGACGGCGACCGCCAGGACGAACAGGAAGTACTGGTCGATCAGACCGGCGTTCTCCTTCGAGAAGCCGTGGTCGATCATCTGCTGGACCGCGCGCGGGATCGTTAAGGTCGCGGCGGTCGACAAGAGGAGGAAGCCCAGCGCGGCGGCGATGTAGCCCTTGTAGGGCGCCATGAACGGCAAGAGGCGGCGCAGCACGCGCACGTCGCGGCCGCGGCTGCGACCTTGCGCCTCGCGCTGGACGGCGGCGGCAAATTCGGCGCCTCTGTTTTCGCTCAAGCCTTAGGCTTTCCGGGTGATTTCTGCGTTGGCTCTATATGGCAGGCGCCCTACGGGGTCGCTAGGGCGGCGGTCGAGGTTTTCCGCGGTCTTGCGCCGCAGTGGGGTTTTGGCTATATCCGCCCGCTCTTTTCCGCCCTTTTGCGTTTAGCCAAGGCTTCGACCGATGAAGAAAGACGGCCACCCCAATTATCACTACATCACCGTTCTTCTGAACGACGGGTCGAAGTATCTCTCGCGCTCGACGTGGGGGGCCGAGGGCGACGTAATGACCCTCGACATCGACCCGACCACGCACCCGGCCTGGACCGGTGGCGGGCAGCAGCTCCTCGACCGCGCGGGCCGCGTGTCGAAGTTCAACAAGAAGTTCGAAGGCCTGGGCGTCGCGAAGAAGTAGTTCGCGTTTGCTGCGGATTGTTCCGCGGCCTCATACAAGCTGCGAAGTTCGGAAGGCTCACGAATGTGGGCCTTTTTCGTGTGCATGAAGTGCTGGCAGTCTTGCGAAGAAGCACACCGCACCTGATGAATCGCCAAGCGCCCACCAAGTGCAAAATTTTAGGGCGGTCCTTTCGGACCGCCCTTTTTTGCGTCTTCGCTTTTTGCGAATGACACCCCGTAGCTGGTTACTCGGCTGCGCCGAAGGCGGCTTGCAGGCGGTTGAATTGGTGGTGGACGCTGGGCGCGGTCGGCGCCGCTTCCTTGCCGTAGAGAAGCTGATCGAGGCGTTCGACACGCTCGTAGAGGTTCATGCTGCGCTCCAACAGATCGAGGAGCTTCGCGGGCAGCAGGTCGGCGTTTTCCGCGCGCCGGCCGCGGCAGATTTCGCGCGCGCCCAGACGGTATTTGTCCTTGCCCGCTTCTTCGGGCGTCATCTCGCCTTCCGAGACGGCGCGTTGCACGAGCAGCCATGAGGCCACCTGCATCAAGCGCGTCGTCAGG